>JAOZOO010000151.1 GCA_029933225.1 Bacteroidales bacterium | reverse complement strand
CTGCGCTGGCAGATCAACCAGGAGGCATGCTTTACGCTGTGGAGCACCCTGGGCACGGATTGCGCCCGGTGTATCAGCGTTTGCCCCTTCTCCCATCCTGACAACGCTTTGCACGAAGTGATTCGTTTCGGTATTAAAAACTCCTCCCTGTTCAGAATTGCCGCTTTGAAGCTGGATGATGTTTTTTACGGCCGGAAACCGGCAGCAGCACCCCTGCCGGAATGGGCGGATATCTGATCCTTAAATTCCCGTATCATAATTTTTTGGAAATTTGCTTGCGATTGAAATTTCAGAATAGTAATCATTAAACATAAAAACATGAGTAACAGAAGAACATTCATCAAGACCACTGCACTGGTTGCATCAGGGCTGGCGGTTTCGGCGACGGCGCTTGCAAAGGGTAAAGGCAAATTACCGTCATTTCCGGGGGTTATCTATACAAGAAACGATCAGGGGATGTGGGAAGGCAAAGCCGGCAGCCATGCACCCGAAGTAAGTGTCAAAGGCAGAAAAGTCACGGTATATACCAACCACTCAATGTCACAGGAACACTACATTGTTCGCCATACGGTGGTGACACAGAAAGGAAAAGTGCTGGGCTCAAAAACATTTTATCCCGACAAGGACAAAAAAGCCGTTTCGGAATACGAAATACCGGAAAATGTTTCGGGAAAACTGTACGCCACCAGCTTTTGCAACAAACACGATTTCTGGCTCACAGAATTTGACATCTGATGGTAAAAATCGCCCTGATTCAGCAGCATGCCACGGAAGACAAAGCTGAAAATAAGGAAAGAGCAATTAAAGCATTTGAAGAAGCTGCCAAAAACGGGGCACAACTGATCTGCTTTGCCGAACTGGCTTTCGAGCCGTTTTATCCGCAGTACCCGGCTACGGGTGATGTGACCGGTCTTGCCGAGACCATTCCAGGCCCGGTGACGGAAACATTTGTCGAACTATCAAAAAAATACGGCATCGTTACCGTGCTGAACCTTTTTGAAAAAGAAAACAACCGCACTTACGATGCCTCACCCGTTATTGATGCAGACGGTCGTTTGTTGGGAAAAACGCGTATGGTGCACATTCCCGACTATGAGTATTTCCATGAAAAGACATACTACACACCGGGTGACACGGGGGCACCGGTGTATAACACGGCGATCGGAAAAATCGGTATTGCCATTTGTTATGACCGGCATTATCCCGAGTACATGCGGGCATTGGCGCTGGCAGGTGCCGAACTGATCATTACCCCCCAGGCAGGCGCCGAAGGTGAATGGACGGAAGGACTTTACGAAGCAGAGATGCAGATTGCCGCATTTCAGAACGGCTATTACACAGCACTTTGCAACCGTGTGGGACAGGAAGACAACCTGATGTTCTCGGGCGAATCGTTCGTTTGCGATCCCAACGGAAGAGTCATTGCCCGGGCAGGAAAAGGAACAGATGAAATTCTTTATTGTGATATTGACCTGGAAAAAGTAAAAACCTCCCATGCCAGACGACTTTTTCTTCCCGACCGGAGAGAAGCGTTGTACGGAGACTGGCTGTAAGGTCAATGAAAAGCTTTTTTTGTCGTTTCATTTATTTCACCTGACAATAATTTATTTTACAATCTTGCGTTTAGCAAAAAGGCATAATATTCTTTTGTTCATAAAATTTATTTTTATCCAATGAAAAAAAACATTTTTATTCTTTCGATAATTTTTGATTGATTTCCGATGACCATTATCCCACTTTTTAAGTCATTTTTATTGCAAACCTTTTTTCACTCACAAATGAGGACTTCTGTAACGATCATTTCATTTTTTATTCTGTTAATGAGTGTATCCTGTAATCAGGAATACAGAGAAAATAAAGAAGCCAAAGCAGAGATCAGGAAAATACTCGACCAGCAGGCAACAGCCTGGAATGAGGGGAACATCGAAAAATATATGGACGGTTACCTGCGTTCGGATTCTCTCCGTTTTGCCTCCGGAGGAAATGTATCTTACGGATGGCAAACCACACTGGAACGTTACCGGAAAGGATATCCCGACAGCTCTTCCATGGGCAAACTGATCTTTTCAGGTATCGACATCACCATGATATCCAATGATGCCGCCCTCGTCTTCGGCAGATGGGAACTGCAACGCGAAAACGACCGGCCTCACGGGTTGTTCACGCTTATCTTTCGCAAAACCAAAACCGGCTGGCGAATCGTGCATGACCATACTTCTTCGGCAAAGTAAGTCGTTAACAAAATGATGAGTAATTGGTAAAATCCTCTTTCTACATTTTTTATATTTTTGGTTATTGTATCAAAGCATTTCATGCCCGAACGAACGAAATATGCTGTTCTCTTTTTTCTGCTTGTTTTTCTGCTCAATGCCGTTGGACCTGCCCAGACATCGTTTGACAATCCGCAGATTATCAACAAAAAATCGGGTCTGCCTAATGACGTGGTGAATGCCATACTGAAAGATGACCTTGGTTTTATCTGGCTGGCCACAAACGGCGGACTGTGCCGCTGGGACGGTATCTCGGTCAAAACTTTCACTCATGACCCGGCCGACAGCACATCCCTCCCCGGAAATGTCATACCTTCCAATGCCTTTGTCATCGACACACTCTCAAAACAAATCATTCTCGCCACCGAAAACGGCTTAAGTTTTTTTGATCCCCTGACGTTGATTTTCAAAAACCTTATCAGCGACAATGATGAAAACGCCGATCTTCATCATATCAACTCCATACTTGTTGACCGGCAGGGCGATATCTGGTTAGGGACAAGAACCGGCATGGTCAGATTCGACAGGAATGATTTTTCTTTTACCGGCTATGAAATTCCGGAAACATTCAACGGAAAGAAAATAACGGACAAACTGCAGGTACGAAACATTTTCGACATCAAACAGGACGTTAACAACGACAGCATCCTTTGGATGGCTACTTTGAAAGGTCTTTTGAAATTCAACAAATACAGCACCCGGTTCAGTCATTTTTGTTTCGATAACCGAAAAATGAAAAATACACTGAATACGTTTAATAAAGTCATTGCCCACTCAAACCGGAAACTCTACCTCGGCACGTGGAATGCCGACATGGTGGTTTTCAACACGGTAAACGAAAAGTTTGAATACAGTTACGGCCCCTATTCGACAACCGCGGAATATGTGACAAATTCGCCGGTGATCCCAAACCTGCAAAAATCGGAAAACGAGCTTTGGGTTTCTTCCATGAACGGCGCCGGGATTTTCAATGCCGAAACACACAGGATAAACTACATCAGAAGTTTCGTCAACAGCGGAGGAAGGCCTTATACACCGTTCATTGATCTTGTGGATGGAAATTCCATCTGGTTAAGTTCAGAATACGGAGTCATCAGGATGCGTCTGTCAAACGGCAACTTCGAAAACCATTTCTTTCCTCCCGTTGACAAAGATCATTGGTTTCTGACAACCAGTTTTTATGAAGACACGCTCCGTCAACGGCTTTACATCGGTTATGCCCGCGGACAGGGATTACATTATTTCGACCTGAAAGACAAAACCTTTCATCACCTGCCCTTTCCCAAAAGAATGCTGAAAGAATATAACGTGCGCAAATTTCTGCCGCTTGACCAAAATGAGGTGTTGTTTCTTACACCGGAAGATATTTATAATCTCTCTTTGAATGACGGAAAGATCACCCCACTGCATGTCCCTTATGACGAATACCCCGTTTTTACCGACCTTACCATGGACAATAAAAACAGAATCTGGGTTTCCGGAATGATTGAAGGTTTATATCAACTGGATATCCCGAATGATGAACTTCGGGTTGTGGAAAAAGTCAAACGGTTTTTTGAATCCAGGACGCTCCAGCCGAAAGTAAAAAAGATAACCACTGACAAATACGGGCGAGTCTGGTTTACCAGTGATGGAAATTACGGGGTTTATGATCCCGATGCTGACACGCTTCATTTTTTCAAAAACGATACGGCCAGGTTTATTCTTTCATTTTACAAAGACGATCCCGACACCATCTGGGTGACGATGAGCAGATACGGCCTGGGGTATATTTTACCGGTCAAGCCACAAAAAGGAATCCGGAGTTACGCCGGCATCCGGAAAAGCATTTCAGGCGTCCGCAGGGATGATTCAGGTAATTTTTACATGCTGACGCCTTCGGGGATTGAAAAGCTTGTCCCCGGGCAATCTCAAACCGTGGTTTTCAGCGAAAACGAGGGACTGGTGAAATACAGCAAATGGGAAAACCGCGACCCTACCATGCCGGGCAAACTGTATAAACTGTCGGACGGCCGCATGGTCATCGGCTACCGCCGCGGGCTTGGATTCTTCTTTCCTGACAGTCTGCACAAAGCAAAAGAAGAATTTAGGCCATACATCAGCGCTTTAAAGATTTCGGGAAAAGAATACCCGCTGGGAGAAACGCTGAATTTCTCAAAAGAAATCGTCCTGAATCATACCCGGAACTCCCTGACTTTTGATTATTCGGCGCTGGCTCCGGAAAACGGTAAAGATATCCGGTTTTACCACCGGCTTTCGGATGTGGACCGCGGATGGGTGGCTTCAAACAACCGCAGTGTGAATTATTCCGGCCTGCGTCCGGGGCATTACCGATTCAAAGTAAAGGCCGAGAGCACCTCTTCGCCGGGAATGGTCAGGGAAACCACACTGGGGTTCGTGATCCGCCCGCCGTGGTGGAGCACATGGTGGGCTGTCGCGCTTTACCTTCTCGGCTTCGTAAGCATTCTGTACAGTATTTACCGTTACCAGTTGAGCCGGGTGCTTGCCCAAAAAGAAGCGGAACGGCTGCGCGAGGTGGACAAACTCAAATCGCGGCTCTATGCCAACATCACACATGAGTTCCGTACGCCCCTCACCGTCATCCGCGGCATGGCCGATGAAATGATTGGGAGTATGAATGTCAGGGAACAAAAACGTTTCAGCGAGAAACTGGAAATGATCGAACGCAACAGCGATAAATTGCTGCACCTCGTCCAGCAGATGCTCGACATGTCCAAGATCGAAGACGGCAAAATGAAACTCAACCTGATTCGTGACAATATCGTTTCCTATCTTCAATATGTGCTGGAATCGTTCCAGTCCATGGCCGATTCCAAAAATGTCAAACTGGTCTTTTACCACGAAACCGACCGCATCATCATGGATTACGATCAGGACAAAATATTTGTGATCGCCTCCAACCTTTTGTCCAATGCCATCAAGTTCACGCCCATGGGCGGAAAGGTGATTTTTCATGTGAAAAAGGAAAAGCAGCATGAAAAAGATTACCTGATTATCAAAGTACAGGATTCGGGAATAGGTATAAAAGAGGAACATCTCGATCGTATATTCGACCGGTTTTACCAGGTGGACAACTCGGAGGCACGGAAAAACGAAGGTACGGGAATCGGGTTGGCGCTGACCAAAGAACTGGTGGAGCTGATGAAGGGGCAAATTATTGTGAAAAGCACGCCCGGTGAAATAACGGAATTTTGCGTAAGCATTCCCGTCACTACCAATGCTCCGCTGCAAAAAGCCAAACCCATTGTCACCCGACGGGAAGGGAAGCATTTGACTGCCATCGAGGTGGTTAGTGACACCGGGGACAAAAACCTGCCGCTGGCCCTCGTGGTGGAAGACAATCCCGACGTAGCACGGTACATCATTTCGTGCCTCGCAGGAAGATACTGCGTGAAGTGGTCACCTGACGGAGAACAGGGCATCGCCACGGCCATTGAAGTCATTCCCGATATCATCATCTCGGATGTGATGATGCCCGGCAAAGACGGCTTTGAGGTTTGTGAAATCCTGAAAAACGACGAACGCACCAGCCACATCCCCGTTATCCTGCTGACGGCCAAAGCCACCGAAAAGGACCGCATCGAAGGACTGTCGCACGGGGCGGATGCTTATCTGACCAAGCCTTTCAATAAAAAAGAGCTGTTTGTCCGGCTGGAGCAACTGATAAAGATCAGGAAGCAGCTTCAGAAAAAATACAGCAAGGTGGATATTGGCATTACACGGAAGGCCTTGCCCACCGGCGAGGAGCGGTTTTTGAAAAAAGCCGTTGAGGTGATTGAAAAGCATCTTGACGACCCGAAACTGAATGCCACCTTACTGGCCGAAAGTCTGAACATGAGTGAGTCGCAGCTTTACAGAAAACTAAAAGCGCTGGGACGCAAATCCACCGCACTGTTCATTCGCGGTATTCGCCTGTCGGCTGCCCGCAGACTGCTGGAGGAAAGCGATATGAACATCTCGCAGGTGGCCTATGCCTGCGGCTTTAACGATCCCGCCTGGTTCAGCCGCGTTTTCAAAGAGGAATTCGGTGTGCCGCCCAGTGAGATGAGGAAATGAGAACCAGGGTATGGGGGATATACCCCTTATACCCATATACCCAACCTTCCCCCTCCTGACCCAACAAATGCACAAATACTCCAAACAATTGGTTAAATGGCACAAGACCTGCCGGAAACAATTGATTTCCTTTGAATAGGAATATTCATTAATCATTAAAAACCCATTGCCATGAAAACGTTTTTTACGATTTGCGCTATTATTTTTCTTTCAACAGGACTGTTCGCCCAGAAATTCATCCAGGAATGGTGGGAACCCCTTCCAAACGTCCCGGGTCATTCGGAGGCCAAAGCCATTATGACCACCGATGACAATAAACTGCTCATTGCCGGACCGACGCATGAGACCTGGG
>JAOZOO010000275.1 GCA_029933225.1 Bacteroidales bacterium | reverse complement strand
CCTTTTTTGTTTTTGCTGAGCATCTCGATGGCCAGTTCCGTAGCTTCCGGAAGATAATCACCACGTCCCAGGGCATAGGGCGGCAGGTGTCCCTCGTCGATGAGACCGGCCAGTTTGCGGTTGCGGTCGGCATACTGCAGCGAGTCGGGCGCAGTGATCACCTGATATCCTTTTTTCTTCAGCTCATTTACCAGGTTGCGGCCGTCACGGCGATGTACGAAATCATTCAGTCCCCCGCCGATAAAAACATCAATATCGGTGTCCAGAAAATCGGCAGCGATCTCCTGGTACATGTTCCGGCTTTTTTCGTGGGCAATAAAGACGGCGGGTGTGGCATGTTCGATCTTACAGGTAACCACCATCCCGGTGGCCAGACCGGCATCTTCGGCCGACTCCAGGATGCTCTTCACCGGCTTCATATCCGCATCCAGGCTGATCACCCCGTTTTTCGTCTTGTGACCCGTGGCCAGGGCCGTACCACCAGCCGCCGAATCGGTAATGAGATTATCGGACGAATAGGTCTTGGAAAATCCGGTCACCGGACAGTTATTCAGATAAAGATGCCCTTTGTTGGCCACCAGACCGGCATATACATGGCTCACCCCCATGCCGTCACCGATCAGCAGGATCACATTCCGCACCTTCGTATGATCACAGGGATCGGGTGAAACGATGAGCGGAACATCATAGAAACGCTTGTTCTGATAGACCAGTGTATCCTCATAATGTGTGGTGTCGGTGGGATAGTTCCATTTTTTCTGCGACCAGGCAGGAAAGAAAAGAAGGAAGGAAAAGAAAAGAATAAATATTTTTTTCATTTTTAAAGAGTTATGAATTAATAATCAATAAATTATTCCAAATAAAAGGTAACACTAAAACGCTTTCTGTATTTTTTGCCGACCCCCTCCGGTCAGCTGCCGGACATATACTTTGGCAACACTTCCCTCCCCCTCGGTGAGGGGGAGGGAAAGGGAGGGGGTTGCTGAAACAGAAAGACAAAGATAACTTTATCTTTAAGTATCTTTTTATAAAATATTGATCAAAAATAGAAGATATTTCCGGGGTGGCAAATCGGGAGCCGGTAAAATACGACAAACTGGCAGGAAACAGCACAGGTACAGTTTTTGACTATGGGTCGGTGTCCGTATAATTCCTATCTTTGACAGGGAAAAACGGGAAATATTTTTAACGTATATATACACATTATCATGGTACAACTGATCATTAAGAACATCAACGAAGTGGAAAAAGAGTTCCACGCTGAACTGGAGAATCTTTGTCACGAGAAAAGTGAATTTTTCAAAGAGCTCTTTAAGAAATATGACAAGGATATGACCCTGGAGGTGATCTTCGACCACTCCTCGGCACTCTATAAGGTGTCGGCCTCCCTGAACCTGAAGAGCAAAAAGGTGCTGGTGGCAGAGGAGGACAAGAATGTCATGAAAGCCACCACGGCGGTGTTCAATGCTTTGAAAAAATCCGTTAAGCGACAGTACGAGCTGGAACGCAAAGACTACGAGTACAAGCGCAAGAACCGGAAATAAGTTCCACAGGATCTTCAGCAGCCCCTTCGGGGGCTTTTTTTTGTCATAAAATCTGATTACCTTTAAGAACGATGATCGATCCCGAAAAACAGCAGATCTGTGATCTGCTTAGTTTTTCGAGGATGCTCGAGAATCTAAGCAAATCGCAGATTTGCAGATTCTC
>JAOZOO010000274.1 GCA_029933225.1 Bacteroidales bacterium | reverse complement strand
AAAAGTGTTACCTGATTTTTCTTCAAAATTGTGCTATAATCAGCTATGGCGCACAACATAAGAAAAGGATTGAACCATGAAAAAGTTATTACTCCTTATGACAGCTCTTCTGCTTAGTGCCTGCTTTGCTAATATGCGCGATAATTTAATCAACGCCGTTCGCAATTTGGATTATCAAAAAGTGGTTTCTCATGTGGAAGCTGGTGATGATATTAATGCAAGGGATAATAATGGTTTTACGCCATTGATAGCCGCGGCATATTATGGAAACGCCCCGATTGTAAAGTACCTGTGTGATAAAGGTGCAGATTTAAACATCCAAGATGATGATGGATGGACAGCGTTGATCTATGCGGCATATTACCAATTTGAACAAGTCGTAAGAGTGTTGCTTATGTATAATCCCGACGTCGATACCGTAAACAAATATGGTTACAGCGCCCTTTCGTACGCTGAACAAAACGGTAATAAAAAAATTGCCAAGATGCTAAAAGACAAAGGGGCGAAGCCCTTATTCTAAAAGATAATTTGTATAAGTTAAGATCTTACCGGACACATTGGCGCACTGACGAAAATTTAAGCACTCATTAGGGCGTCATTGCCGGGGGGAGGTTAAAATCCCCCCGGCTGTGGCGGCCGGTCGCTCTCTCGGTTATAATGTAATTGCCAAAAAAACAACATAACCGAAAGGAGAGCAGACCATGACCGCCAAAGCCAAATTAGCACAAAAACGACTGACTTTGCTACAACTTGCTGAAAAATTAGGAAACGTATCCAAAGCCTGCCGGCTGCACAAGGTATCGCGCAGCCAGTTTTACGAATACAAACGGGCCTTTCAGCAGCACGGGCTCGATGGTCTGATCGACAAGCCACCGATACCGGGCCCGCATCCCAATGAACTTGACGAGAAGGTAAAACAACGCATTATCGAGCTGTCGCTGGCCCATCCGGCCTATGGCCAACAGCGCATTGCCGATCAACTCAACCTTGAAGGTATCGGCGTATGTGCTTCTTCGGTACGCAATGTGTGGATTAAAAATGATCTTGAAACCCGCTACAAGCGTCTTTTGCGCCTTGAGCAGCGGTGGCTGAAAAAAGGCTTCAAGCTGAGCGCTGAGCAGATCCGTCTGATTGAAAAAGCCAATCCATGTTTTAAAGAGCGCCATGTGGAAAGCCACTACCCGGGCCAGTTGCTGTGCCAGGATACATTTTATGTGGGCCGGCTAAAAGGCATCGGCCGTATTTACCTGCAAGCGGTCGTGGACACTTTCGGCAGCTTCGGTTTTGCCAAGCTTTATACCAGCAAACGGCAGGAAACCGCTGCCGACATACTCAATGATCGCGTACTGCCCTTTTATGATCAACACCCGCTGCCGGTGGAGGCCATCTTGACCGATAACGGTACCGAATACAGGGGACGGCCCATGATCCATCTATATGAGATATTTTTGGAGTTCAACGATATAGAGCACCGAACTACCAAAGTGGGAAGCCCGAAAACCAACGGCTTTGTCGAGCGCTTCAATCGCACACTGCTCGATGAGTTCTTTAGAACCTGCTTTCGCAAAAAGCTCTATGCGTCTTTGCAAGAATTGCAAAGTGACCTGGATGACTGGCTGCAATACTACAATTATGAACGGCCTCACCGGGGCTACCGTAATCTGGGCCGCCGACCGATTGAAACTTTTGAAATGGGAAAAACGAAACGGCCTCCG
>JAOZOO010000150.1 GCA_029933225.1 Bacteroidales bacterium | reverse complement strand
GTTATTCTTCTTTTCTGTTATTTTTTACAATGTGTTTTCTATAAAATTATTCCCCGATTAAAAAATCTCGCATCACATTAAAAACCTGTCCGGCAACTGACAGATAAAACCTGGCCGCATTCCCCAATCAGATATTAAACAGGGAGCATATATGTAACCTTCTATATGTTTCAACGTAAATTGTTTTGGATATTTTAAGAAATGAATAATATCCCTTGGTTTATAACTACTTATGAGGTTTATCAACCTGACAATAATTTTATTCATTAACTAAATCATTTTAAAATGAAAAACGTTTTAAAGTTCATTTTATTTGTGGCAATGCTGGGTGGCATTGCCGGTATGTCGTATGGGCAGGATGACAATAATGATGCCCACAACATTACAATTACTATTCCGGAAGTGGCCCTTTTGGATATTGAGCCGGCCGGAAGCAACACAATCACTTTGGGTCCGACTGCGCCGACAGAAGCAGGGGATCCGCTGGATTTCAGTGCTTCAACAAATAACACATTGTGGATGAACTATTCATCCATTATCGGTTCAACAACCGAACCTTCAAGGGATGTGACTGTGGCCATTACTACCGGTACCGTGCCTGGTGGCATGACACTGAAAGTTGTTGCAGCAAATGACGCAGGAAATGGCGCAGGAAATGTGGGAACACCCACTTCAGAGGTCACGTTGTCGTCAACGGCCCAGAACATCGTAACAGGTGTAAAAAGCTGTTATACAGGTGATGGGACAAATAACGGTCATCAGTTGACATATACATTGAGTTTAACTGCTCCGGCAAATTACGGAGACCTTGATTTTGATGATGCCACAACACTGACTGTTACTTACACACTTTCGGATAATTAAAAATTGTATTTTCGATTGGGTATTTCCGGAAAGCATAATTTCATTTTCCGGAAATCCCTTTTAACTGTCATAAACAAAAACGAAAAGCAATGAAAAAGCAAACTATCCGGAAATCAATCGTGTGGTGTATTGCCGCAATTTTTTTCCCCCTTTCCATCACGGCAGGCATTTCTGTTGAAAACGGACTGACACATGAATTCACCGTCAGCCCGGGGAACGGCTATACAGGCGAAATAGACATCACCAACTACGGCGATAAAGACCAGTACGTAAAGATTTATCAAAAAGATTACCTGTTCAATTACAAGGGTGAATCGTTTTATGAAGAACCCGGAAGTATTGCACGGTCAAATGCCGGATGGATAGACATCAATGCCACTTATATCAAAGTGCCGGCACATGAGAATATAAATGTAAGGTATGAGATCAAAGTGCCGGATGATTCGCTGACCGGCAGTTACTGGAGCGTGATCATGGTGGAAAGCGTGAATGAAATTGACACAAGTAACCTTTCCAAAGGGGTGAATATCCGGACAGTAATCAGATATGCTGTCCAGATCATTACTGACATTGAAAACACAGGGGTCCGCAAGCTGGAATTTATGGCAACGGACCTGATTAAAGAAGACACGGTCAGATACCTTCAGGTGGATATTCAGAATCCGGGTGAACGATACTTCCGTCCCGTGTTGAAACTTGAGTTATTTGATGATGGTGGCAATTCGGCGGGAGTTTTTGAAGCAGGCCCCCGGAAAATCTATCCCGGCACTTCTGTCAGGATGAAAATTATACTGAACGACGTGGCGCCGGGACACTATCAGGGTTTGCTGGTGGCCGATACGGGAGAAGATGAGGTATTCGGAGTAAATATTTCCGTGGAAATCAAAGATGGTTAGACCATTAACATATATCGTCTTTATTTTATTTATCTCCACATTTCAGGTTTACGGAGAAGGGCTCAAACTTTCTCCTGCCCGTAGGGGTGCCATCAGTACCAGGCCCGGTCATATTTGTTCGGTAGTTTACAAAATCGAAAATGAAACAGGTGAGAACCTTCAGGTTTCCACAAAACTCATTCTTCCTGATAAATGGCAACCGGTTACGGGAACTTTGCCTGTTGACCTGAAAGCCGGGGAACAAAAGACCGGACTGATCAGTTTCCGTATTCCCGATTTCACACCGGCCGGGCAATATAACATCACTTATGAAGCAACATCCGGCGAAACCTGGTCCGGGAGATTTGATTTCACAGTGGAAGTTCAGGAGGTCATCGAACTATCAATGGAACTTGCCGGTTCTTCCGGCCATGTCGCAGCAGGATCACAGGCCTCGGCGCAGTTTATCATCACCAACGATGGCAATTCCGCTCAGACCGTTATCCTCGAACCGTTCAACGGCATTATTCAGGGGGCTGCCACATTCCGGTTAGATGCCGGTGCTTCGCGAATTGTCAATGTGTCGTCTGAAGTTCAAAAAGACATCACCAGTGTGTCGAACAACAGCATCAGATTAACGGCACGGGTTGCCGGCCATGATGACATTTTTACAAACAAATTTTACACCTATAAAATCATTCCGGTAAGAGAGGAAGAAAACGACCTGTATTTCAGGTTTCCTGTGGATGCCAGCATCCGGTATCTGATGCGAAACAACAAAGGCGCAGTGGTTTCAGGTTTTCAGGGACAAATTGTCGGAAACGGCTTTCTCGATCTGGAGAAGACCAAACATCTCACTTTTCTTGCCCGCGGCCCCAATCAGTTTAATCTTTCTGCCCTCGGTATGTATGATCAGTATTTTGCCGCTTACAGCCAGAAAGAATTTATGGTTTTCCTCGGAGATAAATCCTATCGTTTGAGTCCGCTTACGGAGATGTCAAGATATGGGCGCGGCGGTCAGGCCGAGGGTCGTGCAGGACGCTTTCGGTTTGGCGGCTTTTATCAGCAACCCCGATTTTATCCTTATATTAAAGATGAACTGGCGGGCTATGTGAACTTCAGGTTTTTCAAAGAGAATTACATAGGCATCAGCTATTTGCGAAAAAGATATACGGAAAGTACGGATGATTCCCACCTTTTGAGTGTTGGATTAAAATTGCAACCTTTTCAGAATTCTTTGCTTGAAATGGAATTTTCCGGTGGGTTAACGGGAGGTAAAAAGGGCTACGGCCTCTACACGAATTTTATAGGTAACTGGCAAAAAGTGAATGTCTCGGCCACCTTGGTATATGCAAGTAAATATTATCCCGGGTATTACACAAATTCATTGTTTTATACGGTAAACGGAAGCTGGCGTATCACCCGGAGACTGAGTTTCAATGCAAACATCAGGCAGGATTATCAAAATGCGGCAAGGGATACGTTGTTCGGGGCAGCGCCATACAATCAGGGATACAATGCAGGACTGGGCTACCGTTTCTCAAAAGACATTGACCTGCGGATTTATTACGATCATCACGAGAGAATGGATCGTGCGGCTGTCGCAAAATTTCACTACCGTGAAAATGTGTTCCGGTTGTACTTTATGCAAAAGATTAAAAACTTCGGGTATTACCTTAACGGTGAAGCCGGGAAAAACGAAAACCTGCTGCTGCCTCCCGGGAACCGGATTTCCAATACTTACAAAACGACTGCCGACCTGTATTACGACATCAATGGCTGGTTGCAGTTGGGCGGTTTTGTCAGCTTTATGTCCAACAACCGTTATTCGGCAGAACGGATTAATTCCTGGATATACGGCGCATCCCTGTCGGCTGTCATTGCCAGAGACCTTCGTGTCAATGTCTGGTACCAAAGCAATTATGAACTGGAAGACTATTACCGCAACCGCAGTCTTTTCAATGCAAATCTCGACTGGATGATCACGAAAAATCATGAAATCAACATAACGGCAAACTATGCATTGCTTCAGAAACAGGTGTATGCCACCGACTATTCTGCGGCTTTTACCTATACCTGGCATTTTGGTGTCCCGTTAAAAAGGGTGGGGCAGGCCGGGACGGTAAACGGAAAGATCAACAACATGACATCCCGGAATGAAGGAGGTGTTATTCTGCACCTGAACGGACACAGTGTGATTACCGATCCGGAAGGCAATTTCACGCTGAAAAACCTGAAACCGGGTACTTATTACCTGCTGATTGACCGGAGCACCCTCGGCATTCATCAGTTGCCCGATGTGCCGGAACCCATTGCTGTTGAAGTGAAAGGCGGAGAGGAAACGTATGTTACTTTCGGCCTGACAACTGCCGCCAAAGTGGAAGGAAAAATCGAGGTCAACAGAAAGGGAAAAGGAATTGCTCTGCTGGATGACGATGAAAATCCCGGTCGTTTGATACTGGAAATGAAAAATGAGAATGAATCTGTAAAAGTCATTTCGGAAGATGACGGCACTTTCCGGTTTCCTGACATACGGCCGGGTAAGTGGACACTGAAAGTTTATCCCAACGGGTTGTCGGGAAAATATAAAATTGAAAAAGATCAGTTTGATTTAACTTTGCAACCGGGTCAGCAGACAGATATTCCGGTTTGGCTGACTAAAAAGGAAAGAAAGATTATTTTTGTCAGTGAAAATATTGAATTGTCTGAAAATACTCACAAAACGACTGACGACTAACATTGAATAAACGGGTTTTTCATATTGCCTCATGGGTGTTTTTACTTTTATTAACCGGAGTTTTTTCCGGGGTGAAAGGACAAGTGTCGGACGACGTAACGGTTTATGTTAAGCTGTTCCGGGTGGCAGTTATGGACATTGAACCCAATAACAATCTTATCAACCTGTCTTTAACAGCACCTTCAGAGGCAGGGGCATCAGCGCAGGAAGTAACAAACAGTTCGAAATGGCTGAACTATTCATGTTGCCTGAAATCAGGAGATACTGACCGTTACATTACGGCGGCCATCGGCAGTGGTTCCGTGCCTGCGGGATTGAAACTTTCGGTAACGGCATCGGCTTATACCGGCTCGGGAAGCGGGACAACAGGAACGTCATCAGGTACGATTACACTGTCAAGCACGGCCCAAACCCTGATTTCCGGCATCCGGGGTGCATACACAGGTACCGGTACAAATAACGGCCATCAGTTGACATATAAGCTGGAGATAACGGATTACAGTAAACTGGATTTTGACAATTCGACGACCATACAACTGGATTTTACAATTGTTGACTGAAGATATGAAATGGAAACCAATTAATAAGTTGTGGTTAGTAGTACTGATTATTTTTGTTTTGGGTGCACAGGATATATTTGCTCAGGCAACCATTACCGTAAGAGGAAACTGGCGAAAAAGAGTTCGGGCCAATCAGATTACCGAAGCGGGAAATGATTTTCCCAACAGTTATCAAAGCAGCAGAACAAAAACAAGAATCACGATCAGGAAAACACCTACATCCAGTCTGTTTCCCTGGCGGGTGGACGTGCGCGGAGATAAGGTTTTGTGGGATAATCGCCTCACCCTCCTTGCACGGAGAACGGATAGCGGCACTTCTATAACAGCCGGCGCGACAATAACAGGTGGTACGGTTTACCAGCAGCTCACAAATACCGACCAGTCTTTTTTCTCAGGAACAGGTTCCATAAGAAACATCCATGTGCAATACAAGGTAACCGGTGTAACGGTGCTGATCCCTGCCGGTGTATTGTACGAGACGACTGTGGTTTATACGCTTATTGAACTATAAGGGGATCATTTCTGATCCGGGCAGGCCATCTCCCTCAATTCTTCCCGCAACCAATCCGGGGATATAACCTTCACTTCTTTCCCGTACGATAAAAGCTGGCTGTTCAGCTCATAAGTGGGAATGACCTCGATGGTGATAATCAGTCCTTTCTCGTCATTCCGTTTAATCTTTTGTGAGCCGTGTAGCGGTTTGGTCAGGATATACGGCGCTTTTCCGGGCGTAAATTCCAGTTCGATCAGCTCCGGGTTCCCGTCTTTGGGAACCGTGATGCCGATGACGTCCTCGAAATATTCCGAAAAATCGTATTTTGTGTTTTCAATAAAAGGAACGTCAATTTCCCTGATGCTGATGATACGGTCAAGCGCCCTGTTTGACAATACATCAAACTTTTCAATTTGCCCCAGCAAATACCAGCGATTGCTGTATTGTTTCAGATAATACGGGTGAATGACATCGGTGCGCGGTTCATCGGATCGGAAAGACCGGTATTCAATTTCCAGCGGTTTTTTATACAAAATGGCATTGAACAGCGTCCCGAGATGTTCCAGTCCTTTCAGATACGGATTGGTTTCAAAGCCGATAATTTCCTGTTCTGTGCCCCTGAATCCGAAGGCCTGCTCCAGTTTGGGGATCATTTCGCCCACCCACTCAAACTGCGGCATGCCTCTGAAACGCGACAGCACCATCAGCGCCGATTTGATTTGCTCGGCTTCCAGTTCGTTCAGCGGAGAGCTGTTGATAGAAAACGACATGTCCTCATACCGGTAATACGTTTTCCTTCCGTCCCTTTCCGAAATGATTGGCGCCGACCACCCCTTTTCACTTTTCATAAAAGAAATGTCATCAAACAGTTGCCTTCGCCTGATCCCTTCCGACGACGGATCATAATCCAACAAAGCATTGTTCACCTCTTCTAACAAATCTTCAAAATAATACCGGCGTCCCGGGTTGCGGAAACACTTGTCGAGCGTCTGGTAACGGATGAGGGCATATTTGTTTGAAGGCGAACTGGAACAGTTGAGGGATGAATTGAGGTAAGAGAATAAACCAAAAGAATATGAAATTACACGAAGCAATCACACAAGTATTAAAAGAAGCCGGAAGGCCGATGACCACAAACGAGATCGCCGATACGTTGAACCGCATCGGGTTGTACCAAAAAAGGGACGGCTCGGCCATCAGCGCATTCCAGATCCATGGAAGGACTA
>JAOZOO010000273.1 GCA_029933225.1 Bacteroidales bacterium | reverse complement strand
ATGTGAACGGACTGAAACCGGGAATTTACATTGCACGGCTAAAAACCGAGAATGGAATTGCGATCAGAAAAATCGTTCTTTACTAATAACGCCGCAGTTGGTGTCCCCACCAACTGCTTTTGAACGGGTTATGTCGTTGGTGGGGATACCAACGACGGTTACATGAGAAAACCTGCTACCGCAGTGGGGGAATACCAACTGCATTTGAACTGATGACAGTTGTTGGTGGGGATACCAACGATTGTGACAGTGATCGGGATGAAACAGAGGGTTTTTATTGTACGGATAAAAACGGGAAAAGGGATCGTAATCAGGAGAATCGTTCTTAAATAAGACAACGAATAAAATCTTTGCTCTCTGCGTCTTTGCGTGAGATGAAAAACCGCGTCGTTGCATCGCCGTGTGAAAAAACACCGCGCCTTAACATCTGTACGTGAAATTACCCTTTGTAAAACGGCGGCCTCGTCACGACAGCCTTGACCAGATTCTTCCTCACCTTGATATAAATTTCCGAACCTTCTTTCCAGTATGGCTTATCCACATAACCCATTCCGATACCTTTTTTCAGCATGGGCGACATGGTTCCCGAGGTCACTCCCCCGATGTAATGTCCGCTGGAATCACAGATATCGTAATGTTGCCGCGGGATGGCCCGGTCTTCCATCACAAAACCCTTCAGCCTGCGCGGAACGCCTTCAGCTTTTTGTTTTTCGAATAAGGGGCGGTCAATAAATTCATTGCCATCCACAAATTTCACAATCCATCCCAGGCCGGCGGCAATGGGCGAAGTCTCATCATTGATATCGTTGCCGTAAAGGCAGAACCCGGCTTCCAGGCGCAACGTGTCGCGTGCTCCCAGCCCGATGGGCTTGATGCCGAATTCTTCCCCCGCTTCCAGCACGGCTTTGTATATCCTTTCGGCATCTTCGTTTTTCATGTAAATCTCGCATCCGCCTGAACCGGTATAGCCAGTGGTAGAAAAAATCACATCCTTCACTCCCGCAAATTCAATGATCCTGAATGTATAATACTCCATGTCCTCCACCGGCTCATTGGTCAGTTTCTGCATGGCTTTCAGCGCCAGCGGCCCCTGTACGGCCAGTTGAGCAATATCATCTGATGCATTGGTTAATCTTGCTCCGAAAGTATTGTGTTTGTTCACGTGTGCCCAGTCTTTTTCAATATTGGAGGCATTGACCACCAGCAGGTATTTATCCCCGGCAAAGCGGTAACACAGGAAATCATCCACAATCCCGCCTTTACCGTTGGGGAAGCAACTGTACTGCACTTTACCGTCATACAGTGCAGCCACATCATTGGTGGAAATATATTGCACCAGGTCGAAAGCGCCGGGGCCTTCCACCCAGAACTCGCCCATGTGCGACACATCGAACACTCCTACCTTTTTCCTGACAGTTTCATGTTCAATGTTTATTCCCTCGAATTGCACAGGCATCTCAAAGCCGGCAAATTCAACCATCTTACCACCCATTTCATGGTGCATTTCATTTAGTGCAGTTTTTTTCATTGTTGTAAAGTTTTAACGGGTGCAAAGGTATAAAAAGGCGGGGAATATGGAGAGGGTGGATGAATGGATAGGGGTATAATGCATGGAATCGCAGGACAGGATGATCAAATGGTGTTTGCTCTTATGGTGACCCGGTTTGATGAGATAAACTTTTGGATTTTACTATTTATAGCTTCGGCCAAAGCATTGG
>JAOZOO010000149.1 GCA_029933225.1 Bacteroidales bacterium | reverse complement strand
ATCCCCATTTGAGGATAAAGTTGATGTTGTCGCCGAAGTTTCCTTTTTCAAAATGAAGTATAAAGCTGAAACCATAAAATTCATACATTTTGTTAATGCAATTTTGTCATATTTCTTTTTCTGGCCCGGCTATTGATGAAAACCTGTAAAACTTACAACTCATTAAATACAAAAGAAATGGTAAAACTTGAAATCAAAAACATCAAAGAAATCGAAAGCGATGCGTTAAAAGAACAGTTTACGCAGTTGTGCAACGAGAAGCGGGATTATCTTGACGAATATTTTAAAAACTATGATAAAGAATTGACTTTTGAAGTAATCGTTAATAAAGACGGCGAGATTTATAAAGTCAGTGCCTCGCTGAACATGAAAAGCAAAAAGATACTGCATGTTGAAGAAGGAAAAGAACTCCTGGCCATCACCACCAAGCTGATGAAAGAATTCACCAAAGTGGCCAAACGGCAGAAAGATCTGGAACGGAAAGACTACCTTTATAAAAGGAAAAGATAATCTGCTTTTTAAACTATAAAAGAGGCTGTCTCGAAAGTCCTCTGTGTCGCTCCGTGTTTACTTTTTCCACAGGCATTCCTTTGGAAGTGCATCTCTGTGATATAACTATAAAAAGCTGTTACACAGAGGTTCACGGAGATTTCACAAAGTGCCACAAAGATTTTGTAATATCAATTTAGCTGAAAAATTGACTTTTTGGACAGTCCCCGGTTTCAATGGACTTCCAGAAGTTTGTATTATCACCAGAGATGTAAGCGATACTATTTTATTTTATGTTTTTCCTTTCCGGGATGACCAGCGAAGCCAGAATGCTTGTCACAATGATCACCAGGATCACGATCAGCGATTGAACCGTATCCAAATGATAATCACCAGGCAGGAAGGGAAGAATCATTTTCAAACCCACAAATACCAGTAATACGGATAGTCCGATATTCAGATAGCGGAATTTATCGAGAATGTTGATGAGCAGAAAAAATAATGAACGCAACCCGATAATGGCAAAGATGTTGGAAAAATAAACAATGTACGGGTCTTTGGTAATGGAGAAAATGGCCGGAATGGAATCCACGGCAAAGATCACATCTGAAAACTCCACAAACAAAAGCACAATGAACAAGCTGGTGACAAAAATCTTTCCGTTTTTACGGATAAAGAAATGATGCCCGGTGTAATCCCTGTCGATGGGAAAATACCGCGCAGTGAACCGGATAACGGGATGGTTTTTCGTGTCAATATTCTTCTCTTTATTACGCTGAAAAAACATTTTCACACCGGTGAACACAAGAAAAACGCCGAACACAAGCAACAGCCACTCGAACTGATGAATTAGCGTTGAAAAGAGAAAAATGAACAGAAAGCGCATGACTACAGCCCCCAGAATACCCCAGAACAATACGCGGTGATAATACTTTTTCTCAATGCGGAACGAAACAAAGATCAGGATGATGACAAAAATATTGTCAATGGACAAAGAATATTCAACAATGTATCCGGTGAGGAATTCAAAAGCCAGATTATGCCGGTAGATTTTCAGGGCGGTTGCATCATCATGTATGTTTTGAAGTTGAGTTAAAACAGGATGACCATATTCTGCAACTTTTTCTTGTACGTCGCCAATGCTGCTGACCCTGTGAATTTTTTCTCCAAAAAAGTAGATCAGCAAAAATGCCAGCAAAGCCATCGAAATCCAGATGACCGTCCAGAACGTGGCTTCTCTAAATCCGATTTCATGGTCTTTTTTATGAAATATACCGAGATCGAGCGCCAGGAAAAATCCCATGACAACAAGAAAACCCAGAAGCACCATGTTGGAATAAAAGTCCATCGGGAAAATTTTGCCCAAAAGTAGGGATTTCGTAGATTTGTAAGGAAAACAGATACCTGCCGTCTAAATAATATCTGCCTTTAAAATATCATTCATTTTTGGGGTTTTTAGACAAGCGATAAAAAATACATAAATCAAATAATTATTCTTTTTTCTTTTCCAAACACAACGCATAAGTGAATAACCGAAAATGGTATAAAGTTCTGGATGACAAATCCTTTCTCGCTGAAGGAAGGGTGATGACAGTACATGCCGGAACCAAAGAAGTCTGCCTGACCCATTTTGAAGGCGAAATTTGCGCTCTCGACAACAAATGCCCGCACCAGGGCGGGCCGCTCGGTGAAGGCAGTATCGAAAAAGGCCTGCTCCGTTGTCCGTGGCACGGCTGGGATTACCATCCATGCAGTGGCAAGGCCCCCGGCTTTGACGATGGCGTGGAGCCCTATTCCGTGAAAATAGAAGACGATGCTGTGTTTGTAGCACTTGAAACCCGGGAAGAACACAAGACGACAATTGCCGACATCATGGCTGAAACCATGACGAACTGGGGTATTGATACGGTCTTCGGGATGGTGGGCCACTCCAACCTCGGGCTGGCTGATGCCTTGCGGCGACAGGAAGAAAAAGGAAAGCTGAAATATATCGGCATCCGTCACGAAGGTGCTGCCGCATTTGCCGCTTCCGCTTACGGCAAGCTGACAGGAAAACCTGCAGCATGCTTTGCCATTGCCGGGCCGGGTTCTACCAATATGTTTACCGGGATGTGGGATGCCAAAGTGGACCGCGCGCCTTTGCTTGCGTTGACAGGTCAGGTAGCGACACAGGTTGTGGGTACAGGCAATTTCCAGGAAGTGGATTTGCTGCTGGCTTTTCAATCCGTTGCCGGATTCAATCATCGTGTGGAACGCGACAGCAAGCACAGTGAACTGATGTCACTGGCCGTAAAACATGCGTTAATTAACCGGGAGGTTTCACACCTCACCTTCCCCGATGAAATTCAAACCCTTCCCGACGACGACGAACAACCCCAAACACCCGAAAACCGAATCACTTCTTTTGATATTTCTCCACCTGCCGAAAGCATCAAACAGGCAATGGAACTGATCAAAAAAAGCAAAAGACCTGTAATCATTGTTGGGCATGGCGCCCGTTTCAGCATGCCTGCCATTATCGGTTTTGCTGGAATGCTGAAAGCCCCGGTGCTGACCACTTTCAAAGCCAAAGGGCAGATATCCGACAGCCATCCTCTGGCCGGCGGCGTACTGGGACGCAGCGGAACACCTGTGGCTTCGTACATTATGAATGAATCGGACCTGCTCATCGTGATCGGCGCATCATTCTCCAATCACACGGGCATTACCGATAAAAAACCGACTATTCAGGTTGATTTCGACCCGCTGGCACTGGCAAAATTCCACACCGTGGATGTGCAGGTATTTGGAGAAGTATCTGTCAGTGTTGAAATATTAAAAAAACAATTGGAAGGAAAGATTCGTACGGAAGACCAGACAGTAGAAATTGCCGAACGCTGGAAAATCTGGCGGAACGAAAAACAAAAACGGCTGAAAGAATACCGGAAAAAGGGGCTGGGCGCCATTCATGTTTTTGATACCCTGAACCGTCATGCGCCGGAGAATGCCGTAATGACAGTGGATGTGGGCAACAATGCCTACTCTTTTGGCCGTTATTATGAAAGCAAAAACAATACTTTTCTGATGTCGGGTTATCTCGGCTCCATCGGTTTTGCCCTGCCTGCCGCAATGGGCGGCTGGGCTGCCGTGGGGGAACAACGACCTGTGGTGGCTGTGGCCGGTGACGGGGGCCTGTGCCAGTATCTCGCTGAAATAACAACCCTTGTAAAATACAACATGCCGGTGAAAGTCATCGTACTGAACAACAACGAACTGGCCAAAATATCGAAAGAGCAGCGGTCAGGCAATTTTGAAGTCTGGCAAACCGGCTTGGTTAACCCCGACTTTGCAGCATACGCCAATTCGTGTGGTGCGCTGGGGTTAAAAACGGACAAATGTGATGAACTGGACGATGTCATGCAAAAGCTGTTTGCACACCCGGGACCTGCCCTGCTTGAAATTGCAACCGATCCCGAACTACTTTGATGAGCAATATGAAAACAACAGAAACAAAACTAACCCCTTTTGCGCGGGATGTCCTCACCGGGCTGGAAAAGGAAAACAAATCCCTGCCTTCAAAGTATTTCTACGATGAAGAAGGCGACCGGCTGTTCCAGCAAATCATGAATATGCCGGAATATTACCTGACACGGTGCGAGTTTGAAATACTGGCCGAGCAAAGAAATGAAATTTGTGATGCCATTGGCACCACAGATGCCCCTTTCAACCTGATTGAATTTGGCGCGGGGGACGGGCTGAAAACAAAGCTTCTGCTGAAACACCTGACGGATATTAATGCTGATTTTACCTACTATCCGGTGGATATTTCCTCTAATATTTTAAATGAGCTGAAAACCGGCCTTAAAGTGGAATTTCCTTCATTGCAGGTCAACCCTGTTCACGATGATTATTTCGGCGCTCTCCGGCAAATGGAATACTTCAATAAAAGGCGAAACGTTACCTTATTTTTGGGATCGAACATCGGCAACTTTCATTACGATGAAGCTGCTGTTTTTCTCCAACAATTTGTTGCAGGCAGCCGGGCAGGCGATATGTTACTGTTGGGTGTTGACCTGAAAAAAGACCCCAAAGTGATCTCGCTGGCTTATGACGACCCCCATGGCATCACTGCCGCTTTTAACCTGAATCTGCTGACCCGCATGAACAAAGAACTGGGTGCTGATTTCAACCCCGCAGATTTCAGACATTATACCTGTTACGAACCTGCTTCGGGTGAAGTGCTCAGTTATCTGATCTCCCTGAATGACCGGCAGGTGTATTTCCGGGAACTCGACAGGACAGTTTCTTTCAAAAAAAACGAACTCATCCATACGGAAATATCAAAAAAATATACCCTCGAAGAATTAGAAAAACTCGCACTTTCACAGGGGCTGGAACTGGTATCTCATTTTATGGACAATAAGAATTATTTTACGGACACGCTATTTAAAATTTAAAGCAATGAAAGCAATATGGAACGGTGCCGTACTGGCCGAAAGCGATAAAACATACATGATTGAGGGCAACCATTATTTCCCTCCCGAAACCATCAACCGCGAATATTTTGAAAACAGTAAAACACATACTGTTTGCCCATGGAAAGGGGAAGCCTCCTACTATGGCATCCGGGTAAATGATCAGTTAAACCGGGATGCGGCATGGTATTATCCTTCGCCAAAATATGCCGCGGAAAAAATCAAAGATTACGTTGCCTTCTGGCGCGGAGTAAAAGTTACAGAGTAATTACATTATAAATACACAAAAATGAACAAATCCAACTGGAAAGAACTCACGATCAACCGGTTTGATGAACTTGCAATCGCATCCAATACCCTCCATCATGCGGCGCAAATGATTGCCTATACGGGCAAACATCTGATCAATGAAGAACCCGATGACAGCCATACCAGCGCCGTCTGGATACCGGAAAAAAACCTGCTGGCCGGAAAACCCATCAAAACCGTCAGCACAGAGATGAGGGCAGCCCTGTATTATCCTTCCCTTGTTTTAATGGTTACCGACAATGACCTGAATGAGTTGGGTTCGTTTGAAATGAATGGGAAAACAAAAAAGGAAGCGCTCACATGGCTGCGAATCCAGCTCGGGGAACTGGGTGTGGATGTAAAAAATCTTACGGATAAGATTCATTTTGAGATTCCCCCACATGAAGTAGAAACCGGAGGTGTTTACAAGCTGGATTCGCCTAATCTTTTTGAAGAACTTGCCCGTTACCGCACCAACGGACACCTGGTTTTAACCCATTTTGCCGCACAGTTCGACACGGCTTCGCCGGTATTGGTCTGGCCCCATCATTTTGACGAAGGCTGTTACATCCCTTTGCAGTTTGAAAACGGGGAAGCCGTAACCTCGGTCAGCATCGGGTTGGCGGTTCCTGACAGCTATTATGTTTCCCCGTATTTTTATGTTACCGCATGGAAAAAAGAGGGAGTGAATTATGAAAACAGACCGGAGATTGCTTCTCCCGGCCATTGGCACGATCACGAATGGACAGGACAGGTGCTGGAAGGCCGGTCCCTGACCGGTTTAAACCAAAAAGAACAGGAAGATGTTGCGCTCGGTTTTATGAAACAGGCGCTGGAAAATGCACTCCTCGTTGCGGGTGTTACAAACAACCTGAAATGATCAGCCTGACTGAAATCGGAATCATCTTTGCTCCATTTGAAAAACAGGTTGAATAAAAAAGTTGACCTGAACCCGAACAGAACATAAATAGTTTTAATTTTACGGACTCATAAAAAATTAAGCAAATGAAAAAGGTTCTGATATTATACTGGGGCAAAGGAGGCAATGTGGAACGCGCTGCAAAAAAGGTTTACGAAATGTTTTCGCCCGGACAGGCTGACATTTTTGATGTGGTCAGCTTTGACGTATCAAAGATTACCGATTATGACCTGATCATACTGGGTGGGTCAACCGTTGGGGCTGAATTGTGGGCCGATGTGAAAGATGACAATGAATGGAACCGCTTTTTCCGCGAGGTGGAAAATGTTGATCTTTCGGGAAAATATGTTGCCTTCTTCGGCCTTGGCGACCAGGTGTTGTATCCCGACCATTATGTGGATGCGCTGGGTGTTTTCAAAGATGAAATGGTAAAAGCCGGTGTGAAACACATTGGCGAATGGCCCACCGAAGGATACCGGTTCACCGATTCCGACGGCGCCGAAGGCGACAGGTTTTTCGGCCTTGCCCTCGACGAAGACCGCCAGCCCGAACTCACCGATGAGCGGGTCAAAAAATGGACAGATATACTGAAGAAAGAGGTGGGGTTGTAAGAACCAGGAGCCAAGAA
>JAOZOO010000148.1 GCA_029933225.1 Bacteroidales bacterium | reverse complement strand
GAACCAAAACAAACTGTGGTTTGCAAAACCCGGGGAATTTTCTCCGGGTTTTTTTAATAAAAAAGCTGCACCAACGATTGCCGGCACAGCTTTATGAGAAATGGAAAGTTGCTTACTGTAAATGCTTTTCCAGGTCAGCAAGGATTTTCTTGTTGACTTTTCTCGGGTTCTTTTCTTTGAATGCTTTCAGCTCTTCAAGGGCAATGCGGCCATATTCGATCAGGCCGGAAGGGTTCTTGTCGTAATCGTAGCTGCCGATGCAATATTCCAGTTTGGACCTGATCTCGTCAAACTGATCATTGTTAAGCTTTGTGAAGGTCTGTACGGCTGCTTCACATGCATTTCTGAATTTCTCTGTGTTCATCATCATACTTTTTGTTTTATGGTTTACAATTGACCGGGCAAAAATAGAAAAGCCCGCTAATCACACGATATTAAACTGTTAATCAATGTTAAATAAACGGGAAACATTTCCGATAAAAACGAAAATCCGCCTGAACCCCCTTATTTCCAACGTTTGCATAAAAACCCGGCATCCGGATAAAAGTGGCTATTATATTGGAATTTTTCCCGCCTCATGCGGGATTGGAAATTGGATTTTGTTTGGAATTTGTTTTTTGTCCCGCATCATGCGGGATGAAATTTCTGCTTTAGCCATGTTGGGAATGATGAATATACTTATTGCCACCATGCGTTATGAAACGAACGGCGCTTTTGATGATCCTGACCTTTAACTCCTGAAACTTTCCGATCACTTCACCGTCCAATTGCAACAGGCGGGGCTCTTCAAAAACAACATCAGCTTCTTCGGTAGTGATCACTTTACCTGCCTGGTTGTCAAGATAACTTTCATCAAAGCTGGCGAGCCCGGCCTTGATCAGTGATGTTCCGTCAATCCGGGTGACCATCACGATCTCGAATTTGCCATCCATGGGATTTCCCACCTTATTCAACGGCACGCCCGTCCCGAACTTGCGGGCATTGCAAATGCCAAGCATATAAACTCTTTCCCAGTATTCCTGACCGTTTGCTATCACTTTAGCAGGAAAAGGCTTAAGCACTTTCAATTCTTCGAGAAAGTATTTGGCGTAAGTTATCATCCCTCTGTCCGGGTCTTTTTCATAAGCTTCCACTATCCGTGCATTCAGTCCCACATCTCCGATATGTATCGAATAATATTGGTCGTTAACCCGGATCATGTCAAGCCCTTCAATCCTTTCCGACATGATGATGTCTTTCAGCGCCTCAATGGGTTTGGGATTAACGAAAAGTTCAGTCGCCATGCCGTTGGCCGAACCCAGGGGGATGATCCCCATCGGATAGCCGGTATCCAGCAGGACAATGGAAGTAAACAAGGTAGTCCCGTCGCCGCCTACAGAGACCACTTTGTCTGGCCTGACCTCCGGCAGCAGTTTTTTCAGGTTTTCCTTGTCATTTTTCCCGGTGGTCTTAAATATATGGTAGTGGATGCCGTATTTATTACAAAGTGATTTGGCATTTTTCAGAAAAGGTTCCTTATCGACGCCTCCTGATATCGGATTTACAACAAAAAGCAGTTTCATATTATTGGTAGTTTTTAATGGTTTCTATTTCGTCTGATACGTCATCATCATCGGAAAAATAAATGGTTGGTAACGGTAAACCGTTGAGATCGTTCAAATGTTCCATTTTCTTCAGCGGCAGGATTTTTCTTGTCTTGCGGATATAAATCCTCTGTATCCTGCCGGGATACTGCTTTGCAATATGCGTATAAACTTCCATATCCTTTTGGGCGTCGTCACCAAGCAAAATAAATTGTTTGCCGGGTGAATGATCAATAATGAACCGCATGTTTTCTTCCTTGAAATAACGGCCTTTTTTCGGTTTCAGCAGTTTTCTGAAATTCAGATAGGGCGTAAGGAACAACTTTCCTTCCGGCAGGCCGTTTTTCCGGATAAACCATGTCAGTACCTCAAACAGATTGCTCTCACTTCTGGAAACATAAAACACATTGCCTCCCTTATCATTTACGGTTTTCAGCAGTTGATAAGTGAAGTCGATGGATTTGCGATTATGCGGGGTTATTAGAAACAAAGTGCTTAACCGTTTAAATAATTTTGCCGTATGCGATACGAGAATGGTATCGTCAATGTCGGAAATGATGGCGAGGGGAAACCTTTTGTTTTTGATCACGACCGGGTATTCCTGCCTGACCTTCAAGGGTTCAACACTTCCCGGTAAAAAAACCCTGACCTGCTCCACGTTGCCCCTGTCGGTTTCAATTGAGAATCCACCGTAGCCGTCTGTTTTGGCAGAAATTCTTTCATCGTCCGCCTGAATGATTATTTCGCGGTTACTGTATGTTTTCAGGTAATATGAACGGATAACGGTCGTAATGTTTTTTAACACTCCCCTGTCCCCTGAACTGACGGGTAGCGTGCTGTCGAGGATAACACCGCTGATGTGTGTTATTTTCTGAAATTGTACTGCTGAAATCTGCCAGACAAGGGGCATATTGATGTAAGCTTTTTGTTATGGTCTAAATTGAAATCCGGAATAAACAGATTTGATGCTTCAAAGGTAAGTATTTTAAGTGCATCAACCGATTCCTCCCCTTTACCCGTATATCTCTAAATATCCTTGAATATCGAATATTGAATGAAGATTATCGAATATCGATTTTGTGTACAAATTGCACCCTTTCATCCCATCGCCCATTCACCCATTTCACCAACTGTAACCAATGCAACCAAAAAAACTGCCAGACCTCCGCACATGCCTGTGGGAACCTGACAGTTTTGAGTTTGGCCGGTTTTTTTATCCTTCTACATCCTCGGTCATCTCTTTTTTCAAAAAATCCCTGAACTCGGGCAGTCGGCCTTCGTCACAATGTTTTGAATAAACTGCTACGAGGTGAAGAATGCGTTCTTTTTGCAGCAGATACACAAGCGAAGCATTGAACATGTTGAAATTGCAGTTGTTTTTTATATTTTCGATCATCGTTTCAAACTCATCAAATTCAATATCTTCCGTGAGCTCAATGAAGTGCCTGTTCTTGTCGTTGATATCGGCATATATTCCATCGTCAATGGGTTTGAATTCAATGTACTTTTTGTACTGTACCAGGCTGACATAAGGTTTTACCTCCTGAAATAGTTTATGATGAAAAAACTCAATGTTCAGTTTCTTCAGATCTTTTAAGAAGGTGGCAAACTGATCCATTTCGGTGGTTCTGATCCTTACACATGGATATACCTCATTTTGAAAAGTCATCTGCCCGGGACCAACATGCAAATTAAGCTGTAATTTATTTTTCACATAAAAGGCATGTTTCATAATAATTTCCTGAAAACAACTCACAGGTTTTTTGGCCACGAGATAAAAGTGGTGGTCTGAATTCCTTGCAAGATTTTGGGGAAAGTTACCTTGAGAAAAATAGCCCGGCTCCGGATCCGACTCAAGAATAAGCAGTTCATGTTTATGTGAAGAAGGGAAAGTAGCTACTTCCACCTTCAGGGAAAAACATGCAAAACCCGAAATGATATTATTGTTCATGGTCGTTTTATTAAAAATTTATGCTCGCAAGTTAGGCACGATTAGAGTAGAAAAGATTCTAAATAAGCATGTTTTTTCATTTCATTAAAAATAATCTTTATTCTGTTCCGGTCAGGACAAAACCCGTAAAAACAATACAATCTTCAAAACGGGAATATCTACTACACAATTGTTCTGGCAGAAAAAGTGATTGATCCGTTGACAATCCCTGAAATATTATGTGGAATCGGTCTAAACTGTTTCAGGAAATATAAAACCAAAGCAAGTTTTATAATTTTGAGCTCCAAATTCAGATTTTTGAATTTTCATCAACGAAAAAGCACAACAATCATTTAAATTATTCGTATCCTTTATTAATTTTTATCGCGCAAAAAAATGAAAAAACATTACTTTCTCATCACTTTGCTATTGGTATCCCTGCTTTCGTTTTCACAGCAGGTTTCCCGTAACTATGTTTTGGTAGAAATTGGCACCGGCTGCTGGTGTTATTATTGCCCTGGTGCAGCCATGGGGGCCGACGACCTGATCGCCAACGGCGACCCGGCTGCCATCATTGAGAATCATAACGGTGACCCGTTTGCAACCACCGACTCGGATGCACGAAACAGTTATTATAGCATTACCGGTTATCCTACGGCATGGTTTGACGGTTCCTATGATAAGGTGGTTGGCGGTTCGCATACACAAAGTAAGTACAGCGCTTACAAACCCATTGTGGATGCACGAATAGACATGGACAGTGATTTTACACTGGACATATACGGGATTGATGATGGCGATGATTACACCATCACCATTCGTATCCAGGATGTGGGTGGGTACTCGGGAAGCAACGTAAAGCTGCGCTTTGCACTCACTGAATCGGATATCCAGTATAGCTGGCAGGGACAAACGGAAGTTAATTTTGTTAACCGGCTGATGGTGCCTGACCATAACGGAACGGATTTAAGCGGTTACGACCTTTCACAGATAACGGATATAGAGCTCGATTTCACATTCAACAGTTCATGGGATGACGAGAACTGTGAATTGGTCGCTTTCCTCCAGGATGACGACTCACAGGAAGTATTACAAAGCCAGAAAGTCGCTTTGAACTCACTGCTTCCTTTGCTTGCCGCCGATTTTTCTGCCGACGATACCATAACATGTGCCGGGTCAACAGTAAACTTCACCGACACCTCAAGGGGAGTCCCAACATCATGGAGCTGGGTTTTTGAAGGAGGAACGCCATCAACTTCCACGGATCAAAACCCGTCGGTTATGTATGACACACCGGGCACTTATGATGTACAATTGACAGTGGATGATGGCACCATGACCGATACCAAAACCGTCAGCAATTACATAACAGTTCTGGAAACACCCGCCCAAGCCGACAAACCTACGGGCGACACAGCCGTTTGTAACGCATCCATTTATTATTATTCAACCGGTGAAGTACCCTATACCCAGGAATATGAATGGGTGATCAACCCGGCGGCGGCCGGAACACTGAGTGTTAATGACAATGAGGCAACCCTCACCCCTGAAGAGGACTGGACAGGAAGTTTTACATTAAAGGTCAGGGCCACGAACCTTTGCGGTGATGGCGACTGGTCAGATTCACTAACAGGGACTATTTATCAAAGTCCTGAATTATTTGACCTGGAAGGTGATGAGGCTTATTGTGAAGGCGGTGACGGTGTGGAACTCACACTCAATGGCTCCGAAACCAATGTCAGCTATGAACTGTATCTCGATGGCGACCCTACGGGCAACACCGTGGAAGGAACAGGTTCTGATATCAGCTTCGGCTATGTAACGGATGAAGGATATTATACTGCGGCAGCCACCAACGACCATTGTACCAACGAAATGTATAACCAGGTACACGTTGTTATTCTTCTGCCTCCTGACGCACCCGCTGAACCGGCAGGCGATTCGCTGACATGCCACGGACAAAGTAATGATTATGCAACTGACGGTTCGGAGGATGCCGATGATTATGCATGGTATCTTGATCCCGCTGAAGCCGGCACCATTACAGCCAGCGGCATGAACGCCACGGTAAGCTGGAGTGATGATTTTGCAGGAACAGCATCCCTGACCGTTGCAGGCACCAACGATTGCGGCGAAGGCGATCCTTCGGAAGCACTTGTAATAACCGTTGAAAATCCGGCACCGGAAATCTCCGGAGCAAATGAAGTTTGTGATAACCAGGATGAAGAATACCAGGTTGCAGAAAACGAAGGCAGCACATACACATGGAATGTAACCGGCGGGAATGTGACCGAAGGACAGGGCACCGGCATGGTGACCATTCACTGGAATGACCCGGGATCGGGAACCATTACGGTGGAAGAAGAAACGGAATCAGGCTGTAGCGGCACATCCGGTGAATTTGCAGTCATCATTGATAATTGCACGGGAATTCCCGAAAACGGAAAAGATACCGGTTTTGAAATATATCCCAACCCGGCAGGAAACCTGCTGAACATCCGGTTTAATGAAAAAACCGGTTTAACCGGCGAAATTCTGATTTACAATCATACGGGGCAGGTCGTTCTCAAACAGACCATCAGCGGAAGTGGAAATGAGCAGATCAATCTGTCAGAATTAAGCACAGGTCTGTATTTTATAAAAATTAAATCGGAAGGACAGATATCCGGATCAGTGAGATTTGTTAAGAAATAGCAAATTGCTGTCTTAAAATACACTATTTTCGATTCAGGGAAATGAGGTAATCATATTTTACTGGCATAAAGCATTTTACGCCGCATGAACCCTTTTTGTAACCCCTGTGTAGGTTTTTTGTAAGAAAAAAACAACGGTATTGTTTTTAATAATCTGTTTTTTTGCGCGCAATATTTTAACCTACACAAAAAGTTATGAAAAAACGGATTAAACTCCTCATGATTATCGTTGCGCTGGTAACGATTAATATTTTGCCTTTTACTGCTTCAGCACAGTATGGTTATGTTTTTGAATGGCCGACGGGCGATTTCCAGAACATGGATTTAACTGATGCCTCCACGACCACAATCGGGACAGCCACATCCGGCATCGGAGCCATGGACTTTGGGCCCAACGATGTGTTATACGCCATTTACACAACAGGCAATCAGTTGTACAAAGTGGACACCACAGACGCCTCTCTGACACTTGTCGGAACCCTTACGCCACCGACTAACCACAAATGGTCAGGCATGGCTTACGATAAAGGAACAGCCACTATGTATGCGGTAAGTTTTGACGGATCAAGTAATGATGAAGTTTCATTT
>JAOZOO010000147.1 GCA_029933225.1 Bacteroidales bacterium | reverse complement strand
CATTATACCTCACCTCCCTCACCTCCAGCTTCAGCCACGTCCACAACCCGTTGTCAAGCCCCCAGCTTACTTCCAGCTTAACCGGAATTTTGATGCCGTTCATAACCGAATATTCATTGACAGTGATGATCCACTCATATCGTCGGGCATCCGGCTTGTTTTCTTTATAACGCATGGTGCTGAACCGGACAAAGTCGCCCTGCTCGTTGAAATAAAAAGTGCCTGTTGCAGTAGTACCTTTGTAAGTCATGGTAGCCTTTGCCGATAGCGGATCAATCCCTTCCCATTGCAGGTACGGGCTTAAAGCCGCCGAGGGGAACCACACGATTTCGGCCAGAAACCGCTGCATGCTGCTTTCGTCCATCTTTTCTCCTTTTTCGTTCACGATGTTTAGCACCGAAAAAGCCCTGATCCTCATTTCACCTTTCCCATCGACAAACCTGTCCCTTCCGGTGATTGGAATAAACGGCGGGATATTCATTTTCACCTTCCACACAAAAGCGGGATGATTCACCGAAAAATACTGCCCGGCAACCGCTTTGTACCATTGCTTTTGCTCCGGTTTCATTTTCATCAGTGCTTTCTGCCGCAACCACACGGTATTGATTTTTTCTCTTCCGGTCATACCCGATGCATTCAGCCACCGGGCAACCGGAGAAGGTAAATTATCCAGTTGCTTTTCCGTAACGACAGGAGTTCCGGCATGAAATTCCGGTTTCAGTATTTCCGCTATCTCACTGTCTATTTTGAGTTTACTCATCATTAGCACATACAACGGTTTCGGGATATTTTGCCGTGGCAACAACGGCCTCTTCGGGAACGCTGTTTTTCAGGAAGTCAACGTGTGAAACCACGTATTTTTGAAGATTGTAATTCGCTTGGTAATTGTATTTACGGAAGCCGTTTTTGTCCGTAACCGTATCGGAAATACCGGCATATAGTTCCGGCCCGACACACGAAAAATCGAAGTCCTTCATGTCAAGGGTCTGAACAGTGGTGTTTTTCATTGTTTTGAACCGGATGATCCGGTTTGTGATGTCATATACGATACTCCACTGGGTGCTTCCCGGTTGTGCCACGCTGTCAAGGATATCGAAGGAATAGTCCACAATATCTTTTTGCCGGCGATAGTTTTCAATCAGTGTAGCTGCTTTCACGAAACGTCCGGAGGAGTTCTCGGTCCATGGATTGAACTGTTTGTTTTCTTTCCGGTCAATGCTCTTTTTGTATTTCAGGGAATTGTCATAAGTGCAGTTGGCAAGCACCGGATAAGGAAGCTCCTTCCCCGTGTGGACAACCATTTTTCCGTTCAGAAACTCGATCGAGGCCACTTTCCCGCCGGCATCCGCTATTAGAAAATGCAATTTGGCTACGTCATCAGCGGAAATCCTGATTAAGGTATCGCTGGCAATTACGTCTTCCACAGATGCAGCATTGTCAAGCTGATACTGGATCCACTGAAGGGCGGAAAGTTCGTTGCGGCTATCCTGTGCAGGGTATTGCACATCCTGCAGCCACATCTGTTCAATGACCAGTCCGGCTTCGTTCATGCCGCCGTAAGGAAATTCTCTCCCGATCTGGTTAAAGGTAATGCTCCCGTATTTTGAAACCCATTCCAACGCTTTTGCGGGCGGTCTGACAAAAGCCGTTTTCCGCATATTTCTTTTGTTGATCTCAATATGGCCGGTACCCACCGGGAAATCAAAATTGCGTCCGAATACGATGTTTCCGTTTTTGTCTGCAAACGAAAAGGTTGTACAGGCGGAAACAAACCCGCTTAAAAATATGAAAACGGTTAATATCAGTATTCTCATGATTTGTTGGTTTTTAACAATTCCCAAAAATAAATTATAAATCCTGATTAAACAAAAGAATGGGATATTTTTAAGCCTGCAAATGCACAAAGCTTTTCATCTGTTTTTATTTTCCCGGGATTGCCGGAGACGGGAGACAATAAACCTTAAGATTTATCTGGGTTTGTTACTCATCTCAAAAACTATTTCGCCTCCGTTGATGATATCTCTGTAAGAAAGTAAAAATCCTTGTAAAACCTTGCCGTTTAAAATCACCCTGTTCACATACACATTTTCCTTACTCTGGTTTTTTGCTATTATATGAAGTGTTTTGCCGTTTTCCAGGTGGATGACGGCTTCCTTTACGAGCGGGCTACCCAGAGCATAGTAGCCCGAACCAGGTGTGACGGGATAAAATCCCAGTGCGCTGAAAATATACCACGCGCTCATCTGCCCGGTATCGTCGTTTCCGCACAGACCGTCAACCGACGGGCCGTACATGGTTTCCATGATCATACGGACACGTTTTTGGGTTTTGTACGGTTTTCCTGCCCAGTTGTACAAATAGGGAATGTGCTGGCCGGGCTCGTTGCCATGCACATAGTTCCCGATGATGCCGTCGCGGGTGATGTCTTCGGTCTTTTCGAAATACTTATCCGCCAGTTCCATCGTGAACAGAGAGTCAAGGTGCCGGCTAAAATGTTCTTTACCGCCCATCAGGCGTATCAGTTCATCAATGTTCTGCGGGACATACAGTCCGTAATTCCAGGCATTACCCTCGATGAAACCCTGACCGTGGGTGTCTAATGGGTCGAAGTCTTTCCTGAAAGTGCCGTCGGACAGCTTCGGGCGCATGAAACCCGTTTTCGGGTCAAATACATTGTGGTAGTACTGCGAGCGCTCCAGGAATTCTTTTTCCGTTTTCTTATCACCGAGCCGTTTTGCCATTTGCGCAATGCACCAGTCGTCATAAGCCAGTTCCAGCGTTTTGGAAACCGAAGAATGGCTTTGATCATCCGGCACGTAGTGATATTTAATGTAATCACCCAATCCGTCGAAATAGCCGACATTTGCCGTGCTGATCGCTGCCTGCAAAGCGTGCTTTTGCTCGAAATCCCCCACATTGCACGCCATGGCATCGGCAATGACCGACACGGCGTGATACCCAATCATGCACCAGTTTTCATTGGCATAATGACTCCACACCGGCAGCATGTGATGTACGCTCTGGTCGTAATGCGCCAGCATGGATTTGATCATGTCGTTGTTTCGCCGGGGCTGAATGATGTTGAACAAAGGATGCAGGGCGCGATAGGTATCCCAGAGTGAAAAGATGGTATAATTCGTAAAACCATCCGATGTGTGGATGTTTTGATCCAGGCCGCGGTACCGGCCATCAACGTCTTCATAGATGATGGGGCTTAATAGAGTATGGTACAGCGCGGTGTAAAAGGTGATTTTGTCAGCTTCGGTCATGGTTTCCACTTCAATCTTTGAGAGTTCCTTGTTCCACTTTTCCCGGGTTTCGGTTTTTGTTTTTTCAAAATCCCAGTGGGGGATTTCGGCTTCCAGGTTTTTCAACGCGCCTTCGGTACTTACAGATGATAAGGCCATTTTGACCTTTATTTGTTCTCCTTCACGGGTATTAAAATTGAAATAGGCCCGGATGTTCTTTCCTGCCATTTCCGGGAAATTTTCACGCTGATCAAAGTGCCTGTAAAATCCGTCGTAAATGATGCTGTCATATTTTTTATGGCCGTAGCTTTTGAATGGTTTTGAGAACTGCATGGCGAAAAACACCTTGCGTGTCCTTGCCCAGCCCTTTGTCTGGCGGTATCCGGTGATCAATGAATCGTTTTCCACCCGGATGAATGTCCATACATTTTTGTTTTTGTAGTGATACACATTGTACACCATGTCAAGAATGATATGTGCGCTGTCCGAATCCGGAAAAGTGTAACGGTGAAATCCCACACGGTCGCTGGCCGTCAATTCGGCGGTGATGCCGTAATCGTCAAGCAACACCTTATAATAACCCGGCGAGGCCTCTTCGTTGTTGTGCGAAAATGCGGAATAAAACCCTTTGCCACCGTTTGCTGTTTTCAGTGGCTCAAGCACCAGGTCTCCGGTGGTGGGCATCATTAGGAAATCACCGAGGTCGGAGTGCCCCGTTCCGCTGAAATTTGTGTGGGCAAAGCCAATGATAGTTGAATCCCTGTACTGATAGCCCGCACAATATTCGTATGTTTCCGGGTTGTAGCTTCCGTCGGCTTTGAACATGGGCACAAAATTGGTCTGCGGGCTCACCTGCACCATACCGAATGGGGCTGTGGCGCCGGGATAGGTGTGCCCCATCTTACTGGTGCCGATGAACGGGTTGACATATCGGGTGTAATCGGTTTGAAGTATACCGGCGGTTTTTTGTTCCAGGGATTTATTTTTCCAGGCACTCAAAACCAGCAGGCCCATGATGAGGATGAGAAATTTCTTCATTTGGTGATCATTACGCTGTTGAAAATTGAATTATTGGTTTGAGTCAAATGTAGGGATTTTTTGGGAGTGGATGACTTCGGGCGTGGACGTCCAGAGCATGGGTGTTTATGCAGGTGGGGTGGCATCCCCTGATCAAATGCAAACAGCGGGGTGTTTGTATTTGATCTGTCCCCTCCTTTGGCAAGGAGGGGAGTGGTTTGTGATTCAAAAGATTGATTTTTCTCAGCTGAGATAAGTCAATTTTCTCCATATCCATTCCAGCGGGCCGAAGCGGAACTTTTGCAGCCACAGTTTGCTGATCAGTACCTGAACGGTAAATACAATTATTGCCCAGATCAGCAACTGCCAGGGCTGATAGCTTCCGAACTTCCCGAAACCGTATGCATACATGATGGTGGTGAAAATGACCGATTGCATTAGGTAATTAGTGAGTGCCGTACGGCCTGCATATTTTAACGGGCTAAGAATCTTTCTGAAAAACAGAACCTGCGAACCGATAAGTACCAGTAAGATATAAGCAAATCCGAGCAAGATGTTGGTCAGCTCATAAACGCCCATGTAGATGGCTGTGGTGTAAGGGTTTGTTTCCGGATTGCCGGCCAGTACATTCACAATATCTCCCGTAAACAAAGTTGTGATAACACCTGCAATCAGCAGGACGACAGCTACGATGGAATATTTCTTTTTTGAAGCATTGATCCTGTCAAGGAATTGATGTTTGTAAAACAGATAACCGAGCAGAAACAGCGACAATACTTTGGGGGCATAATAAATAAGATTAATGTTGCGGAAAGCGGCAAACTCATGCAACCGCAGTCTGAAGATTTCGGAATAGCTGCCACCGGAATAAACGACGATCACTTCGGGCATTTTCATGGTGGTTACCGAACTCAACGCATCCGGCAGGAAAGGAAAAACATTTTCGAGTGCAATGTATGCTATGGGGAAGAAATACCAGAATACGCTGAAAAACAAGAGCCACCCGGTGCGCAACTTACGCGAAAGGAGCAGGATGATTCCCATCAGGGAATAAGACAGCAAAATATCGCCAGCCCAGAAAAACACAACATGTATGATACCGAAACCCATCAGTGCCAGCATCCGGCGGAGGTAAAGCCGGAAAAAATGCTTTTCATCAACCTTGTATTTCAGGTACATGATGGCAAAGCCAATGCCGAAGAGAAAAGAAAAGATAAAAATGAATTTGTCGGCAGCAAAGCCAACCACCATTTCAAATATTTTACTGTTCAGCGGGTCTCCGAAAGTGCTGTAAAATCCGCTGAAATCGAAAAAAGAAGCGTTGTATCCGAAAACATTGACAAGTAAAACCCCGAACAGGGCAAACCCGCGCAGGATGTCTATCTGAATGATCCGATCTCTCGGGTCTGTCGGGCGGAATAGGATAGGCATGTTATCCGGTTTCAGTTTTTCGTTCATCGGGAACAGACTCCGTTATTATAAAATAAAGAACTAATATAGAAATTAATTGGAAAGCCTATGTTATCATTATTTTATTCTACAATTTTACCAAAACTATTTTTGTGCCTGTTGATTCATCCGGATCTCCATTGATTGATTCAAATATTAATTTTGTCCCGTCTTTAGAAATTGAAGTTGCACCGTCATAACCATTAAAATCGGTCAATTTAACAAGATGAGTTCCATCAATGGATATTTTGTAAATATTTGCAAAATTCACCTGGTAATCACTACTAAAAATAATGTATTGCCCATCTTCTGTAAATGAAGCATCCGTACAATTTCCCATATTTGATGTAACCTGGGTTTTATTTGTTCCGTCTGTGTTCATTATCCAAATGTTCCACTGTCCGTTTATCTTCTTTTGATATAATATTTTATTCCCACCCGGCGACCAATTGGGTTGCTTACAATCATCTCCCTCGTCAGTCAATTCAATATAAGAAGAGGTTCCGTCAATTTTATATTTTGTGATAATTCCATCATTTTCAATGTCTAATATATGAGATTCAAAAACAACCCATTCTCCATCCGGGCTTAACGATGGTTCGTAAGCCACGTTATCCGGGCGACTGGTTATTTTAATTTCATCGCCCGGTTTTCCGTTTTCTGAAATCATATATATTTCATCGTGAGGTTCTCTTGTGGATGCAAAAACAATCTTCCCGTTATTCCAAGATGATCCCGGCAGATTGATATTTCCACTTCCATCGGATACCAATAAAGTAAGTTGCTCCGTATTCAGGTTGAACTTATATATCTCTGCAGGTTCAATATTATATCCATTAATAAATCTTGTGAAAACGATGAAATTATCATCAGGAGAAAAGGCCGGATTTTGAAGACTTCCTTTTAATGCTATCTCCAAAACAACTCCATTATCATTTCTTTGTTCCATGATCGTTGTTTCTTTCCAAGGCATAAACGTCTGATTTTTGTTTCAGACTTCTACCTAAAAAGTGTAAACGATGTTTCTATAACTTTGTAAAGGATGTTTGTATATCGTACCTTAGACAGTCTGACGGTGAGTATATGAGGCGTTGGGCGTTTTATTGTTCCAACTT
>JAOZOO010000272.1 GCA_029933225.1 Bacteroidales bacterium | reverse complement strand
TGCAATTCACAGCAAGCTGGTGCGGAGTATGCCGTAAAGAGATGCCCCACATCGAGAAACAGATATGGCAGGCATACAAAGATAAAGGGCTGCTGGTTTTTGCGGTTGACAGGGATGAACCTAAAGAAAAAGCATTGATGCTTAAATCTCAGACCGGCATAACCTATCCGATAGGTCTCGATCCCGGTGCGGATATTTTTGGCTTGTACGCGGGTAAAAAGGAGGGAGTAACACGAAATGTACTTATCAACAGGAACGGCAAGGTCATTTTCCTTACCCGCTTGTACAACAAAAAAGAGTTCAATGAACTAGTAAAAAGAATAGGTGAAGAAATTGAAAAATATAAAATCTCTCCCGGGGGATAGAAGGAAGGGGCTTGACTACTTATGAAAACAGTTATCATAAAATACAATGCAGGTAACATCCGCTCGGTGAACAATGCTTTGTTTCGCCTGGGATATGATGCTGAAATAACTGCCGAGCCGGAAAAGATTTTGAAAGCCGACAAGGTGATATTTCCCGGGGTGGGAGAAGCGAAAAAAACCATGGGATACTTGAATAAAACCGGCTTGGGAGATTTGATAAAAGAACTCAAGCAACCGGTGCTCGGTATTTGCCTCGGTATGCAGTTGATGTGCAGTCATTCGGAAGAAGGGGATGTGCCGTGCCTTAATATTTTTGAAGAGGAAGTAAAAAAGTTCATTCTTCCGGAACCAAATCAACAAAATCTTAAAGTTCCGCACATGGGATGGAATCGTATTTATGACCTTAAAGGCGATATTTTTGATCCATCGCTTGAGGGGGAGTATGTTTACTTTGTGCATAGTTACTATGTGGCATCAGGGGAACACACTATGGCAACGACCGATTACATTCATCCATACAGTTCAGCGCTGCAAAAAGACAATTTCTTTGCAACGCAATTCCATCCCGAAAAAAGCGGGAAACCCGGCGAGAAGATATTGATGAATTTTTTGAAACTGTAACGATTTATTTTGCAGGAACGAACAGCCTGCCCCGATAATTTCGGGGGCCGTTCGTTCCTAGGATATGTGAGAATTTATGATTGAACTAAAAAATGAAAGTAAAACACATTGAAATAATCCCTGCCATCGACATTATCGAAGGCAAATGTGTCCGCCTTACAAAAGGTGATTACGATACAAAAAAGATTTACAATGAAGACCCGCTTGAAGTTGCCCGCAAGTTTGAGGATCACGGTATAAAACGTCTTCATGTGGTGGATCTTGACGGTGCTAAGGCAGGCCATATCATCAACTACGGTACACTTGAGAAGATAGCAGGCAAAACAAACCTTGTGATCGATTTCGGAGGGGGATTGAAAACTTCGGAAGACCTGCGTATAGCTTTTGAGAGCGGAGCACAGATGATAACGGGAGGCAGTATTGCCGTTAAAAATCCGGAAGAGTTCACTTCGTGGATAACAAAATACGGGGTTGAAAAAATAATTCTCGGGGCTGATGCAAAAGACAAAAAGATAGCTGTTTCCGGGTGGCAGGAGGCCACAAGCGAGGAGCTTATTCCTTTTGTGAAAAAATACCGTGATAAAGGAATTGAGAAGGTTATCTGTACCGACATCAGTAAAGACGGAATGCTGGAGGGACCTGCCACAGAGCTCTACCGGAAGATGATGGAAGAGATACCCGGGCTTTACCTGATAGCCAGCGGAGGGGTTAGCAGTATTGAGGATATCGAAAAGCTTCAGGAAGCAGGAAT
>JAOZOO010000146.1 GCA_029933225.1 Bacteroidales bacterium | reverse complement strand
AAAAAATGAAAAAAATTATCACCTGAAACTCAACAAATTAAAAAAAATAGCGTTTTCCATTAAGATTTCATTATTTTTACTCGCTTAAAACAAACGATCCATGAAACGCAAAAACGTGTTCATCCTCGTTGGCCTGCTGGTACTGGTCATTGCGGTCGTCTGGTACTTTTCATCATCTTCGGGGACGGAAAGTAATTCCATTCTGGTAAAGGCCAAAACCGGAAAATTTATCATTGACGTAACCACTACCGGCGAACTGGAGGCCCGCAACAGTGAAGAGATCAGGGGGCCGAACCCGGTGGGTTTGCGAAATGCAAGAATATGGCAATTACGCATCGAAGACATCGTTCCCGACGGAACGGTAGTGGACTCGGGCCAGTGGGTCGCCACCCTCGACAGGAGTGACCTCGAAAACAAGATCAAAGATCAGGAACTGGAGGTGGAAAAGCTGCAAACCCAGCATTTGCAAACCCAGCTTGATACTTCCATGACCATGCGTGCGGCACGTGACGAGCTGGTCAATCTCAAGTATTCTCTCGAAGAAAAGAAGATCGTTATGGACCAGTCCATCTACGAGCCTCCTGCCACCCAGCGGCAGGCCAAGCTGGATTATGAAAAGACGCAGAGAACCTATAAACAAGCTGTTAAAAATTACCGCCTCAAATATGAAAAGGCCAAAGCCGACATGCAGGAAGTCAGTACCAATCTGGCCAAGGCGCGCCGCCGCCTCAATGAATTCCGTGATCTGATGAAAGAGTTCACTGTTACAGCGCCCAAAGCAGGAATGGTCACTTATAAAAAAAGCTGGAGCGGAAAAAAACAGGGCGTGGGTGCACAAATCAGTGTTTGGGATAATGTGGTCGCCACACTGCCGGACCTCTCTTCGATGAATTCAAAAACTTATGTCAACGAGATTGACATCAGCAAAGTGGCCGTCGGTCAGAAAGCGGAAATTTCGGTTGATGCTTTTCCGGGGAAGAAGTTTACGGGTGAGGTGATCTCGGTGGCCAACATGGGCGAACAAATGCAGAATTCCAATGCCAAGGTTTTTGAGGTCATCATTCATGTGGATGGCTATGATTCCATTTTACGGCCTTCCATGACAACGAAAAACAGAATCATTACCGAGGTCATCGATTCGGCCCTGTATGTTCCCATCGAATGTGTCTATTCAAACGACTCCGTCAACTTTGTTTATAAAAAATCTTACAAACAGCAGGTCATCCCCGGGAAAAGCAATGAAAACGACATCATTATCCTGAAAGGCTTAAAAGACGGGGATGAGGTTTATCTTGAACCACCTCCTGAAGCCGAAAAATGGAAAATTCATTACCTCGGAGATGAAACGGTTACCCCTCCCGGAGGAATGGAAATAGAAGAAACCGGAGAAGAGTTTGAAGAAACGCCGGAAACGTATCCTGCTCCCGAAGAAGAGATCAAAAGCACAGCGGGAAGCAGCCCGGCTACCTATTACATCATTGTCGGTAGTTTTGCCGGAATGAAAGAAGCGCAGAAAATGGTAACCCGCCTGAACGACAAAGGCTTTTCCGGCGCAGGCACATTACAAAGCGGGACGAATGTCAGGGTATATGCCGGTAAATATCAGGATATTGACAGTGCGACACAGGCCAAGCAAAAATTAATAAAAAAATACCGGGGGGCCTGGATATATAAAGAAAAAACCAATTAGAAAACAACAATTAATGTCTGTCAGCAGATCAAGTGGAAAGATATTTTCAAATATTGAGTATTTCTCTTGAAGCCGTATTTAACAATAAGTTTCGTTCCATACTCACGGCTTTGGGAATTATTTTTGGCGTGGCTGCCGTCATTGCGATGATGGCCATCGGAAACGGTGCCCGTGTGGAGATACTGAATCAGATCAAAATGGTGGGTGTGAACAACATTGTGATCGTTCCTCTGACCGAGAAAGAGAACAAACAAAAGCAGGCAGACGAAGAGGAAGAAGGCAAATCGCTCAAGAAAAAATATTCTCCCGGACTTACGCTGAAAGATGCCGAGAACATCATGGCCAATATCCCGACCGTTGAAAGGGTCAGCCCCGAGGTTAATTACCCCGTCCTTGCCATCCGCAGCGGCAATAAAATGAATGTTGATCTTTCGGGTGTTACCAACGTGTTTTTCGAGCTGTTTAATCTTGATCTTCTCGAAGGCAGTTTTTTCAAACCCCGTCAATTAGAGAGCGGCGACCCGGTGTGCATCATCGGCCCGGAAGTGAAAGCCCGTCTGTTTCCCAAAGAAAATCCCATCGGCAAAAATCTGAAATGCGGCAATGTGTGGTTCAGGGTCATCGGCGTACTGAAAGGGGTGAAAGTGTCGGAGAAGATTGAAAGCCTGGGTATAGGGAATTATAACAAGATGGTTTTTGCCCCCATCAAAGCTGTCCTTCTGCGCATGAGAGACCGTTCACTGATCAATCAGGCTGCTCTCGGAGGAACAGAAGTTTTTTACAGTGGCAACAGTATGATGATCACCGAAAAAGAAGGCTCGGGGGGAGGGGAGAACCAGTTGGATAAAATTGTGGTTCAGGTAAAAGACACAAAAGACCTGACAACGACGGCCGAAGTGGTTACCCGTATGCTGCAGCGCCGTCATCGCGGTGTGGAAGACTTTGAGATCAAAATCCCGGAACTTCTTTTGAAGCAGGAACAAAAAACACGCGACATATTCAATATCGTACTGGGGGCTATTGCAGGTATATCCCTCATTGTCGGTGGTATCGGCATCATGAACATCATGCTGGCATCAGTGCTGGAACGCATCCGTGAAATCGGCATCAGAAGGGCTACCGGGGCCACACGCAGAGACATTGTTTTTCAGTTTCTTGCCGAAGCTACTTTTATCAGCATCACGGGCGGATTGTTCGGCATTATTCTCGGGGTGGTGATGGCTAAAATTATTTCAACAACCACGGGCATACTGACTGTTATTTCATTCCCGTCCATCCTGGTGTCATTTGTGGTAGCAGCGGCGGTAGGGATCATTTTCGGGTATTTGCCGGCAAAAAAAGCCTCTGAACAGGATCCTGTGGAGAGTTTGAGGCATGATTGAAGAATTATTTGGGTAATAATATAGATTCATAATGAAGAAGTTTGGGAATACCATAAGGCTATTTTTGATTGATGGAGAGCCAAATGGAAGAAATGCTAATGGATTTACAGAATGGAGACTTCCCAATAAGAAAACTTTAAAAGAGGTTGAATCGGAAGAAAAATAGGTGTAAACTTTTAATAAAAGCCTGAAAATAGTTAAGCTGAATCAATAAGAAAATAAGTATAAAATAAAACCACAAAAATTACCTGTGATGAAAATTTATGAAAAAATAGCTTTTGTATTTTTCATCCTGTGGATGGGCACGGGAGTTCATTCCCAGGCCCAGCAGCAGCCGGTAAAATACACTTTGGATGACGTTATCAGGATTGCACAGGACAAGTCGCCCGATGCCGAGATGGCAAGACATCGTTACAGGAGTAGTTACTGGGGTTACCGTTCTTTCAGGGCAACCTACCTCCCCGGATTGAAGATCGATGCCACATTGCCCAATATCAACCGCTCCATCAACGCCGTTCCTTCGCAGGACGGCAGCACGGTTTACACACCGCAGAGTCTGGCCAATTATTCCGTCAACATGACCCTGAGCCAGAAAGTGGGATTTTCCGGTGGCGAGGTTTTCCTTTCGTCGGGTCTGCAAAGGATGGATAACTATTTTCAGGACACTTCCGTAACCCAATACCTCACAAGCATCATTTCCATCGGATTTACACAACCCATTTTTACCTATAATCCTTACAAATGGGATAAAAAAATTGAACCCATGAAATTTCAGGAGGCCCAGCGTTTGTACATTGAAACCCGTGAGGATGTGGCCATTAAAGCGGTGGATCGTTTCTTTTCGCTTCTGCTGGCGCAAATCGAAGTGGATATAGCAAGTACTAACGAAGCCAACTATGATACGCTGTACAAAATAGCCAGGGGGCGTTTCAACCTTGGAAAAATCGCCGAAAATGAGCTTCTCCAGCTCGAACTCAACCTGCTTCAGTCACGGTCTGCTGTGGAGGATGCCCGGCTGAATTACGACAATATGTTGTTTGAGTTCAAATCGTTTCTCCGGCTGAAAAATGATTTGCCGGTAGAACTCGTTGTGCCCGATAATATTGATTATTTCTCCGTGGATGTCCAGAAGGCCATCGAACAGGCGAAAGAGAACACATCAACGGGTTTGCAGTTTCAGCGTCGGCTGATTGAAGCCGAAAGCGACGTGCGACGGGCAAAAATGGACGGGCGGTTCGATGCGCAGCTTTTTGCCAGTTTCGGACTGACACAGACCGATACGGATATCAAAATGGTGTATAAAAATCCGTTAGATGAAGAAAGAGTGATGCTGGGCATTTCGTTACCATTGCTCGACTGGGGGAAAGCGCGGGGTAACATCAAAATGGCGGAATCGAACCAGGATCTTGTCAAAACCACCGTGGAACAGGAAAAGATTGATTTTGAACAGAATATCTTTCTGAATGTCACACGGTTTAACATGCAGAAAAAGCAATTGATGATCGCGGCGAAATCGGATACTGTTGCCCGCAAAAGATACCAGGTCACACAAAAAAGATACATGATCGGGATGGTGAATGACGTACTGGAACTAAACATGGCCCAGATTGATACCGACAATGCCCGCATGGGATATATCCGTGCCCTGATGGATTACTGGAAAAGCTATTACCAGGTCAGGAAGCTGACTTTATACGATTTTGTGCAAAAGCAACCCATTACGGTCAGTTTTGATGATTTGATCAATTAGGGTTGGGAAATGGATGATGGAAAACAGAAAATGGTTTTTCCAAAATTCAAAATTCTCCCGAAGGGAAAACTTTGGCAAAGAATCAAGACACAAGAATCAAGATACAAGACACAAGATACAAGACTCAAGACAAAAGACTCAAGACAAAAGACTCAAGACAAAAGACTCAAAACACAAAACTCCAAACTCTCGTCTCTATTTCTCAATTTTAATCAATTCGGTATAGCCGAGCTTTCTGTTTTTGTTATCATAAGACTCTGATTTAACCACACCGAGGCCGGGGACATACCACTCGATGAGTTTGTAGGCAAACCGCATAAAAGCGAATTTGGTTTCCATGTAACCTTTGATCTTATATGCCGTGAATGTTCCTGCGGGGACGGTGATTTCCTCTTTGGATTCAACTTTGCGATAAAAAGCACGGGCTGTAATGGTCACCGTCATCGGATCCATGAAAACGGTCATCCCCAGGTCTCCGTCCGGTAATTCCATGCCGGGTTTCAGATCGCCGGGAATGGTCATGTTGTTGGATGTTACGGTGATGGTTCCGTCTTCGTAAGCGGCCATCTGTTCCGAATTCAGTACCGATTGCATGTCAATGTAAAACGTATTGCCTTTGCATTTAAACAACAGGTCGTTTTCTGTGTCGTTTTTCTTTTTCCCGGTACTGACCAACTGATGCACATGATAATAAACCGCATCCGCTTTGGTTTCCACACTGGTAACTTCGGTGGTAGTGGTTGAAGTTTGCTTTCCTTTTTTGTCATAATTGGCATAAGTGAGCTTTGTTCCCTGCTCCGGGAGATAAGCCGTACACTGGGCAATGACAAATGCAGGGAGAACAATGATAATCAGTAAAGTAATGATTGATTTGAACATGTCAGTTTATTTTTGGTTTGACAAAATGTTGGTTTTAAATGGATATTCAAAGGTAGAAAATATTTGGATTGGGTGTCATTGGGTCTTGGGCTGTCATGCGTTGTCATGCGATGGTCAGGCGATGGTCATACAATTGTCAGGCGATGGTCATGCAATTGTCAGGTGATGGTCAGGCAGTAGTCATTGGGTCTTGGGCTGTTATGCGTTGTTATTTCACGACCAGTTTTTTTGTTTGCGTATATTTTCCGAGTGATAATGTGTAATAATAAATTCCCGGGTGCAAACCCTTTGCCTCAAATTCAATTTCATAATCGCCCGGTTGTTTATTACCGTTCACAGGTATGGCAACCCTGTTTCCCAGGATATCATAAATCGCGAGTTGGACCAGCCCCGGTTCGGTTATTGTATATTTAATCTGTGTTGCCGGATGAAACGGATTGGGATAATTTTGTCCGAGCAAGAGTTTTGTTCCTGACATAATAATCGTTTCATGAACTCCTGTGGCAATTCCCTCGTAAACATAAGCTGCACCGCAATATACCCCATCGGCATACTGGACAGGAGCTCCCGATAAAACCCGTCCATCATCCATAAAAACCGAGTACCCAAATCAGTCATCTTCCTGTCCGTCGCCGGCCAATAGCTTTTCTATCTCTGTCCATGTTGTGTCATTGCGTTTAAAGATATAAGCAGCACCCGTATCAATGTATGCGCATGGCACTCCAACCAGCGCATAATCCCCCCATAAACAGACCGAATATCCAAATTTGTCATAAGCCGTGTTTCTCGTGAGATCGACCCCCTCTGTCCTGCGGACATCTCCCCCGAGGGGGGAGACATTCGTGTTTCATAGCAGAGTTTTTGTGTTTATTGGTTTTGCTTTCATTTGTTTTTATTCTTCCATATCCCACGCCTAAAGTCGTGGGTAACTGATTGGTTTCATAGCGTTATACATCCTTCACCATTAGTTTCCTCACCTTTTAAGGTGGGGTCAGGGCGGGTATCAAACCGCCACTTCATCTTTCCGACCTTTCAGGTCGCTGCCGCACGAACCCTCGTTCGACCTGAGAGGTCATTCCACCACCACTTTCTTCGTCACACTCCCTTTTTCTGTTGTTATCCGGCAGAAGTA
>JAOZOO010000271.1 GCA_029933225.1 Bacteroidales bacterium | reverse complement strand
AACATAGTCTTTTGCCGGATTGGGATACACCCTTAATGCCGTGTTTTCTGCCGGTGTTTCTTCCGTGCCGAGGCAGGTTTGCACCTCGGTGTATTTGGGCTCCGACCAGTTGCTTACGGCGCAGTAATTGGCACAGCGAGCGCTGACAGTCGCAGTCCCTTCCCAGGCCGGATCCCAATGGACAACGGCATACAAGCCGTAATTAGTTAAGGTTCCTGCCGAGTCCGGTTCCAGTTGCCATTCAAATGTCCAGGCATTGGCGGGTGGCGGAATTGTGTAGGTGTGTTCTTGTTGATTTTGTGTACAGATTGTATCAGGGCCTGACGGCGTTTCCGGTGTTTCGGGGTGATATCCGGGGCATTTTTCCATTTCAATAAACCAACCGTTTTTATATACATCTTCGCCAAAATCACATTGGACGTCGTATGAGTTTTCCATGTCTGTCTGGGCCACTATATCAAAAGTATATCTGTCTTTTTTTATAACTGTAAAAGGACTCATTAACAATTCGTTTCCTACACCTCCATAGCAATGTTGCCATAAAATATCTCCTCCGGGAGACAGATTAACTATCCAAATATCGGAGGTGTTATCCTGAATCTGATGATTTCCGGAAACATCTCCATCATTGGAATATGTTGAACCGAAAATCGTATAGTTTTCTTCATTATCCATGTACACAACTGCAGGAATATCGTCATAGTTTCCTCCTATTCTTTTTTGCCATAGAACATTATGAAGACTATCTATTCTTACAGTAAAAATATCATAACCGGGATATATCCAACCTTCACTGGGATGTGTAGAAGCCAAAACAAGATATCCGTCTTCCTGTTCGGTTAGCGTATAACCTATGTCGTCCCAACTACCTCCGTAACAATGATCCCAAAGCACCTGAAGCTGCATATCCAACTCTGCCAGCCAAACATCTTTCATTCCTTTCGGCTCACAAGTCACTGTTCCTCCCGTTGTTTCAACGGCTCCGGTCAGTAATATGTTCCCTTCACTGTTCAGCAGGAGTCCGTTCACAACATCCTCTCCCTCGTTGCCGAGCGTTTTTTCTTGCAGGATGTTTCCCTCACTATCACACCGGCATAGCCAGATATCCCAATCGCCGTAATAAGTGCCGACATCCCCGCCTCCATCACTAATTTCCCCTGTTATTAGAAACCCGCTTTCGGGTAACAGGATAATATCTTTAGAATGGTCATTACGGATGCTTCCATAGGTTTTTTCCCAAAGCAGCATGCCGTTTCCGTCAATTTTAAAAACCCAAAAATCCAAACCGCCATTATTGCCTGATTGTACATCTCCGTTTGTTGAGTTTGTCCAGCCAAGTACATAGTATTCGTTATCTCCCGCATTGATTATTTTGCGGGGATAATCATCACGATAACCACCGTAACATTTTTCCCAAAGCACCTGCCCCAAAGTGTCGGTTCTGACAACCATTATATCAAATAAAGCATGAAAATTCGGAAGGTTTGTATCACTATAGACTTCAACCGTCATGATGAACCCGTTATCTGTTGGAAGGATACTTGTTATTTTATCATCATCAAAATGATCGGTAAAATTGTAACACTCCTGTCGGACAATCTCCGGCACCTGGGCAAAACCTGCAACAGCCATAAAAATCAGTATCAGTAATATTTTGCTTTTCATTGATTTATGTTTTTCTTTTTTTAAATCTTGTTTTTACTGGCTATCCCCTGTTTCTGGTGATGGTGTATAAAGTGTAT
>JAOZOO010000044.1:8611-22770 GCA_029933225.1 Bacteroidales bacterium | reverse complement strand
CAAGAAAAAATCCGGTTTCTGTTACAGATAACCGGATTCCCTGTTCTTTTTTTTTGACGGATGAGTCACATTTTCAACGTTTGATACTCTTCCTGATTAAAATTGACCTAATTGATCTAATGTCAAATTGCACTAAATAATTTCTCCAGAAATATCAAATATCAAAAAACAAAACACAAATAATACCAATTTCCAGATATTAAGATTTCAAATGGGTTTTAGGTTTACCGTTTGTGATTTGTTATTTTTTTGTTATTTGGAAATTGTTATTTGTTATTTTTCACCAAATATTACAAGAATATTTAAAATAATTTACTAAAAGGTTTCCACAATAAACTGACAATGACAACTAACTGTTCATCGAGATCAGGAATTCCTGATTACTTTGTGTGAATTTCATTTTATCCAACAAAAACTGCATGGCTTCCATGGGATTCATGTCGGCCAGGTGGTTTCTCAATATCCAGATACGCTGAAGTGTTTCCTTGTCGAGCAGCAGGTCTTCGCGACGTGTGCTGGAAGCCACAATGTCGATGGCCGGATAGATCCGTTTGTTGGCCAGTTTACGGTCGAGCTGAAGCTCCATGTTGCCTGTTCCTTTAAACTCTTCAAAGATCACTTCATCCATTTTGGAGCCGGTGTCGATCAAAGCCGTTGCCAGGATGGTCAGCGATCCGCCGTTTTCAATCTGGCGTGCAGCGCCAAAGAAACGTTTGGGTTTTTGCAGTGCGTTGGCTTCTACGCCTCCTGACAATACTTTACCCGATGCCGGCGACATGGTGTTGTATGCCCGTGCCAGCCTTGTGATTGAGTCAAGCAGTATCACCACATCGTGTCCGCATTCAACCAGTCTTTTTGATTTCTCAAGGATAAGGTTGGCAATTTTAACATGCTTTTCAGCAGGCTCGTCAAAAGTGGATGCCACCACTTCGGCGTTGACACTGCGTTCCATGTCGGTTACCTCTTCAGGTCTTTCGTCGATCAGCAAAATGATCAGGTAAACCTCGGGATGGTTTGCCGCAATGGCGTTGGCAATTTCCTTTAGCAGGACGGTTTTACCGGTTTTCGGTTGCGAAACGATCAACCCGCGCTGTCCTTTTCCGATGGGGGCAAACATATCCATGATCCTAACGGACATACTCTCTTCATTGTGGCCGGTGAGTTTGAATTTCTCTTCCGGGAAAAGCGGGGTCAGGTAATCGAAAGGAATGCGATCGCGCACTTCTTCCGGCTGCCTGCCGTTGATCTTTTCCACTTTGATCAGCGGAAAATATTTTTCACTTTCCTTTGGCGGCCTGACAGTTCCTTTTACGGTATCACCTGTTTTGAGACCGAAAAGTTTGATCTGCGACTGCGAAACATAAATGTCGTCCGGTGAATTCAGATAATAATAATCCGAAGACCTTAAAAAGCCGTATCCATCGGGCATGATCTCCAGCACACCTTCGGCAGTGACCATCCCTTCGGATTCGAAAGGATAATTATTTCTTTGCCGGGCTTCATGCTGAGCGTTATCACGCCGTGATTCACCTCTGTCGGGACGCTCCGGCCTTTCCTGTCTTTCATGCCTTTCCTGCCTGCTGTCAACGGGCCTGGTTTCTTCCCTTGCGGTGGTTACTTCTTTTCTTTTTGGCTTTTCTTCCGGTTCTTTTTCCGTAACCTTTACAGGTTCCGTTTCTTTACCAGGCTTTTCTTTTCCGGGTTCTTGCCGGATGGAAATGGTCTCATCTTCGAGGATGGTCAGCGAAGGTTTTTCGCTCTTACCTTCTGCCGAAGTGGCCACCGGCGCACTTTTCCTGGGACGACCGCGACGTTTCGGCTGGGGAGTTTCCGGTTTTTCAACCTTATCTTCCTTTTTTTCTTCCGGCTTGTCAGCAGGTTTGTCCTCTTTTTTATCGCTTACCGGCTCGGTTTTCTTTCGCCGGCCTCTCTGCTTTTTCGGTTTGGTTTCTTTTTGTGCTTCTTCCTTGACAGGTTTCAGCGCCTGGCTGTCGAGAATCTTGTAAACCAGGTCTTTCTTTATCAGCTTTTCTGCTTTGGGTATATTAAGGTCTTTAGCTATCTTCCTTAATTCGGCTACCAGCATGCTGTTTAGCTCAACAATATTATACATATAAAATGAATTTTATAAATTCCGGTCTTTGATTTTATTGAAAATTACCGAGATTTTTTAAATGAGTAATTTTGAACGATTTGGAGGAAATCTTGTGGATTCTTTTTCCTTGTGAGTGCAAATATATAATTTATTTGTATTTCAAAGCTTTTAAGCGAAAAATATTCTGTTAAAAGAATTTAATTTTTTGAATTACCGGGTTTCCCGATTTATTTTTCCTCGATATTTTCAAAGAATTTTACAATCTTTAAAACAAAATCCTGTGATTGATTACTTTTGTTGAAATTTTTAAGTCATCCATCATGATCCAGAGAATTCAAACGGTTTATCTTTTCATTGCAGCCGTTGCCATGGGGGCAACCTATTTTTTACCGCTGGCCTCGGTTTACGGTCAAAACGACATCCTGCACTTTTATACCTATAAAATAATGTCGGATGTACCCGACAGTGTCAGTGCTTTTCCCGATTATTTCCTCTGGCCTTTACTGACCCTGGCGATTTTGATCTTTATTCTGTCTGTTGTGGCGATCTTTCTTTATAAAAACAGGAGGCGTCAGTTGAATATGGTGCGTTTTGCCATCATTGCTGTAATCCTTATGATCGCTTTGTTTTTCTTTTATTATGAGAAAGAACTGGGTGCCGCAGCGGCAGGAGTGGTCGGTTATGAAACGGGAGCCTATATGCCCGTGGTTTCGTTTGTCTTTCTCATCCTGGCTTACCGGGGTATCGTGCACGATGAAAAGCTGATCCGCTCGGCTGACCGCCTGCGGTAAAAGGGTTTTTTATCTCCTTTCCACTTCCAGCACTTCAAGGTCTTTGATCTCCGGCCCGTCGATGACGAACCTGACGGCAGTGATCACCTGATGTAATCCCTGTTTTCCGGCAGCGCCGGGGTTGATGTGAAGCAGGTTGTATTTTTTGTCGGGCATGACTTTCAGGATGTGTGAATGACCGGAGATAAATAATTTTGGCTTGTATCTTTCAATCAGTTGTCTCGCCCGGGAAGTGTACCTGCCGGGATAGCCTCCGATGTGGATAATCAGTACCCTGACACCCTCGCACTCAAACACTTCGTATTCTTTGTAGCTTATTCGGATATCGTTACCGTCGATATTGCCGTAAACAGCACGCAGGGGTTTGATTTCTGACAAACGCCGGGCTGTCTCCATGTTGCCGATGTCACCGGCATGCCAGATTTCGTCACAATCCTTAAAAAAAACGGACACCCGCGGATGGATAAATCCATGGGTGTCCGACAACAAGCCAATGCGTTTCATGTTTACTTAAAAAGCATATCCGATACTGATCATCAGGAGTTGCCTGAATTGCGTACGCGGACCGATGTTTCCGTCTTTGTCGGTGATCATCACGTCATCATCATATAATAAGGTGGTCTGAAGGTCGATATTCAGCCAGTTGTTGACTTTCAGTTCGACCAGCACCTGCCAGTTTACGTCAATGTTTTGCGGGTTTTCAAGGTAATTGGAAAACAGCTCAAGCTTGGTTCCGAGCGTGATGTTCTTGAAGACCTCATATTTCAGCACGGCCATCACTTTTGCTCCGAACATAGTCCGCACTCTCTTGGCATGTGTGATGATATTGTCTGCCGTGTCTCTTACTGCCGGATCGATACCAAACGAACCCTCGTCGGCAAGACGTTCATCGTTGACAATGATCCATGACCCTGTGGCAGGTGAGATGTTGACCAGAAACCAATCGTTGGGTTTGTACATGAAGCCCGGGCCGATGTCTGCATACCCCGGCGCCATAAACTTCGAGATATAAGTGCTGGAATCTGTTCCGTAATCGTATCCCCTGGCAAACTGCGAGGCAAATCTGCCCAGTACGGTAAAACTCCAGTTTTTGTTTTTCAACTGGTATTGGTAACTGGTGATGTATTCGATTTTGTCGTCTGTTTTCAGCGGATCCACATCGAGGTAGAGTGAGTATCCCAGCGCCAGGTCAAGCCAGTTGGTCCAACTGTGACGGTTTTTGTGATAATTGGCCGACATGGTGTATTTACCGATGGTTGTCAGACTGCTTGTCCCGCCTGCCGACCAGTTTGCGAAATACGACTGGGAAATGTTGAAACTGACCTTTCCGGTGATCTCCCAGTTTCCAACCCTGATTGTGTCCTGTGAATAAGTTGTGATTGCTCCGAATAAAATAGCAATGAGTAAGATTCTTTTCATAATTGTAATTTTTGAGTTAAAAAAAATTGCGGCAAATATAATTGAAAACTTATTTGTGTCAACGTTAAAAAATTTGCCTTAAGAAATCAGTGTTCTTTATATCCCGGAATTAGCCTGGTTAATGATCTGTTTGTTTTTCATCTCGCCGGGAGGTACAAATTTAAACGACAGGTTGTAGCAGCAACGCACCGCCTGATTGTCTTTCATTGCCGGATTCCACCTGATCATCTGAACCACCCTGATGGCTTCCTCAGTGCAACCGGCGGCCAGCGGTTCGATGATCATGATATTTGACGGCAGACCATCAGCCTCAACCACAAAACGCAATTTAACCACACCCATAAGGTGCAACTTGACAGCCGCTTCGGGCATGACGAGATTGGCCGTGATGAAATCCTGTACTGATTTGTATTTCGGGTCGATCCGGGCTACCGGTGCCTTGTCCACCTCTTTCAGCGAACAAATTTTCAGGGATGGCCTGACAGACAGACCCGGCAGGGCGGTTTTGTCGTAGCCCCGTTTTTTCACGAGCGAGCGGTATCGTTTGATGTTGTATTTGATCCTGAATTCACCATGACCGTCAACAGGTTTTCCCATTTTTCTGGCTGGTTTCCAGAGGATCAGCCGGAACAGCCGCAATGCCGCACTGTCAACTGACGGGGAAACAGACTTTATGATTTCGGTATGGGTGATTTTTCCTTCTTTGTCTGTTTCGTACGCAATGATCACGACACCCTGTTCACCATTCCGGATAGCTTCTTCGGGATACTCGATGTGCATGCGGATAAAATCGTCCACCAGATTGCCGGGCATACGAGTGGAAGGGGGCTCGTATTCTTGTCCGTAAACATTTTGCAAAAGCAATATGAGTGCTAAAACAATGATATTTTTGATCAGGTACATACTTTTGCCGTTGAGCGTTTAAAGATAATCAATAAAAGAGGTGGTGTCAATTCTTTTTTATAAGTCACATCAACGGGACATGAAAATATTGGTTTAATTTGATAATTTTACTCAAAATTTTAAACATGGATATTTTATTTCTCTCCGGCGGTTTGGTTGCCGGGCTGGTCATCGGCTATATTATTGGAAGACTTTTGTTTAAGTCAAAACTATCAGAAGTCAAAAACGAATTGCAACAACAAAATGCCGTGTTACAGACCCGGTTTGATGAACTGAAAAAAGACTATGAAAAACTGGAATTAAAATTAAATGAAGAATCTGCCGGAAAACATGAAGCCGAATTAAAGGTCGCAAGCCTGAAATCGGATTACGGCAACCTCGAGGAAAAGCTGGAAACCGAAAGGAAACAACTCGAAGAGCTGCAGAAAAGGTTTCAGACGGAGTTTGAGAACATCGCCAACAAAATCCTGAAACAAAACACACTGGAATTCAGTCAGACGAGCACTAAAAACATGACCGACCTGCTGAAACCGCTGAAAGAAAAGATCACCAGCTTTGAGAAAAAGGTAGAAGAGACTTACGAAAAAAGCCTGAAAGACCAGACGGATATAAAGGTGGAACTGAAAAAGCTGTATGAGCTCAGCATGGCACTGGATAAAGACGCCAAAGACCTGACCAATGCGCTGAAAGCCGATACCAAAAAACAGGGCAACTGGGGCGAGATCATCCTCGAGCGGGTGCTCGAGCGCAGCGGGCTGATCAAAAACGAGGAGTATTTTATGCAATACTCGGCCAAATCGGATGACGGCGCCACGTTACGCCCCGATGTAGTCATCCGCCTGCCCGAGGAGAAGCACCTTGTGGTGGATTCCAAAGTTTCACTGACTGCTTACACCGAATATTCGTCAGCCGAAACAGACAGTCAAAGGGAACTTTCTCTGAAAAAACACCTCGATTCCATCAAAAAGCATGTCAACGAGCTGAGCGAAAAAGATTATTCCAAACTACTGGGTATCAATTCACCCGATTTCGTGCTCATGTTTATGCCCGTGGAACCGGCCTTCGGACTGGCGGTACAGGCCGACCACGAGTTGTTCAATTATGCCTGGCGGCGGAAGGTGGTCATCGTCAGTCCCACAACGCTGCTGGCCACGTTGCGCACCATTGCCTCGATCTGGAAATACGAAAAACAATCGCAGAATGCCCAGGAGATCGCCCGCAGGGGCGGGTTGCTGTACGATAAATTCGTCAGCTTTGTGAAAGACCTTGAAGCCGTCGGCGCCAGCCTGGGCCGTGCCGAAAAAGCTTATGAAGAAGCCCATAAGAAACTCACTTCCGGCAGGGGAGACCTCATCTCGCAGGCCGAACAACTGAAGACCATGGGCGTGATCACCAAAAAAAGTTTACCCACTGAATATCTGGAAGGACCGGAATAATTATGAAAGAAGATTTAAAACAGGAAATGATCTATGGCATCCGCCCGGTGATAGAAGCCGTCGGCGCAGGCAAAGAAGCCGAGAAAGTCTTTATACAAAAGGGATTACGCAGCGAAACGTTTGCCGAACTGATGCGCCTGCTCAAAGAACGGTCGGTGCCCTACCAGTTTGTTCCGGTGGAAAAGTTGAACCGGCTCACCCGGAAAAACCATCAGGGTGTTATCGCTTACATCTCACCGGTGGTATTTTACCGGATAGAGGATATTCTCCCCGGTATTTACGAACGTGGCAAGATGCCTTTTGTAGTCATCCTCGACCGGATCACCGACGTGCGGAATTTCGGCGCCATCCTGCGAACCGCCGAATGTGCCGGTGTGGATGCCGTAGTGATTCCCTCCAAAAACTCGGCACAATTGAACTCCGGAACGGTAAAATCCTCCGCAGGCGCTATTTTCAAAGTGCCCATCTGCCGTAGCGATAACCTGAAGTCAACCCTCGACTTCCTTCAGCAGAGTGGATTGAAGATCGTTGCCGCCACTGAAAAAGCTGATAAAACATGCTTCGAAGCCGACCTCACCGGACCTTTGGCTTTGCTGCTGGGCTCGGAAGGAGAAGGGATTTCAGGCGAATACCTGAAAAAAGTGGATATGGAAATAAATATTCCCATGCTGGGCGAGATCGAATCGCTGAACGTTTCGGTGGCCGCCGGTATCCTGATGTATGAGGTGGTGAGGCAGAGAGGGGCTGGGGGGTGATGCTGCCTGCCCGTCCGAAGCGTAGCGGAGGCGGGGATGCTGGAATGAAGGATGGAATATTGGAATGGTGGATAGATTAAAGAAGGTCAAACCAATGAATACATAAATCCATGAAAAAAGTCTGTGACTTCGATGGAAACGAAGCGGAATAGAGTGACGGGAAATCCCCTCGAAAAGTATCACCGCCCCGTTGTCATTTTGATATCCGACGAAGGATGGTGAGAAATCCCCACTGAGAGTATCCACGGACCAGAGAGATTTCTCCCTTCGGTAAACATGACACATCACATGAAATAGACTGTAATTCAATAACCTGGAACATTTAACTGAAACACAAAAACAAAATAAATCGTTTCTCCGAGGAAACAGGGCAGGCCTGTGTGTAAGCTGACGTGGGAGTCCTAAGCAACTAATGGGTAACACGAGTTTCATTATTTCATAGCATCAGGATTCTCACTCCCGCACGTGCGGGATCAGAACTAAACGTGGGTACTTATTTTCCGTTTCATAGTCGGGATTCCTTTGTGCCATATCGTTATACGGGCCCAAATTCCGGGGTCTTTTTATTCGATGACAGGGTATGCCGGGGAGATCATCTGACAAAACAGAATTATAGAAAGAGGTCAAATAGAAGTTAAAAAAACTATAAAAAAAATCTGTCGTTTCAAGTGAAACGAAGCGGAATGACGAGAACAATCTCATTTGACATGACTCTTCCCAAAAACCATTTTCCAGTACCTAATTCCCAATCGCTCGTTTGAAATTTGTTTTTTGATATTTGAGATTTCGTTATTGCCAGGGTAGGGCAGTCATTTCATTTTTCCTTCCGATCCGTTTTTTTAATTTGTCTATTGGTTTTTTGTTGAAAGGCCGGAACAAATCATATCAAATTTCCTTTTTTAAACAGCAAAATCAGGATAGTTTCCATTTGTAACCCAAACAGAGATACGTTACATTTGTATATATTCACATTGGCTTTAATCTGATAAACAATCAGATGGGGTTTAATTCACAATTGTATTATGTAATAAAGTATTACAATTGTACACATTTTTAAATTCACATAAGATCAAATGTAAATTATGATATTAAATAACCTTTTACCAGATATTTATACTTCATTTCCACGAATAAGCTTTAAATACTGTCGGAATGATGAGCATCTCATTTTCTGAAATAATTAAATACAATATAAGATTGAAATACAGAATATAAATCTGTAAAATCAATAATATACTTTAATAAAAGGGCGTGTTACATTTGTAAATCGAATGAAATGACAACGGGATTTACTTTTGTTAAAAGAATTGTGTATATTTGTAAACAAAGAAGAAAAAAATGGTCAGCCGAATTAAAAAATTAATGGAAGTAAAAAATATTTCTTCGGCGCAGTTTGCCGACGAAATTCAGGTGCAGCGCTCTTCGCTGTCGCATGTGTTATCGGGCCGCAACAAACCCAGTCTGGATTTTATGTTGAAAATAAAAAAGAAATATCCCGAAATCAATCTCGACTGGCTCCTGCTCGGCGAAGGAAGCATGTACACAGAAAACGAAGAAGAACGGGAAACCGTTATGTCCGAGGATGCGGAACAGGATGCGCCGCGGCAACCTGAAATTGATTTTTCTCCGTCAGACAAACGGATCATGTCCGAATCGGATAAAGCACTTTATCATCAGGTACGCGACGAAGAACAGGCGGTTTACGGCGTACGCAAGCCTTCGGGTAGCGACCGGCTTTTGCGGGTCATACTGGTTTTTGAAAACGGAACATTCTCCGCGTATTCCCCTGCATAACCGGGGATATAAAACTCTGATCTGCCCTTAATACCGCTCTCTTTCCGAAAAGAAAAAGTTGCTTTCGATCTGTGCGTTCTCATCGCTGTCGGAGCCGTGAACGGCGTTGGCCTGCAGGTCGGTACCATAGAGCTTGCGGATACTTCCTTCCACGGCGTCTGCCGGATTGGTGGCACCGATGAAATCACGATAAGCCTGTACGGCATTGTCTTTCTCCAAAATGGCTGCGAAGATAGGCCCCGATGACATAAAGGTGGTCAGGCTGTCGTAAAACGGCCTTTCCTTATGGACGGCATAAAATTTTTCAGCTTCCTGTTTGGTCAGTCGTGTATATTTCATCGCTTTGATTTTGAAACCGCCGGCGATGATCTGATCGATTATTTTTCCGGTGTAACCTTTGGCTACGGCCGTGGGCTTGATCATTGTAAATGTGATGTCTCCTGTCATGAATTCGGTTTTTTAAAAATTTGTGCAAAAATAGAAGTTTCGTTCAAACCGTTTTTAAAAATATCCGCCGCATCCCGGTTTATCCGTGCCCGAAACGGAGTTACCTGTTTTAAAACAAAGTGCACCCAATATATATTGTTTTGATAATCATCATTTTAATAAACATAAAAAACACAATTGCAGGCATGAACCGGATTTAAGATGAATTAACATTTGGCATAATTTGCCGAAGGGTGCAAACAGTGAATAATTATCTATCTTTGCGGCTGTTTTTTTAGCACATGTTAAGTACAGAGCAACAAAATGAGGTAAGGACACTTCTTGGAGAGCGCAGGAAAATTGTTGTCACATCGCATAACAATCCCGACGGTGATGCCATGGGTTCGATGCTGGCCATGTATCATTACCTCCGCAGGAAAGGCCATGAGGTATGGGCTGTTTTACCCAATCAGTTTCCTTCGTTTTACAACTGGATGCCGGGGAGCAGGGAGGTGCTTATTTATGAAAAGTCGGCCAAACCTATCCAAAAGATACTGGCGGGTGCCGAACTGGTTTTCTGTCTGGACTACAATGCCATCGACCGTTTTGGAGCTTCGGCGGAAATACTGGCGCGTTCGCCTGCAAAACGAATCATGATTGACCATCATGTGGAACCGAAACTGGAAAACTTCGATTACACAATCTCCGTTGTCAACACTTCCTCGACAGGTGAACTGGTGTATGATTTTATTGAAATGCTGGGCGACAAAAAACTGGTGGATAAAACCATTGCTGACTGTCTGTACACAAGCATTGTAACCGACACCGGCTCATTCAGTTATGCCGCCAATAATGTCAGGACCTATCATGTGACTGCCGAGCTGATCTCACTTGGTGTGGATGCCTCACAGATTCACCGCCTGATCTACGATACATTCTCGGAAAACCGTTTACGCCTGCTGGGCCATGGCATCAGCAACAAGATGATCGTCTGGGATGAATTGCGCACGGCACTGATCTGGCTGACAAAAGAAGATTTGAAAAAATACAATTACCGCGTGGGCGATACCGAAGGGCTTGTGAACTACCCGCTGATGATGGAAAAAGTAAACCTGTCTGTTTTGCTGACCGAAAAAGACAACATGATCAGACTGTCGTTGCGCTCGAAAGGTGATTTTTCGGTGAATGACCTGGCGAGGAAACATTTTAAAGGCGGAGGGCATGTGAATGCCGCCGGTGGAAAATCTTTTGCCACCATGGAAAAGACCATAGATGATATAAAAGAAGTCCTTTCGCAATACCGCAAAGCACTTGATTTTAAACTGAATTACTGATGAATCCCGCTAATTATATCGTTGGTTTTGTGTGCCTTGTGTTTGTTGCAGGCGGTTGCAGCCGGCATCCGCAACAGCCCAAAAAGCAGGAACATCCGAAGGTGAGCCAGGAGGAGTCGCTCATCAAGGCCAACCGGTACCTCGTGAAAACGGAAAATGAAGAAATTGATAATTACATTGCCCGTCACGGGTGGGATATGAAAAAAACGCCGAGCGGGCTGCGTTACATGATCTATCAGAAAGGCAGCGGCCCGCTGGCGAGAAAAGGTCAGGTAGCCATATTGAATTACAGGCTGATGCTGATCACAGGCGATGTGTTGTATTCATCCGATTCAACCGGTCCGCTGGCGTTTGAGATCGGGCACGGCGGTGTGGAAAGCGGACTGGAAGAGGCCTTGCTGTTGTTGCGAAAAGGCGATAAAGCCAGGGTGATCATCCCTTCGCACCTTGGGCACGGCCTGTTGGGAGACCAAAAAAAAATCCCCCCGCGGTCAACGGTAATATATGATTTGGAAATAGTTAACCTTAAATAGATAAATTAAAGCATTTAAATTTTAAACAATGAAAAAAGCAACATTCCTATTAGCTGTTGCCATGGCCTGGACGACCATCATGATGGTTTCGTGCCAGTCGGGTAACGAAGAAAAGTTTCCGGGTTTTCGTAAAACAGAATCGGGACTTTATTACAAATTTTATAAAAAAGGAACCGATACGGTAACCCCGAAAGTTGGCGAATATCTTGACGTGGTGATGCTTTACGGCACGGACGACTCGGTTCTTTTCGACAGCCGCAAGTTGCCCGAGCTGGAGCAGATGCAGATACCCATGATCGCTTCTGTTTTTCAGGGCGACATTTACGAAGGACTGGCCATGATGCATGCTGGCGACAGCGCCTCGTTCATCATGCCTGCCGACTCGGTATGGTTCAAACTGTTCAAAATGCGGTTGACACCTCCCGGAATGGACTCGGTGGAATACCTTACGTTCGACGTGAAACTCAATGAGATCCTCTCGGAAGACACGGTCAGGGCACGTGAGGAAGCCAAACGCCAGAAAGCCATGGAACAGGAAGCCGTAGATCGCGCAGAATACATTGCCAAAAACTATCCCGACGCCAAACCCACCAGCAGCGGACTGTATTATATTTCCGTTAAAAAAGGAAAAGGCAAAAAACCGGTGGCCGGGCAAAAGGTTAAAGTCCATTATACCGGAAAATTCCTTGACGGAAATGTGTTTGACAGCTCAAAAGACCGGGGTAAACCCATTGAATTTACACTCGGTAAAGGACAGGTCATTCAGGGCTGGGACGAAGGGATATCCATGATGCGCAAAGGCGGAAAAGCCGTCCTGATCATTCCCTCTAACCTGGCTTACGGACAGGGCAGGGGAAGAATTCCCCCTTACTCCACGCTGGTATTTGATGTGGAACTGGTGGATATCGTGAAAGGCGACAAAGGAAAAAAGAAATAAATGATGTTTCGGCAAACTGCGGAAAATCGCTGTCAGCGGGTTTTCCGCGGTTTGTTTTTTACTTTGAAATGATTCCGCTGCAGGACGTTTAACCGGATATTTGAACTTTTCATAAACAATTCTGAAAATCAAACGAAGATGAAAAAGACATTGTTTCAGTTTTTCGTGGTTCTCGTTGTAGTGGCAATGGCCGTATCCTGCTCGTCATCTGCTGACAGGAATGACAAATTCAAAGGGTTTGAGTATGGCGATCATGGCGTATATTATCAGGTACACCACAAAGGAAACAACAAAATCGTCTGGCATGATTCCGATTGGGTAACCGTCAGGATGGATTACCGGCTGGAAGACACCATTCTGTATTCCAGCAAAAACAACGGCGATTCGCTGACCTTTGCCATGATGCCGCCGGAGTTTGAAGGCGACATATACGAGGGTCTGAAGCTGATGGGTGTGGGCGACTCGTTTACATTTGCCGTTGTGGCCGATTCGTTTTTCCTGAAAACCGCACGCATGGCAAAACTGCCTCCTTTTGTGAAACCCGGCAGCCCGATGTATTTCGACATAAAACTTCTTTCGCATTATACCGAAGATCAGTACGACACCATCATAGAACAGCGAAAACGGGAAGCGCGTCAGAAAGAGATCGAACTGTTGGATAACTACCTGAAAGAAAACCACATCACCGCCAAACCGACCGAATCGGGGTTGTATTACATTCCCGTTGAAAAAGGAAGCGGCCGCAAACCCCAAAAAGGGGAGATGTGCCGCATCTTCCTTGAGGTGAAACAGCTCGACGGGACGCTGGTATTCAGCAATTTCGGGAAAGATCCCATCGACGTGGAATACGGAAAGAATTTTGACACCGAAGGACTTCAGGAAGGGCTGGGCATGATGCGCGAAGGAGAAAAAGCCACCCTGATCGTTCCTTCGCCCATCGGCGTGGGAGCAAAAAGCAGGGGGGTCGTGCCGCCTTTTACCACCATCGTTTATACGGTAAAGTTAGATAAGTTGCGTACGGTTGAGGAAGTTCAGAAAGAACGTGCCGAGAAGAAAAAACGCCGTGACGAGGAACGCCGGAAGCTCAAGGAAATGGAAAAGCTGAAGATTGCGAATTATATCAATGAGCACAACATCATACAAAAACCGCTGGAAACCGGGCTGTACATCATCCGCCTGGCCGAAGGCACCGGCCCGAAACCCGAAAACGGCGATACCGTCTATGTGGACTACACACTCTATACCTTACAGGGAAACGTCATTGATTCTTCTCCCGAAGGCAAACCGCTGAAGTTCGTTCTGGGAAAAGGGCAGGTGGTCGCCGCCTGGGACGAAGCCCTTGTCCGTATGAACAAAGGCGAAAAAGTACGCCTGATCGTACCTTCGAGAATGGCCTACGGTTCATGGGGTTACGGAAAGATCGAGCCCTACACGCCCCTGCTGTTCGACGTCCGGCTGGTGGATTTCCGGAAAGGAAAGAAATGAATAGTGATTGGTGATTGAAGAAGTAATGGTGCGGGTTACGGGTTGCAGGGCGCAGGGGGAAAACAAAATCAGAAGGGTTGAAAATGATTGCAGATTAGTGAGTTGCGATTAGTGAATAGCGATTTGTTCACCAAAACTTTAAACATCAAACTGTTCCCGAAGTCCCCAAAGGGATTCCTTCGGAAGATGCCTTCGGCAAAACTTTAAACTGTAGAGGAGGTGCGGGGACACAACTCTTAACTCTTTTCCAC
>JAOZOO010000044.1:0-8511 GCA_029933225.1 Bacteroidales bacterium | reverse complement strand
CAAAACTTTAAACTGTAGAGGAGGTGCGGGGACACAACTCTTAACTCTTTTCCACCTAACTCTTAACCTTAAAACCGAAAGGTATAGGAAAGCGAGGCCTGTTGCCGCTGAAAGAAACCCATTTCCAGCATCAGGATATGGTGATAGTTCACCATTAGTGAGCCGCCGAAGATGAAATTCCACGGATGGGTAGCTTCCACATCGGCAGTGTAAGTAGCTTTGTCACCGAAAATGACCTCAAATCCCGGCATGATGTCTTTTACGTCCACTTCTCCTTCAAAATGATGATTATCATCCATGTACATTGTGCCTAACCAGAAAGACCCTTTGGCTTTTTTGTTGTTCCGGCCCAGCAGAATACCCAGCTTTGCACTGAAACGCTGATAAACCAGGTCATCTTCCAGACTGGTGGGTTGGGTCACCGAGTACTCATAATTGAGCAAGATGAAATAGCTTTTAAAACCCGTGCTTACCGTGGCACCAAAACCATAAAGCGGTCCGTTGTAATAAACTTTATCTTTCAGTTCAATGGTGGTATCTATTTCCAATTCCCCGATCCCGGGTACATTCTCGATGACAATTGAAGGGGCTTTCATATTCGGCGTTGTCCTGCCTGCGCTGTATCCGAACACGCCGTAAACGTTCAAAAAGGGGAAAAGCCAGAAATCAGGCCGGATGGCCATGCTCATTTCGCCCGATTGGGTATCCTGATAAAGCGTGTCGGCCCGTGCCGTCAGATCATTTTGTGTGCTGTACATCCTTAAATTTTTGCTGTAATAAGGTTGTTCAAAAACAGAAATATTCAGGCCCGTTCCGAAAGGCAGCGGAAGGACCATGCCGTTGTTCCGTCTTTTTTTGCCGCAAAAAGGGGGATGCTGGGATACGGGTTTTACATTCTGCTGCAATTCTGATGAAGACTGTTTACCGAACCACCAGTAGGTCTTCTGTGGCATTCCACTGAAGTCGCCCGATTGTCCCCAAAGCCCTGTTGAGGTGACAATCAGTGAAATAAACAAGATAATGACAGTCTTTCTCAATGTTCTTTTATTTTCAGTTAAACGGCTGCAAGATAAAAAATGGTATAAGTCTTGATAACGTGAATCCGTCGCAGATATTATCCTGATAAAAACCGGCAAAACCTGATTCCGCTCTCTTTTTACCTTTCACCTTTCGTCATTCGTTTTCGTAGTTCGTTTTCGTAAATCGTCAATCGTCATTCCAAACCCTTATACCCCTTTACCGTAAAACAGTTGCACCGGAAAGAACAAACCTGAATTTCGCGCCGGACGCACGGCTCATGCGAAAGCATAGTTTCGCGCTCCGAAGATGGCCGTCCCGATGCGGATGATGGTAGCCCCTTCTTCGATGGCCGTTTGGTAATCGTGACTCATCCCCATGGATAGTTCACAAAAGGCAGGATCAGCAGGGAAATACTCTTTTTTAAGTTGTTCGAAATAAAGCCGCAGTTGCCGGAACTCATTCCCGACCTGCTCCATATCGTCGGTCAGGGTAGCCATCCCCATCACGCCATGGATTTCGATACTTTTCATATTCCCGAACTCATCCGATTCCAGCAGTTGGCGGGCTTCTTCCATGTTCATACCGAATTTGGTGCTTTCGCTGGCGATGTGAAACTGCAACAGGCAGGCGATGGTGCGGTTGTGCTTCAATGCCTGTTTGTTAATCTCTTTCAGCAGTTTCAGGCTGTCCACCGCATGGATCAGATGGACAAACGGCGCAATGTATTTAACCTTGTTGGTTTGCAGGTGTCCGATAAAATGCCAGCGAATATCAGCAGGCAGCAACGGATATTTCTCTGACAATTCCTGGGCTTTGTTCTCGCCGAAATCCCTGTGTCCCGTTTCATAAGCTTCACGGATGTCCTCAACGGGCTTGGTCTTGGAAACAGCAACCAGCCTGACATTTTCAGGGATGTTCTCTTTGAAGATTCTTATATTTTCAGCAATGCTCATGGTCGTTTTTTGCAAAGTTAGGAAATTTGGGGACTGCTTGCCCGTCCGAAACGAAGTGAAGGCGGGGATACAGGATACTTGATGCTGGATATTGGATACTGGATGATTTGGAATAATGGAAAGATGGATGGATGAATGGAAGGGTGGAAGACCAATGGATTCCCTGTCATCTCGAACGCATGTGAGAGATCTCCCCGGGACGAGGGTGTAATTCCGGGGGGATTCCTCACACTCGCCTTCCTGCGTCAGGCTCGGTTCGGAATGACAATAGGGGCAGGCTGGCCTCACACTCCAATCGTCGCGTATCGAAATGAAAACCGTTTTCGTCATTCGTAAATCATCAATCCCAACCGTTTTCCTAATTGTTAACTTTGCAACGTATTTTTCAAATTACAAACGGGAAAGTTTGAAATGAAACAATTTATCCACCTCATCAGGCAGTTGGTATTCTGGATGGTAGTTTTTGCCGTTGAGCGGGCTGTTTTTCTGATTTATTATTCCGGGCAACTGTCGGGGGAAGAAATCCCTTTTTCGCAAATCCTGTTAAGTTTCTGGCACGGCTTGCGTCTGGACCTGTCCACTGCCTCTTACATCCTCGTTATCCCGTTTTTTCTTTTGCTTATCCAGGGTTTTTTCAGAGCCGGCCGGCTTAACCTGCTGAACAAAATATTCACATTTCTCGTTTTGTTTATTTACGTTTTGGTCAGTGTCAGTGAGATCGGCCTTTTTGGTGAGTGGAAAACCAAATTGTCCTATAAAGCGCTGGTTTATCTTCGCCATCCGGCGGAAGTCTTCGGCTCGGTTCCCAACCGTGATCTCATTTTGTTTTTCTCACTTCTTGGTGTGCAGGTCGCTCTTTTTTACTGGATTTATCTCCGTTTTTTTTACCGGAGGCCAAACATCACAGAGAGCAGCAGATGGGAGAAAGCGGCTTTTGCTATCCTTACTCCGGCATTGCTGTTTGCCGGCATCAGGGGCGGGGTGGGAGAGATCCCCATCACGGCAAGCGACAGTTATTTTTCAAAACACAACATCCTGAATGTGGCTGCGGTGAACAACCTGTATAATGTAACTTTCTCCATTATTGATTATTACCAGATCGAGGAACAAAATTATTTTCATTTCATGCCCGATGCAGAGGCACTGGCCATCGTAAATCAAATTCAGGAAACCAAAAAAGATACTACGGTCAATATCCTGAACACCGATAAACCGAATATTGTTCTTATCTTGCTGGAGAGCTGGTCGGCTGACCTGATCGAAACGCTTTCCGGCGATGCGGGGATCACGCCGCGGTTTCATGATCTGGAAAAAGAAGGGTTGTTGTTTACTGAATTCTATGCTTCCGGCAACCGTACTCAACAGGCGCTGGGAAGTGTTTTTTCGGGGTTGCCTGCCCTGCCGGTGACAACGCTTACCGACCATCCCGAGAAATACGATTCCCTGCCCAGCCTTGTCAGATTGCTCAACCGTGACGGTTATTATTCCGCTTTTTATTTCGGCGGCGACCTGAATTACGGCAACATCAAGTCTTATCTGATCTATAATGGTTTTGACAAATTGGTGGGGTGGGAAGATTTCAAAAAAGGGTTGCCCGAAGGGAAGCTGGGTGTTCACGACGAAGGACTGTTCAAGCGGCTGGCCAGCGACCTGGGAAAACTGTCCCGACCGTTTTTCCTCGCTACGCTGACCCTGAGCTCTCATCCTCCCTATGATTACCCCGGCCCGCGACCCATCGACTGGCTGGAACCCGAAACGGAATTTCTGAATTCAGCCCATTATACCGATAAATGGCTGGGAAAGTTCTTCGACGAAGTCAGGAAAAAAGACTGGTATCAAAACACGCTCTTCATTCTGATGGCCGATCACTCTCATCCCTCACAAAAGCATCAGCGTATTGACGAATTCGGCTATCGCAGGATACCCTTATTGTTGCTGGGCGGCGCGCTGAAAAAGGAATACCGCAACCGGCAGTCGTCGCATTTGTGCGGAAATGCCGATGTGCCGGCCACCCTGCTCAGGCAACTGAACATCCCGCACGATGAGTTTTTCTGGAGCAAGGATATGTTAAACCCGTATTCGCCGCAGTTTGCCTATTTTGAGCTGACCGACGGCTTTGGCTGGAAAAGGCCCGATCATTACATTGTGTACAATGTGACCGTACCTTTTGTTGTGCTGACCGATCTGCCCAAAGACAAGATCGATGACCTTAAAAAAGAAGGACAGGCTTATGTTCAGGTGCTGTTCAGCAAATTCCTTAACTACTGACACGATCAATCTTCTTCTTTGAGCAGCAACAATTGTTTGGCGGCCATGTCGTCAATGGATTCATAGAAATTTTTCTCGTACAGGTCTCTCGCCATTTCAAAATACTCGATGGCCTTTTGCTTATCGGTGTTTTTGTAGATAAATCCTAACCGCAGGGCTGCGTCCGAGGCAAAATAATAATCTTCATCTTTTCCCAGCCTGATCACTTTTTTTAACTGGGTGACGGCTGCCTTTCTCATTCCTTTATGATCATAATATCTCCCCTGCAAAAGGGCATACTCTAATTGATAAGGAATAATGGCCTCCATGGAGGGTTTGCAGGTGTTGAGTACAGAGTCCGCTTTTTCAAAATAACCCCCGTCCATCAGCAAACGGGCTTTGACAAGACCTGCATCAGGCAGGTAGTCCAGTTTGCAGTCATACATGGCTTCACGGTCACGTTCCTGTACCTCCCGCCCGACGGTGCAGGTGACTTTGCGATAGTATTCAAACTTCTTCCGGTCGCCGTTGATCAGCCAGTACAGGGCAATGTAATGGTTGATCTCTTTCAGGTAGTTGTCGTTCCTTGTCAGTTGCAGGTATTTTTCAAGATAGTTGATCGCTTCCGGGTCAAGCCTGCGGATCAAAATACGGGCCATCATGTAATCATAATACGGAAATGTCATCTCCACACCTTTCAGGTCGAATTTCCTGAATACCTGTAATGCTTCTTCGTTGTGTCCCGCCCGGTAAGCCGTGTTGGCATAAAAATACCGTATCAAACGGTAGCTTCTGATTGAGCTGTCGAGTGACTGGATGAATTTATAAGCCGATTCAGGATCCCGGTTAATTTTAAAGGCATTCACAAGATAAAGAACCGCAGCGCCGTTCAGCCCCCGGGTGTCTTTCTCGGCAAGAAAATAATTAAACAACAGCCCGAATCCCTTTTTCTGATCACTTTTCACACCAAAAAAAGATACGGCCCAGCGGACGAAAGGGGGAAGGTTGGAAAGCGAGACATTGAAAAAACCATCATTTTTTATACTCATCATAAAATCAGGATATGTATCCAGATTATCATAAGTCAGACGGTAAGCTTTATAGCTCTTTCTTACGCCCGATAATTTATCGCCATACAAGGTATTGAGTATTCCGGTTTGCAGTGTCATATCCGACTCACAAGCTTCATAATAAGGCGATGTTGTTTCCTTGTCATCCATAATTTCGCGCCGCAGCTCAAAGTTTACCAGAAACCGGGAATAGGCCTCTTCGGAAGGATTGGCCATGATCCGAATGAATTCATTGGTCTGGTCAAGGTAATAAGCATAGTAATTCGACGGGTTCTCCTGCAGTTCTTCCAGTATGATCTTTTTGGCCGTTTTAACTTCCATGTTGATCATTTTCTCCCAGGCATCGAGGCAGCGATCATTAACGACATACTGGCCGGACAGGTCGTTAAAAAAAACAAAAAGCAGGATAAACAGCGACAGAAATACTATACGTAACATGAGTTCTTTTTTAGAGGCAGCAAATTTAAAATATTTCAATTACGGTAAAGGATAAATATTTCCTGTCGCCATCAGGGCATTGAATTAAAGTCACTTACATCACTTGTGAATCATTAATACCGATAACAAATCAAAATGCGTCTTTGGTTCATTTCATTCCCAAAGGCGCTTTGATTAAGTATCGGCATTTACTCCCGAATATTCGGGATAAATTATAAAATGCACTTCTGGCGCATTTTATAATACAATTGGTATAACAAACAGCAACATCAATTTTTTGTATTTTTGCGCTGAGTCCACAAAAGCTGAAAAAATTGAACGAGGTTACAATTAACGAGATCAACGGAAAACAACTCTACCACAGTTTCATTTCCGGAGCTCACAAGATTTTTGAACATCAGAGTTATATCAACAAGATCAACGTTTTTCCGGTTGCCGATGCCGATACGGGGACAAACCTTGCTTCAACCATGCGCTCCATCATCGACATTTCGGTACCTTCCGAGAATTTGAAAGTTTCCGCCGATTCCATAGCCGATGCGGCGCTTACCGGTGCCCGGGGTAATTCGGGTATTATCTTCGCCCAGTTTCTGTATGGTTTCAGCAACGAGCTACAGGCCAAAGAAACGATCACGGTGGAAGATTTTGCCGAGAGCATGAAAAAGGCGGTCAAATATGCCTACGATGCCATCGCCAACCCCGTTGAAGGCACGATCATTTCGGTGATCAAGGACTGGGCCGAACACCTGTACACCCTCAAAGACAAGATGGATGACTTCATCCGTTTGCTGTTTGCCGCTTTTGAAACCGCTTCCGAGTCATTGAAAGAAACGGCAAAGCAGATGGAAAAGATCAGGAACAAGCACGTTGTGGATGCAGGGGCCAAAGGTTTTGTGGTTTTCCTTGAAGGCATGCTTGAGTTTTTCAGGACGGGAAAAATGATCAGCACCGAAATCCTCGAAAACGATCAGGTGATCGAAGAAGAGGTGATCAGTCACGAAAACCCCACTTACAGGTATTGCACCGAGGCGCTGATCACCGGTGAAAACCTCGACAAGAAAAGAATACGGCAAACCATTGAGGGCTACGGCGATTCGATGGTCGTTGCCGGATCAAACAAAAAGATGCGCATCCACATTCACACCGATACACCGTGGACATTGTTCGTGAAACTGGGAAAGCTGGGAAACATCGCCGCCCAGAAAGTGGACGACATGGTGATGCAGAATGAGGTGGTCAGCAACGCCCGCTTCAAAACCGCTATAATGACCGACTCTACGTGCGACCTGCCGGAAGAACTCATTGAGAAACACCAGATACAGATCATCCCGCTGAACATCCATTTCGGCAAATCGTTTTACCTCGATACGGTGACCATGCAGCCGGAACAGTTTTACCGGATGATCGACACGGCGCCGCACTATCCCTCAACTTCACAACCCTCATTCAAAGACTTCTACAACAAATACAATTACCTGTCCACACATTACGAAAGCATCATCAGTCTCCACATCAGCAACAAGCTGAGCGGGACGTGGCAAAACAGCCTGAATGCAGCCAATAAGGTTATTGAGCACCACCATAAAAAGATTGACGTGATCAACAGCAACCGGCTTTCGGGCGGGCTGGGCCTGATGGTTCTGCGTGCTGCCAAAGCACTCGAAGAAGGAATAAGTCATGATGACATCGTTGCGCAGCTTCCCAAATGGTCAAACAACACCTTGATGCTTGTCAGTGTCAAAACGCTGAAATACATGGTGAAAAGCGGGCGTGTGAGCAATACGCGGGGATTTATCGGATCGCTCCTGAATGTGAAACCCATAGTAGTGGTAACCAAAGACGGCGGAACCGAAACTTACGGCAAGCCTTTCAGCGAGAAGAAAAGCATGCGAATGATCATGGACAGGCTGAAAAAGCACCTTGCCGGTAAAAAAATATGGGGCTATGCCATCACCCATGCCAACAACCCGGAGACGGCCCGGTGGTATGTCGACCGGATTGAAGAGCTGACCGGAAAAAAACCGGAATACATCAAAACGGCTTCTCCGGCACTGGTCACCCATGTGGGTATCGGGGTTGTGGCGGTGTCCGTCATGCTTGAATAGCAATTTTATGGTGCAGAAATCTCCGTTTTTTTTAACACGAACATCCTGATGAACAAAAAGGAAATCAATACCGAAACCAAGTTCGACCGCAGCTATATTGAAATGGCGCATGTGTGGGCGAAAAATTCCTACTGCAAACGCCGCCAGGTGGGAGCGCTTATCGTCAAAGACCGGATGATCATTTCGGACGGTTACAACGGAACCCCTTCGGGTTTTGAGAATGTCTGCGAAGATGAAAACGGCAACACCAAACCGTATGTGCTTCATGCCGAAGCCAACGCCATCACCAAAGTAGCCAAGTCGAACAACAGCAGCGAGGGTGCCACGCTTTACATCACCGACTCACCCTGTATGGAGTGCGCCAAGCTGATCATCCAGTCGGGCATCGTGCGCGTGGTTTACGAAAACAAATACCGCATCACCGACGGACTGGACCTGCTGGAAAGGGCAGGAGTAGTGGTTGAGCAACTGAAGCTTTAATATTTCACCTGAAAAATTAATCCCTTACGGGGAATGGTTTTCTCCTTCGTTTTTTTTCTGCGAGATTCCAAACGGGCCCCGGGGTCTGTCATAGAGATTGATAAAACAGGATACGGGATGGGGACATAAAAAGTCCCCCGGATACGATAATAGAAAAAAGGCGACGGATAAAGCGAACCCGGACGAACAAAAGTTCCT
>JAOZOO010000145.1:1863-6931 GCA_029933225.1 Bacteroidales bacterium | reverse complement strand
AAAAAATTTTCCTGAAAATTTATTTATCTCATAAACAGCAGCTCCCTGTATTTGGGCAGCGGCCATATCTCGTCGTCAACCAGCATTTCAAGCTTGTCCACATGCCGTCTGATCTCCTCAAAATAAGGCAGCACCGTATCCTTGTATGCAAAAGCTCTTTTGCTGATGTCTTCAATGGCATTGGCCTTTTTGCGGGCTTCGGTCATTTGTGCAATCCCCTCCTTGATGGAAGAAATATGATCGGATATCTCTTTGATCGAATTGAGCTGTCCCCGTGAAAGTTTGACAAATGACTTGGAATCGAGCACCTCCTTCAGCCCCTGCGCATTCCTGATTAGCCGGTTCTGGTACTGGATGGCGGTGGGCAATATATGATTCAATGCCAGATCACCCAGCACGCGCGACTCGATCTGTACTTTTTTGACATATTTCTCCATCTTGATCTCGTAACGGGCCTGCAACTCGGTTTCATTCATTACCTTGTGGCGTTTGAACAGGCTGATGGTCTTATCCGAAATAAAGGCCTGCAACGCTTCGGGCGTGGAACGATGGTTGGATAGTTTCCGTTTGGCGGCTTCTGCTACCCACTCCCGGCTGTATGAGTTTCCTTCAAAACGGATGGCTTTGGATTCTTTGATGTAGCGCTTGATCACATCAATGATGGCATCCTCACGTTTCATCCCATTTGCTGTCAGGTCTTTCACATCGGCAAGGAACTTTGCCAGTTGGTCGGCCATGATGGTATTCAGCACAAACATGGGTTTGGCCGTGTTGGCGCTGGAGCCTACCGCCCTGAACTCGAATTTGTTGCCAGTGAAAGCAAACGGCGACGTCCGGTTACGGTCCGTGTTATCGAGAAGGATTTCAGGAATCTTGGGAATATTGATCTTCGAATCAAAGTTGTTGCTGTTTTTCAACACTTCTTTCAGCGGCGTTTGCTCGATGGCGTCCAGTGTTTTGGTGATCTGGTCGCCGATAAAAACGGAGATGATTGCCGGAGGTGCTTCATTGGCGCCGAGTCGCAGATCATTGCCTTCCGAAGCTATACTTGCCCTGATCAGTTCTTCGTTTTCGTGAACGGCTTTTAAAATATTCACAAGATAGGTGATGAACCGCAGGTTGTCTTTGGGCGTTTTTCCCGGTGACAGCAGGTTAACTCCCGTGTTGGTTGACAACGACCAGTTGTTGTGCTTGCCGGAACCATTTACACCCGCATACGGTTTTTCGTGCAGCAGAACCTTGAAATTATGTCTTCTCGAAACTTTTTCCATCAGGTGCATCAGCAACTGATTGTGATCCACGGCAATGTTGACTTCCTCATAAACCGGTGCGCACTCAAACTGGCTGGGCGCCACCTCGTTGTGTCTTGTTTTCAGGGGGATTCCCAGTTTATGTGCTTCGATTTCCAGATCCTGCATGAAGACCACCACCCGTTCGTGGATGGTTCCGAAATAATGATCGGAAAGCTGCTGGTCTTTGGCTGATGAGTGGCCGAATACGGTTTTGCCTGTCAGCACCAGGTCGGGACGGGCACTGTAGAGCGCCAGGTCAACGAGGAAATATTCCTGTTCCCAGCCCAGCGTGGGAAAGACTTTGTTGACATCCCGGTTGAAAAAGCGGCACACTTCCACGGCTACCGTATCCAGCGCATTGATGGAACGTAGCAGGGGTGTTTTGTAGTCGAGAGATTCACCGGTGTAGGAAACAAAAATGGTCGGGATACAAAGCGTGTTGTTTATAATAAAAGCCGGCGATGTGGGATCCCAGGCCGTGTAGCCGCGGGCCTCGAACGTACTCCTGATGCCTCCGCTGGGGAAACTCGAAGCATCGGGCTCCTGCTGGATCAGCGAGCTGCCCTGGAATTCTTCGATAGCCCTTCCGTTGCCGAGCGGCTCCATGAACGCGTCGTGTTTCTCGGCCGTGGCCCCTGTGAGCGGATGAAACCAGTGGGTATAGTGTGTTGCTCCCTTACCGATGGCCCAGGCCTTGATGGCCGAAGCGATCTGGTCGGCTACCTTGCGGTCGATACGGTGTCCTTTCTTAATGGAATTCTGAACCATCTCAAAGGCTTCTTCGGTGAGGTATTCGCGCATAACCGACGTGTTGAAGGTCATCGACCCGAAATAATCCGATACTTTGTTCGAGGGATATTCAATCTCCACAACCGGGCGATCGAATGTTTGTTTTAATGCTGCAAATCTGAAATTCGACATATTCTTGTTCTCCGGTTTTATTTACGATTTAATTTATCTTTTTCCTTGTAGTTGTCCTACGGTTATTTATTGAACAGGTTGTTTTTTTCTTATCAATATCAATCCGAGAATGGTCAGCAGCCCGTTAACGATCAACAGTTCAAACCCGAATTGATATCCCGGAAGGATTAATTCCGAATAATGACTGATCAGATAAGTAACCACAGGCGCCATAATGGCCACCAGCGGCACCCATTTATCTTTCACGCTTTTTTTGGTGAACAGCCCGAAACTGTATAATCCCAGCAAAGGGCCGTAAGTATAGCTTGCAAAAGTAAACAACTGTTGTATAACAGACTGATCATTAATTATTTTAAAAATAATGATGACAAAAATAATGATAAAGGCCATGATGATGTGAACCTGCTTGCGCTTTTTTCTCAACAAATTTTCATCATCTTTATATTTTTTATCCAGTTCCAGGATATCAATGCTGAATGAGGTGGTCAGGGAAGTCAGTGCACTGTCGGCGCTGGAATAGGCAGCCGATATCAGGCCGATAATAAACACAATGCCTGCCACAGCACCGAGCTGACCGAGGGCAATGGTCGGAAAAACATGATCGGCAAGTTCAGGTAGCGGCACGTAGAATTTGGCGGCATAAATGAATAGAACGGCACCGAGGAATAAAAAGATCAGGTTTACAGGGACGAGGATCAGGCTCAGCGTTGTTATGTTTTTCTGCGCATCTTTCAGGTTGCGGCAACTCAGGTTTTTCTGCATCATATCCTGATCAAGCCCCGTCATGGTGATAGTGATGAACATCCCGGCAAGGAATTGTTTCAGGAAAAAACGGGGATGGTTCACATCTGTTTCCACAATCGGGGAGAACTTACTGTCGCTGACGATGGTGATCATGTCGGACAACCCGATATTCATCTGTTTCAGGATGATCACAATGGTGATGACCACCGCAGCAAGCATAAATGTGGTTTGCAGTGTATCGGTCCACACGATGGTTTTTATACCTCCTTTCATCGTATAAAGCTGTATGAGCAGCATAAACAAAACCACAGTCAGCCAAAAGGGAATACCGTAATAGTCGAAAACAAACACCTGCAGCACACTCACCACAAGGAACATCCTGAACGAGGCGCCGATAACCCGCGAAACGAGGAAAAAAGAAGCGCCGGTTTTGTAAGTATGATTGCCGAAACGGGTATCGAGATAAGTATAAATGGAAGTCAGGTTCAGTTTATAATACATTGGCAGCAAAACAAGGGAGATCACGGCATAACCCGCAACATATCCCAGCACGATCATAAAATAGGTAAATCCGGTCTGCCCTACCCACCCGGGAACGGAAATAAAAGTAACGCCGGAGAGTGTTGCGCCGATCATGCCGTAAGCCACAACGATCCAGGGTGATTTTTTGTTGCCGATGAAAAAACTCTGGTTATCCGCTTTCCGGGAGGTAACCCATGATATGGCAAAGATAATTGCCGTATAGATCAGAAAACTTATGAGTATTAATCCCGGGCTCATATTGCTGGTTACCGCTTAATTTCCGGCAAATCTAAAAAGTATGAAAGTCGGAATGACAAAAGCATGGGTGATTTATTCAACAATTCGCCGAAGGTTATCAAAAGTTGCCAAATGAGCCGGAATATTTATGATTAAATCGTTTGCAGGGATTTGCCAAATGTTTTCTTCGATAATTCGTGTAAAGGTTTTATAACATGTCGTTCCTACGGAACTGTTTTATTTGCAAAGTAAGCCAGGGACTTGCGTCCCTGGCAAGAACATATCATCCCCATGGGATGAATTTTTACAATGTTGATTTTTTTGCAATACATTACCACGGATAAACATTATGGCTTTCATTCACTTATCTCTTGGGTTAGTTCAGTGGATGTATAATCCATCGTACCAGCGACTTTAGTCGACGGATCATCCGCATTTTATTTTGGAAAGAATCTTTGGCGACCGAAATTGCCGGTATGGTAGGTCACCGGAAAAAATGCAACCGTATCTAACCAAACTGCCAGCGGCAGTTTATATTATTGCCAGAGACGTAAGTCTCTGGATTTCATAATAGTCTAACATAAATTCCGTAGGAACGACATGCGAAATATAAAATAGATTGTAAAAAACCGGGTAGATATCTTTAAAAACTTCCGGCGAAAGAAATCAGATCGGGGAAAACGGCATCTGCAAAAATTTCATCTTCGGGAATGTCGTTGGTATTGATCAGCACAGTCATCATCCCGGCATTTTTTCCGAAAAGCATATCGTTTTCCGTGTCTCCGGCCATTATGCTTTTGTTGAAATCAATATCCGGGAAATCCGTTTTTGCCCTTTCGGCCATGACGGTTCCCGGTTTGCGGCAATTATCCGGGTCGTCCTCCAGATCGGGACAATAATAAATGACATCGATCCGTCCGCCTTTTTTTTCAATTTCATCAACCATCATCCGGTGAATCTCTTCCAGGTCTTCGGCAGTCATCAATCCCTTCCCTATCCCCTGCTGGTTGGTCACCACGATGATCCTTCCGAAAATATCAGACAGCCGGGCCATGGCTTCAGGCACGCCGGGTAAAAACTCAAACTCATCCCACTGCTTCACATAGTCGCCAGCCGGCCGGCGGTTGATCACGCCGTCACGGTCGATGAACAGTGTCCATGTTTTATCCGGTGAAAAACCCTTTATCATTCCTGTTTTGAATTATTTAAAACCATTCCCGGCAAAAAAAATCATAACCAATCAGCGGCCATTAGCGTCTTATAAACCGACGCAGATCAAAACCAAAAAACCATTCGCGCATCCGCGGCAATAAAAATCATAACCAATCAGCGGCCATCAGCGTCAAAAAAAA
>JAOZOO010000145.1:0-1763 GCA_029933225.1 Bacteroidales bacterium | reverse complement strand
TATCCCAGGTATTTGATATAATTGCCGCAACCCAGCCCGCCGTCCATAAAATACGACCGGATGCTGTCGTTCCAAATCCGCAAACTGTAGTGATAATCACAATAAAAGCCGTTATTATTGAGTTTCACCTCTCTGCCAAGAACAAAAAGGGTGGAATCCGAATCTCCGTATTTTACACTGATTACGGTATCCTTTTTTGTATGGAGGTCCCAGCATGGCCCGTAGCTGTCAATGGTTTTAACAACCTGGTATTTCCCAACATACTGATTCCGGAAATCATTCTTTTTCAGCCGGTCTTTCGAGCAGCCCGCCCAAAGCACAAGCCCGGAGATTAATAATATCAAATATCTTAATTTCATTTTTCCCGGAACAATTCTTTTTCCACCATTTCGCACAAAATATGCCCGATCATGATGTGGGCTTCCTGGATGCGTGCCGTATCTGTTGAGGGCACTTTGATGCATATCTCACTTACTTCTGCCGCCTTCCCCCCTGCCTCACCGGTGAAGCCAACGGTTTTCATTCCCTGCGTCTTTGCTTCACGGAGGGCATTCACCACACTGGCCGAGTTACCTGACGTACTGATTCCGATCAGCACATCCCCTGCCCTGCCGGCCGCTTTCACCATCCGGCTGAATACCTGATCGTAGCCGTAGTCGTTGGCCACTGCCGTGATGAATGATGAATTGACGTGCAGCGCTTCGGCAAACAATGGTTCACGGTCAAAGTTAAACCTGCCCGAAAGTTCGGCGGCAATGTGCTGGGCGTCTGCAGCGCTGCCTCCGTTACCGCACAACAGCACTTTTCCGCCGTTGCGGAAGGTGTCAATACATATCTCAACTGTTTTTTTGATTTCAGATATTAAATCTTTATCAATCAGTATTTTTTCTTTGACATGAATAGACTCTTCTATGATTTTTTCAATGTCCATGGATTTCATTTTGGTAGTTCAAAAATAGGCATATTTTACAGCTATTGGCTAAGAACGTAAAAATGTAAAGTTTATTCCTGAGCTACAGCCGGTAATTCGGTTCATAAAATCCATTGAATGAGAATGGCTCAATAAAAAGCATTACAAATGCAATAGGTAAAACATCCGCGTTGCAAACGCAGATGAGGTGTTGTGTTATTTCCGGAGTATCTCCTTCGCGTAATTGTCCCAACTCATGTCTTTGGCGCTGGCGGCCACGTTTTTACGGTTAATAGGTTTTTCAATGGCCTTACGCATAACTTCCGCCATCGAATCAATGTTTTCCGCTTCGGCGAGGTAGCCGTTGTAACCGTCTTTCACCGTTTCGGAGAAATGCCCCACCCGCGTGGCCAGCATAGGCATCCTGAAATTGTACCCGATGGATTCGATGCCCGAAGGGGTAGCCGTCAGGTAGAACAACACGATGTAGTCGCTCACCTGAAAATACTTGTGGACATCCTCGTCGGGAACAAACTCGATAAACTGATAAACTTTGTCCCGGATACCCAGGTCGTCAATTAACGCCAGCGGGTTGTAATTGCTTTCATCGTCCTGCTTTTTCAGGAACAGCTTTTTGGCCATGCCGAAGGTGGCGTTTTTCAGTTTGGTCGAGAACTTCTTTTTATCCAGCGTGTTCCAGAAGGCCTCCCCGACGATCATCAGCGAGACGTCGTCCCGCTCTTCCGCCAGTTTGGCGAATGCGCGGATCACATTGTGCAGCCCTTTGTATTTGCGGATAAAGCCGAAAAACAGGAACACATATTTATTCAGTCCCCATTCCTTTTTCTGTTTC
>JAOZOO010000270.1 GCA_029933225.1 Bacteroidales bacterium | reverse complement strand
TTTTCCCCCAGCTTGTTGTAATCCATGGCAAGGTTTACCTTGGCAGGAAAAAACTCATGGTCTGTCCGTATGGCTTCTTCGTAATTGATTATGGCTTTGTCAGTCTCTCCCAGGTTGTCGTAATAAACACCGAGGTTATGCCGGCTGGGTGCAAAATCAGACGAATATTCCATTTCTTTTTTGTATTCTTCCAGCGCCCGGTCGAAGGCAGAAAGACTTTTCGCAGGTATCTGATCACGCGGGAAAGACGACAATTTGAAAGCGGCCTGGCTGCGGACAGCTTTAACAGGATCGGTGAGCATTGCGGCCAGGGTCTGAATATCATCAGCATTGTCAATCGGATAGGCCGTCAGGGCAGTATAACGAATGATGGATTCATGAGTGGACAGGTTCTCTTTCAGCAGGGGTTTTACCATCCACGGATAACGATCGTCGAGGTCACGCAGTATCCTTGCACGCAGTATGGGCGGAAATAATTCGCTCTCACTCATTTCTGCCAGCCTGTTATAAATGGCTGTATCGGAAAGTGTTGTGGAAGCTTCCACTTCGGCGATCTTCGTGCCGAAACTCTCCCTGTTGCTCAATCCGTACCATTTTTTGTAATATTCTGCTGCCCATTTGTTGGTTTTGTCACCGTGGCACTGGGTACAGGCATTGGGTGTGTTCAGTTGATCGGAAAGGTCGGGCCTGGGAATACGGAAACTGTGATCGCGACGGTAGTCCACACCCATGTAATATCTGCCGTCCATGTGGCAGTTGATGCACTGCGCTCCGGAACCCACATCCATGGTGTCGCCAAATACGGTAACAACTGCCTGACCGGGTTCACCTTCCTGTTTGTGAAAATGATGAGCATAAGTATCATACTGATCGGGGCGGTGGCACTGCAGGCACAATTTATTCCCCTGGAACAACAGTTTGCCGGTGTGCACATTGTGGCAGTCGTTGCATTTGATGTTGTTCATATACATCATGCTCTGCGTGAACGAACCGTAAACATAATCTTCTTCTTTTATCTGACCATCTGCAAAATACAACGGCTCACGGGGTAATTCGGGGATCATCTGGTTGAGCAGATCACCTGTGCTCGGCACAAAATCCTGAAGGGAAGTTTTGCGTGCGTGACAATGGGCGCAAAGATTCACATAAGGTTCATTTTCCTTAATGTTGGTGTTCACTGTCAACCCGTAATTGTTGTTGAGAGGCCTTGAGTCTAAAGGCAATTCTGCCCATTTGAGATGTTCGGAACCGGGTCCGTGGCAGGCCTCGCATCCCACACTGATCTCGGACCATGTTGTATGAAAAGTTTTGGTTTCCGGGTTGTAACCTTTTTTCAGGTTGGTGGAATGGCATTCGGCGCACATGCCGTTCCAGTTCTGGGCCTGGTTGGTCCAGTATAGCCAGTTATCCGGCGTTAACGGCTCATCGGGGTAGACAGCATCAGCCATGTGATACCACTGTTTTTTTATGGTGTCCCAGGTTAAAGGCAGCGTTTGCAATTTGCCACCGGGAAAAGAAACAAGATATTGCTGCAAAGGCCACATCCCAAAGGTGTATTTGATCTCAAAATCCTGCATTTTACCTCCGACGCCTTCGGTGTGTACAAAGAATTTACCGTCCTTTTTATAAAACTTATTCGTGACCCCTTTACGTACAAAATCAACATGATTAAAGTTGCCCAGAACCGACTCGTCGGATGCTGTGTCCATCGCAAAATAATGATCCGACTTTAACCACTGATCGTATTCAATTTTGTGGCAGTCGATACAG
>JAOZOO010000144.1 GCA_029933225.1 Bacteroidales bacterium | reverse complement strand
TTAAATATTTTGATGACGATACTGCTTCGCGGTATTCACATGTCGGAGGTTACACGGGATTTGCCAGGGAAGCCCTGAAAGAGATGCATCGGCAGGTGGGTGATCTGCAGGTGGATGAAAACGGCATTGCGCAAAAAGGACTGCTGATACGTCATCTGATCCTGCCAAACAATATGGCCGGAACGGAGAACGTCCTGCGCTGGATAGCCGGCGAACTCGGCCCGCAAACGGCTGTCAGCTTAATGTCGCAATATTACCCTGTACACAAAGCCAAAAATTATAAATTGCTTTCGCGCAGAATTACTTATAATGAATACCGGAAAGCAGCAGACCTGATGGATGAACTGGGAATGGTCGAAGGTTTCCGGCAGGAAATGAGTGCACCTGATTATTACCGCCCTCACTTCCATCGTGAAGGTCATCCCTTTGAGGGTGAATGACTTTACTTTTATTCATCATCCCGCAAAATCATTAATCCTTATTTATTACTTTTGCCGACTTTACAAAAAGCTTGTAAATCATGGAAAAACAGGAATACGTTTGTCCAAAATGCGGCAACAAACAGTATGAGGTGGACGAAATCAGAACCACCGGCGGAGCGTTGGCGAAAATATTCGATGTGCAGAACAAAAAATTTACGGTGATCTCGTGTACCCACTGCGGATACACGGAACTGTACAAACGCACCACCAGTACTTTCGGGAATATTGTGGACTTTTTCACGAATTAAACAACAGAGTGTCATTTCGAACGAACGACGAAGGAGTGAGGAGAAATCCCAGAGAACATTACTTTGCAAGATATCTTTCATCAAGGCACTTTTTACGAAATGACAACTAAATATCAAAAAAATGGCAAACACAGAAGACCTTTTCAAAAAGATAATTGCTCACGCGAAAGAATACGGATTTATTTTCCAGTCGAGTGAAATCTATGACGGACTGTCGGCAGTTTACGATTATGGTCAGAACGGCGCAGAACTGAAAAACAACATCCGCAGCTACTGGTGGAAAGCCATGGTGCAGATGCACGAGAATATTGTGGGCATTGATGCGGCTATTTTCATGCATCCGACGGTATGGAAGGCCTCGGGCCACGTAGATGCTTTCAACGATCCGCTGATCGACAACAAGGATTCCAAAAAGCGCTACCGTGCCGATGTGCTGGTTGAAGACCATATTACGAAGATCGAAGCCAAAATCAACAAAGAGATCGTCAAAGCCCGAAAGCGTTTCGGTGATGCTTTTGACGAAAAACAATTCGTGGAAACCAACCCGCGGGTGGTGGCCAATCTGAAAAAGATCGAAGAGATCAAAAACCGCCTCTATCCGGCCATGGACAACAATGACATGACAGCCATCAAGCAGCTTATCGAAGATCTCGGCATTGTCTGTCCCGTATCGGGTTCACGCAATTGGTCGGAAGTCAGGCAATTCAACCTGATGTTTTCCACAAACATGGGTTCCACGGCTGAAAGTGCCACAGAGATCTACCTTCGTCCCGAGACGGCACAGGGGATTTTCGTGAATTACCTCAACGTGCAGAAAACCGGCCGGATGAAGATTCCGTTCGGTATTGCGCAGACTGGTAAAGCCTTTCGCAATGAGATTGTTGCCAGGCAGTTCATTTTCCGCATGCGGGAGTTCGAGCAGATGGAAATGCAGTTTTTCGTCCGCCCCGGAGAAGAAATGAAATGGTATGAGTACTGGAAGGAAGAGCGGATGAAATGGCACCTGTCCATGGGCATCCCGGCAGAAAAATACCGTTTCCACGACCACGACAAGCTGGCCCATTATGCCAATGCTGCCGCAGACATAGAGTTTGAATTTCCGATGGGCTTCAAAGAGCTGGAGGGAATTCACTCGCGTACCGATTTTGACCTGAAAGCCCATGAAGAATTTTCAGGTAAAAAGTTACGTTATCATGATCCCGAGCTGAACGAAAGTTATGTGCCTTACGTTGTGGAAACTTCCATTGGTCTCGACCGCCAGTTTTTGGCTGTTTTAACCCATGCCTATAATGAAGAAAAACTGGAAGACGGTTCGCAGCGTGTGGTGATGAAAATCCCGCCATTTCTGGCACCTTACAAAGTGGCCGTTTTCCCGCTGGTGAAAAAAGACGGACTGCCTGAAAAAGCCATGGAAGTCTTTGACAAGCTCAAACCCGAATACATGTGTTTTTACGAGGAGAAAGACAGCATCGGCAAACGTTACCGCCGCCATGATGCCATCGGGACACCTTATTGCGTGACTGTTGACCACCAGACGTTGGAAGACAATACAGTAACCATCCGCGAACGCGACACCATGAAACAGGACCGGGTGGCTATTGATGAAATCGCCAGGATCGTTTCAGAGCGGCTGTCAGTCAAACTTTAGTTTTTCTCATTTGCTGTCTGGGACTCTCATATCATTGTTTTTCCACCTCACCCCCTCTGGCTCCCCCGATGGCGTAGAATAACCTCTACACACAATGATTCAAAGAAACCGGGTATTTTGTTTTCGGTTTCAGGATTTTACATTTTGCTTATGAAACCGCCCCTACCTATCCACGTTTAGTTCTGAGACATCTTCAGGCAGGTCTGTGCGGGAGCATGCCGTGAGAACCCCGTACTTATGAAACATTTAGCCGGTTTTTCCCATTTGTTACTCATAGCTTCGGATATCTCAACATTTTAGAACCATAACCACATCAATGATGAAGGGTTGACGGTGAGGACACCGTCAACGGTGATAAATTTTATTTGATGAAAAAAGGATTACCAACGACACCAATGACCAATTATCCAATGACTAATGACAGTCCATACCACACAATCCAAATAATACCGATTACAAATCAAAATGCGCCTTTGGTTCATTTCAATCCCAAAGGCGCTTTGATTTAGTAACGGCATTTACTCCCGAATATTCGGGATAAATTTTAAAATGCACTTCTGGCGCATTTTAAAATACAATTGGTATAAAACACTCTTCCAGGTCCTGTGGACTCTGGAAGGTGTTTTAAACTCTTATACTTCTTATACCCCTATACTTTTATCTTTCTCCTTTTATCTTTTATCTTGACACCCACCTCCTGCTTCTTGTGTCTTGCCACTTGTGTCTTATGTCTTGGTTCTTACGTCTTGGTTCCTGGCTCTTATATCACAAACCTCCAGATCAGCTTGGCCTGTATGGTGGTGTATTCCAGCGTGAAATGATGTTCGAAAGTGTCGTATCCCTGGTTGACTACAAAATAGAAATTAGTCCCGGGCGTGGGTATCCAGTTCACCCGGAAATTGAAAAGTATGACATTGTCTTCATTATTCCATTGTCCGTAAAGTGACCCGAAAAGGTCGGGGTTGATGGCAAAATCGGCCCGTCCGCCAAATTCATGAACCACAAAATTCCCCTGGGGCAGGCGGATGTCGTTCTGCGCATAATTGGCGCTGATCCTGATAAAACGGTTGGGCTGCCAGGTCAACTCCCCCTCATAGACATTTCTTGTCCCGTTGTAAAATCCGCCCCAGTTAAAAAAAACAGCCCCATAAACCGGTCTTCCCTGAAATGTTTCCAATTGAAGTTCCCAATCGGTAAACCAGTATTCGCCTTCGGTTATGACCACGCCGTCATGGATTTCAAAATCTTCAAGAAGGTTTTCCGCTTTGCGCTGGATATTGAACTCAAACTGCTCTCCGCTTTTGGTGATAAATCCCAAAGGCCTGAATTCAGACCAGAATGACTGAAGTTGCTTTGTGTCATCGTAAAGATAGTAATTGAAATCAAAGGGTTTGAAAATGAACTGTCTGATAAAGCCGATTTTTTTTATGCGGGGTTTAATCCTTAAATCAGCCATGTACATCTGGTAATTTCTCCGGCGCATGAAACCCACTTCCGGGTTAAATCCGAGTTCCGCCCTGTCCCACACGGCTGAAAAGTCAACTAAATCATTGGGATAATCAAAGAATATGCGGCTGGCAAGTCCTGTTTTTCTGTCCTCAAAACCGGAAGTGTAGCTTTGTGAGATGGCGCCCCCGAAAGAAATGTTTTTATCCCCCCGGAATTCCGAGTTAAAATAAGTAAAGTCAGCACCGTAAGTAAAATTCTGCTTGCCGGGTTCCAGTTTGCTCACTGCAATGATGCCCACACTCGATTCTTTCAGGATGTCCTGTTTCCAACGGATGACCGAATAGTTGATCGTCGGAATTGTATCTTTTGATGCTGTTTGCAAGCTCATAATGCCAAGGTTGGTATTTCCGGCTTTACCCATCAGCCGGACGCCACCGTAAATAGGGATGATGCTCCGGTCGGGAGCAATGCCTATTCTCCTCGAATAAAACGGCTGCATGCTGTGCCCAAGCCCGAAATTGAAATAATTCTTTCCTTCAAGAAAGAATTCCCGTTTTTCAGGAAAATACAAGGAGAACCGGGTGAGGTTTACCTGCATCCTGTCCGATTCAACCTGTGCAAAGTCGGGATTAATGGTGATATTCAGTTTCAGCGTTGGCGTAATGAGAAAGTTCATGTCGCCGCCAATATTCCAGGTAAATTTTGTTTTTTCATTCAGCGGTATTTCAACGCCGGCGATGCCGTAAGGTTTCAGCTCAAGCAGCGAAGTCTTGCTGATATTTTTCAATCCTACCAGTTTCCCGGCTCTGGAAACCTGTTCCAGGTCGGCGTCCCGCGAATAGCCCTGCCACAGGTCCTGTTCGCGGATACGCCGGATATTCCGCTCAAAGTTGATTCCCCATTGCGGTCGGGCATCTTTGCGAAACTTAAGCGTGGAAAACGGGATTTCAAATTCGGCCGTCCAGCCAAAAGATGTTTTTTTTGTTTTTACATTCCATACACCATTCCAGTCCCTGTTTCTCGAGCTTCCGTTTCTTGAGATCATGGCATCAAAACGGGCGGCATTGGGGTTGGTGACGAAAAGATATCCGTTTCTTTTATCACCGTAAGTGTCTATGATGATTTCAATGTTGTCATCCGTCCAGTAGGCAAAATCCCGCCGCATCTTGTTGGCCGTGAGCTTTTCGGGTTCGTCATCATAACACCAGCAACCAATATACAGGTTTTTATCGTCAAAAATGACTTTGATTTTGGTGGGTTGCGTTGCCGTGTCACCTTCGTTGAGTTCACGCTGTGTGAAATTTGTAATGGGAACGGCATTATTCCAGGCCTCTTCGCTCAGCTTTCCGTCCAGTTTGATGGGTTCTGTCGTATGGTAAGCCACCAGCGAATCGGGCATGGAAACCTGGGCATTTGAAGTTTGAAGCAGAAACAGAAACAGGGTAAGGAAAACGATTTTCCCGAAAAATAAATGTAAAAAATTGTTTTTCAACTTTTTCATTTTCCCAAGCAGTTTCCCCCCCAATAATTCAAAAAGAAGCACAAGTTATGGCATATTTCATTTTTTTATTCTGCCCTGTTCTAATTTATAAAAATTCAAGATAAGAATGACCTGTTGTTTTATGTGAATTGGGTATTATCTATACATGACCATAATTGTACAATCAGTTATTGTTCTCTTTAACAACCAATAGATTACTGAAAGAAATATTAGTGAGTCCGATTCCAGCACCAATAATCATAAACAATTGGTTGAATCCCTGCTGCGTTACACAATTTAAATACGGCTGTTTGAATTGTTTGATAATGTTCTTTATTCACAATATATTTCATTGATGGTGAACGTGGGATTGTTATATTATATGACACATTTGTTAAAACATTTATTATTGATGTTAATGGTTTTAAAGAAAATTCATCAAAAGGAACGTGAAGCAATGATTCAACATTTTTTGTATTGAAATACTGTGATTCATTTATCATTTTACCAATTAGATTAATAATTTTGGAAGCTGGGCCATATCCAATTTTGGAAGTTGAATATTGGTATTTGTTATTCCAGTAATTTATTAATGAATTCGTGTAATGAAAAATAAAATCGTTATAGTCAGATTGATTTTTTACATTCTGTAAATCGCTTATATAGTTATCGAATTGGTTTCGAAACCATTCACGATAAACCATTGATGGTTTATATGGTTTTGAAGGTAAAGCTCTGTAAACACTTTTTTGGACAGTATATTTAATTAACTCTTCCTTTTTATAATTATTTGTTGGAAAAGAAAAATATTTCGAAAAAGAAGACAAAATAGTTATGGCTTCCTTAACTGAAGAAAATATTAAAACTTCATTTGTCATTTTATTCAATTTACTGATGATTAAACAAAAATAGAAAATTATATTAAAAAAACTTTTGGTATGCCGGCAACGATTTTCCTTACTTTTGCAGCCCATAAAAATGCTGACTGCAAAAGACATAGAGATCATGGCCCCGGTGGGTTCGTATGCTTCGCTGCATGCGGCCATCCAGGGTGGCGCCGATTCGGTTTATTTCGGAATCGGAAAACTGAACATGCGTTCCAACTCATCGCAGAATTTTACGCTTGACGACCTGAAAGAGATTTCACGTATCTGCGGCAAACACAACATCCGCACCTACATCACACTGAACACGGTCATCTACGACCACGAGCTGGAAGAAATGAAAAAGATTGTGGATGCTGCCAAAGACAATGGTATCAGCGCTCTGATCGCTTCCGACTGGTCGGTCATTACTTATGCTCGGTCGAAAGGGACGGAAATACACATGTCCACCCAGACCAACATTACCAACATCGAAGCGGTAAAGTATTATTCGCAGTATGCCGACGTGATGGTGACGGCCCGTGAGTTGCAACTGGAGCAGGTGAAAGCCATCACCACGGCCATCTGCGAACAAAACATCAAAGGGCCTTCCGGCAATTTGGTTCAGATTGAGATCTTTGCCCACGGGGCACTTTGCATGGCGGTTTCGGGAAAATGTTACCTGAGTCTGGACAACCTCAACTCATCGGCCAACCGGGGCGCCTGCCTGCAACCCTGCCGCAGAAAATACATTGTGAAAGACAAAGAATCGGATCTGGAACTGGAAATTGACGGCGAATACATCATGTC
>JAOZOO010000269.1 GCA_029933225.1 Bacteroidales bacterium | reverse complement strand
AATACATTAACCCGGAAAGTTGAGTTATAAATTCAATGTTTGATGCAATAATGGGTACTGCTGTTAATATCATTAAATCAGTACAAAGATCCTTTCTTGCATCAACGTAAAGTCGATTAGTTATGACAACTCCGAAAGATGAGGAGAAAAGTATGTTGAAAAAAACAAGTGCTTTCTTAGGTGTAATCGGCCTAATTATCGGGATTGTCACTGGTGGTATTCAAATTTTTAATTCCATGAATGATGAATCGCCTGTACCAACATCGGTGATTGATATCGCCGGTAGATGGAACACATCCATTGAAAATTTAACATACGATATATCGCAAAATGGTACGAGTTACCACTGGAGCATTCCCGGCACTACAGAGAGTGGACCAGGCAGAATCAAAGGGGATGACCTTTATGGTTCGGTTGCGGGAAGAGAAGTGCATTATTTTGTAAGTAAAAAGGACAGTAGCGGAAGGCCAAAAGAACTAAGAACCAGAGATCCTCAGTATATTAACGTTATTTTATTCCGATAAAGAATGCTGCTGTTTGTTTTTCAAAGTTGACATCTTGACGTTATGTCGCTAATGCGTCAAGTGCAGCCTGGTGCTTCTTATAGGGTGCCCTGCCTTTATTCCTGGGCAGGAAGTTCCCATCGACAAAGTTTGAGTTTTCGGTTAATAGGCACAATTTACATCAATGGTAAATTCCTTCCAAGTTTCCTGAACTGATCCTCCGGGGGCAGGTCGGATAACATGATATGCTTTGGCGTATCCCGACGGCAGGCCTTCAAGTCTTCCAGTGTTTCCTTCATGTTCTCAATTTCTTCCTGCAGGGTCTGCTTTTTTATCTCATACGCTGCTACTTTATCCGGCTCAATGTCGTCATAAAGGACTCTTTCATTACAATTACATTTGATCAAACTTTTGAGATCAGGTGGTCTGAAGTTACACTCTCGTTGATTCACGAAAACTTATAATTTGAAGAACCTCCCCTGTTTTCCTGGGCGAAAAGATTCGTTTTTCCGGAAATTTGACCACTTTTCCGGAATTTAAAACGCTCCCCCAGCTAATGAATTTTCAGTGCAATTTTTATAACATATTGTCTCTATTGTCAAAATCAGAAAAGAAGATGTAGTCATGGTGTCAGGCATCATTTTTGCATATAAAATTAAGTAGTTATGAAGAGTTGGAATTGCGGATAGATGTTAATCTTGATGATTGAGCAGGGCCGTGATGGGAAACTCCTCGTCTCCGGCAAAGATGTGCAATGGCTCAATCCGACTGGCGCGCCGGCTATTCCCTGGCAGGTCATGACTATCTTGCTGCCGCCTGATGTGCTTCTTCTCTATCCATTCAACTCAAAAACACCCAGTATAATACATTGCCCGGCAGCTGCTCACTTCCTCCGGCGCCACTCGCAGTAACACGGAAAGACGGCAAACCCCTGGTGCTGTGGCCTGAAAACCGGAAGATCGTCAACGGCCACGACCTGGATATTTACCAAAAGAATGAATTCTACCCCACGTCATCCGTCCAATTGGTAAGCGCCGGCCGCATGCGTAACAGGAAGATAGCTAAAACATTTCGATATACAAGAAGTAGTGTCTCGGACAGGGCCGCGACTACGCGACTATCCATATAGTATGTCGCGGGTCTGCCCGGAATACTCGACGCAGTAGATCGGAGTTTTTACGACGCCATCAAGTTTACCTTTGCTTTGGATTTGTATAACCAAATCACGGGGTAAAATCACCAAGCTTTCAGGTAACTCCTTATTCTATAAGCGTTT
>JAOZOO010000268.1 GCA_029933225.1 Bacteroidales bacterium | reverse complement strand
AAATGTTTTTCCCGTCCGTTTCGTAATTCACCTTCGTAAATCGTATTCGTAAATCCCATTTCCTTAACTTTGCCGGTTTTAAAACCAAATCGTTTTTGACCATGAAAAAAACATCCTTATTCTTTTTGATTTTTATTCTTTCCGGACTTCAGACGGGTTTCGCCCAGGACACCCTGAAAAATATCACCCTCAGTGACATCTGGAAGAAATATACGCTTTTTCCGAAAAGGGCGGGCGGGCTGAAATCCCTGAAAAACGGAGAGCAGTTCGTTGAAATAAAAAACAATTACATCGTCGTTTACGATTACAAAACCGGCGATTCCGTCACCACACTTGTTGACGGCAACAGACTGATACCCGAAGGAGACACAGTTCCTATCCGGATTTCCTCATTCAGGATTAGTGAGGATGAAACCCGTTTTCTTTTCCCCACAGAAACCAGAAGGATTTACCGGCATTCCGCCGAGTCGGTTTATTATATCTGGGATACAGAAACTCAAAAGCTCCGGCGGCTCTCAGATGGAAAACAGCGGCTGGCAACTTTTTCGCCCGACGACACCAAGGTAGCTTTTGTCCGCGACAACAACCTCTTTCTCAAAGACCTGGAAACCGGTATCGAAACACAGGTCACTACCGACGGAAAAGTCAACCACATCATCAACGGTACCTGCGACTGGGTTTACGAAGAAGAGTTCGGCTTTACAAAGGCATTCTTCTGGGCACCCGACAGCCGGAAAATTGCCTTTTACCGTTTCGATGAAAGCCGCGTGAAAGAATACACACTCACTTATTACGGTGACCTTTACCCCGAACTTTACACTTACAAATATCCCAAAGCCGGTGAAGACAACTCTCTGGTTGACATTTATGTTTACAACCTGGAAAACAAAAAGACCGTCCATATGGATACCGGCAAAGAAACCGACCAGTACATCCCGCGGATCAAATGGACGCAGGACCCCGACATCCTCTCCGTCCAGCGGCTTAACCGCCTGCAAAACCATCTCGACATTCTGCTCTGCGATGCCTACACCGGAAACAGCCGGGTGATGTACACAGAAGACAATAAATGGTACATCGACATCACCGACAACCTGACTTTTCTTCCCGACAACGAGCATTACATTATCACCTCCGAAGAGGATGGATACAATCATATATACCTTTATAATATAAGGAGTGGCCTGGTCAGGCAACTGACTTCCGGAAAATGGAATGTAATCGAATTGTATGGTTACGATCAAAAAAAGAAGAGAGTGTTTTACCAGTCTGCCGAAAGCTCTCCCATGGACCGTGAAGTGGCTTATGTTGACCTGAAAGGAAAAGGGAAAGTTATATCCGGGAAAGAAGGTACCAACAGTGCCTCCTTCAGTGAAAATTTCAAATATTTTGTCAACACCTGGAGTGATGCCAACACCCCGCCGGTGATCACCGTAAACCAGGCAGACGGCAAGCAGTTGCGGGTACTTGAAGACAATCACGAACTGGTTGAAAAACTGAAAGGCTATCGCATTAGTCCCAAAGAGTTCTTCACGATCAGCTCTCCTGAATTTAAGCTTCCCGACAGCACTGTGATTTCGCTGAATGCCTGGAAGATCATGCCCTACGATTTTGATCCTTCCAAAAAGTATCCTGTGCTGCTGACCATTTACGGCGGGCCCGGCGCACAAACCGTATTGAATTCCTGGGGATGGTTCAATTATATATGGTACCAGATGCTGGCCGAACAAGGGATTATGATCATATCGGTGGACAACCGCGGCACAGGCGCCCGCAGTGAACT
>JAOZOO010000143.1 GCA_029933225.1 Bacteroidales bacterium | reverse complement strand
TCCTTTTATCTTTCTCCTTTTATCTTTCTCCTTTTATCTTTCTCCTTTTATCTTTTATCTTGCATCTCATGTCTTTTCCAATAAATATACCTTTACTGATCAGACTGTCACATTTTCATTAATTTTTCAATGTCAGTTAGTCCAATGATGGTTACGATCCTTGAACCGTCGGGGGCAATCTCCGGCACTTTGCAGGCAAACAGCCGGTTAAAAATATCGGCCATTTCCATTTGTGAAAGCCTGATCCCCGGTTTAATCGATGCATTGACCGCCATTGAACGTGCTAAAATAATGTTTTTGTCATAATCGAGGTCTTTGGCGTGCTGTTTATGGTTTTCTATGATCTTTTCCAAAACCGCTTCCACATCCGTTTCTAACAGGTCGGCAGGAATGCCATTGATCACAAAGCCGTTTTTACCAAGCGTTTCGATGACAAACCCCAGTTTTACCAAGTCATCTTTCAAAGAACGGATGATTTCGGCATCGCCGGGTGAAAAATGAAGATTATGCGGAAACAGCTGCTGCTGCGAAGGTTTTTCTTTCCCTGTGAGTTGTTCGAGAAACTGTTCGTATAATATCCGGGCATGTGCTTTTTGCAGATCGATGATCATCAGTCCGGACCGCACGCCGGTGAGAATATATTTTGAATGGAGCAAGTAGAAACTACCTTGTGAGTCCTCCGTTTCCGGTTGTTCTTCTCCTTGAGGAAATGTTTCATCTTTTTCTTCCCGGCCGGGGATATCTCCCGTAAAAACCTTTTGCCACTCCTGCGCAGAAGACCGCGAAAAGGTACCCGTCTGCCCACGAACCGTGCTTTTGGTTTTGAAAGGATTATAATCCGGATCAATGGTAATTGTCGGCTGTTTGATCTCCCCTTCAGGCCTTTGTGCCAGCATGGCTTCGAGGGAAGGATCCACGGTAAAATCAATGGTTGGTGTCACATTGTGTTTCCCGATGGATTGCTTAACCGCCGCAAGCATGACCGCATAAACATACTGTATATCCCTGAAATTGACTTCTGTTTTTGTGGGGTGAATATTGATGTCGATCTCCTGCGGGTCGATCTGAATATTCAGAAAATAAGTCGGATAGGCATCGGAGGGAATGAGTTCCTTAAAAGCATTGACAATGGCATGATGCAGGTAAGCGTGTTTAATAAACCTTCCGTTGACAAATAGGTATTGTTCACCTCTGGTTTTCTTTGCGTATTCCGGTTTTCCTATGAAACCGTGAATGGTCAGCATGTCGGTTTTCTGTTCAACAGGCAGCAAACGCTGGTCGTATGCTTTGCCGAACAAGCCGATGATCCGTGATTTAAAACCACCCGAGATGAGTTTAAACACAAGCTTTCCGTTGTGTACCATACTGAACGAAATATCGGGATGAATAACCGAAATACGGATAAATTCCTCGATGATATGTCTTGTCTCGGCCGTATTGGATTTCAGAAAATTACGTCTTGCCGGCACGTTAAAAAACAGGTTCTTCACCATGATGTTGGTTCCTGCCGGACACTGGCATGATTCCTGGCTCATGAGTGTGGAACCTTCAATCTTCAAACAGGTACCCAGTTCGTCTTCATGGGGGCGCGTTTTTATTTCCACCTGGGCAATAGCCGCAATGGAAGCCAGCGCCTCACCCCTGAATCCCATGGTACGGATGGCAAAGAGGTCATCGGCCTTGCTGATCTTGGAGGTGGCGTGTCGCTCAAACGACATGCGGGCATCGATAGCCGACATACCGGCACCATTGTCAATAACCTGAATAAGTGTCTTACCCGCATCCTTAATGATCAGGTCAACGCTGGTAGACCCGGCATCAATGGCATTTTCCAGCAGTTCCTTTACCGCCGATGCCGGCCGCTGGATTACCTCGCCTGCTGCTATCTGGTTGGCAACCGAATCGGGAAGAAGTTTTATAATGTTCGACATGTACTGTTATACTCAAATGATCTTAAAAATAAACCGGATTGCGATCAGAAAAAAGAATGCTCCTTCTTCCGCTCCGTTACTGATATGCCAAACCAAACAGGGCCAGAAGTTTTTCAACAAAATCGGTAAACAGAATAACATAAATGCTTCCGACGATCAGGAAAGCAAAAAAGGTATAATAAATTACTTTTGCGACCAGATTTTTTTTGGAATACGCATCATGTTTTTTCCAGGTTTTGTCCATTCGTAACCGCAGGCTTTCTTTATGCGACAATTCGGAGCGCAACCCGAGTTCGGCTTTTCTGCGTTCAAGCCGTTCTTTTTCAGGGTCATAATAGCGGGGTGTATAGCTGAATTGCTTGGGCTTCGGAGTTCTGAACAGGATAAAACGCATATCAATTTATTTTTTACAAATTTACCTCAATTTATAAACGGTTGTCAAGTAACCTTGGTATATTTCTTTACAGGAAATAAAAATGGAAGCAAAAAGATCACAAATGACTATTTTTGTATGATTTTAAATTCAAATGTATGGCCAATCCGATAGATAAACTGATCGTTGTGGGCGACCGGGTACTGATCAAACCCAAAACAGATACGGGAAAAACACGGAGCGGTCTTTTGCTGCCTCCCGGTTACAAGGAAAAAGAAGAAATCCAGAGCGGATATGTGGTCAAGACCGGGCCGGGATATCCCATTCCCCTGCCTTCCGAAGGAATTGACGAACCGTGGAAGAAAAAAGAGGACGCCATCAATTATATTCCTTTACAGGCCAAAGTGGGCGATCTCGCTATCTTTTTGAAGAAAGGCGCCGTGGAGATACAGTTCCACAACGAAAAATATTTTATCGTTCCCCAACACTCTATTCTTTTGCTCGAACGTGATGACCTTTCGATTGAATAATCCGGCTCTCAAAAAAGAAATTATAAGGACGCTGGCATTATCGCTATTGATGCTGTTCACAGTAGCCTGCTCCCGGTCACATAAGCAGGATGACATTGGAAAAGTGTTTGCAGACGGTCACCTCAAATCCGAAGTACAATACGCCAAAGGATTTGATATTTACAAATCGAAAGGGATAACCAAAATCGTTGTTTACACATCCCCGGATAAAAAAGGTAAGCAGCAAACGTTTTATATTGTCGATAAAAAGCTGAAAGGGCAGTTTCCCCGAAATTCCGGGTTATTTTATGGTGTTCCCGGGAATGCCGCCGTTTTCTCAGCAACCCAGCTCACTGCTTTTGAGAAACTTGGTATTCAGGATAAAGTAACGGGAGTTTCCGAGGCGGCATACATCAAAAGCCCTTATTTCAGAAAACGGCTGGCAGAGGGGAAAGTATCGGAACTGGCCGGAAGCGGGAGTTTCTTTACGGAGAAAGCAATAACCGTTCACCCCTCCGTGATCTTTTACACACCTTATTCGGTGAATGACCTGCATACGATGGAGATAACAGGCATCCCTCTGATCCCTTTCAACGATTACCGTGAAACCACTCCCCTGGGACGGGCGGAATGGATAAAATTTACTGCAGCTTTTTTTAACCGGTCATCGCTTGCCGACAGCATCTTCAGCGATATTGTGGCTAAATATGAGCAGTATAAAAGTCTTACTAAAGATTTAAAGGAGCGCCCGACGGTTTTCACCGACAAATATTTCAACGGGCAATGGTTTGTGGCGGGCGGAAAGAGTTATACGGCTGCTTTTTTTGCCGATGCCGGAGCCGATTACATCTGGAAAGACGATATCCACACAGCCAGTTTTCCGCTTGAATACGAGGTGGTTTACCAGAAAGCCCATGATGCCGGTTACTGGCGGATTATCCTGTCGTACGGGGAAAAACCTTCTTACCGGGCGCTGGCGCAAGAAAATGAGCTCTACAGACATTTCAGGGCATTCCGGGAACGGCATGTTATATATTGTAATCCGCAGGAGACAGCCTATTTCGAGAACAGCCCGCTGGAGCCTCAAATCGTGCTTGCCGATCTGATCAGGATTTTTCACCCGGAACTGCTACCGGAGTACAAGCCAAAATACTTCCGGTTGATGAAAGATGAGTGACGAAAACGATTGACGATTGACGAAAGTGATTTTTCAGGACAAGACATACCCTATTCCTTTATATCATTATACCAATATATCCTTTTATACCAGAATAATCAAATCCTTTTCACCGAGTGGGCAGGAAGCCAGCCGATACTGCCGTTGGGGATGCGTATTTTTACCCAGTCGTTTACCTCGTCAAGAACACGGACTTTGGTGCCTTCGTGGATCACAAACAGGTCAACGGCATTCATGGTTGGTGAACTTTTTACCGTAATCGTCGGGGTGAAAACAATGGCTTCGTTGTGTTCGCGGGTATTCACATATTTCTGTGCGGCAAGGCCGAAAACAGCTACCGAGATCAACAGAAACAAGAGCCCGAAATAAAAAGCGATTTTTCGTGCGCCGCGTGACTTTGAAAGGATGAATACTCCGATAAAGAAGACCAGGATAAACCACGAAACGATCGCAATGATTGCCCAGGCATTTGCATTGAACATATTGTAGAAATAATTCCACCAGCGTTGGTAAAACAACCGGGGAACTCTTTCGATCTTATCCACGATCATGCTGTTGGCGATGTTGATATTGAATTCGATATCCTCGTTATTGGGCGCCAGTTTTTTGGCTCTTTCATAATACAGGATGGCCGAAGGCACATCACCGTTTTTAAAATAGGCATTGCCCAGATTATAGTACAGTTTTGCCGACTCCAGTCCCTTGTTTGCTATCTTTTGATACACATTAATGGCCGAATCGTAATTCCCTGCATTATAGGCTTTGTTTGCGATCTGCATCAGTGAATCGGGGGTGGCTGCCCGGAGGTTTGCCGATACCGTAATCAGTATGATGAAAAGCATCACAAAGAGAGGAAAAGCAAATACATGTCTCCGGCGCCCTCGTGGCAGGAAATTTACTTTTTGAGATGACCTCATATTTGAATTAATCATTTTCATCATCACTTATTTCAAACCTTTTTCCGCTTGTGATATTGCATTCAACGCTTCTTTGTAAACCGTATCCATTTTCCCGCTTTTCTCTCCGGGGGCAAATCGTGCAAACTCAATGTTATTCAATGTATTTACAAAGTTGTCCACAATCTTCTCTTCGGCTCCTTTTCCTGTCAGCGTTTCTTTTACCGTCTCTATGGAGAGGTTCGACTGCGGGATATTGAATTTGTCGGCAATGTATCCCCAGAGCGCCTGCGCAATCTCATCGTAAAACTCTTTTTCTTTCCCTTCTTTCCTGAATTTTTCAGCTTTTTGCAGGCGAGTGCGTGCCACCTTGTTGGCTTTCCGGGTTTTCATCATGCTCACATTGCTCATGCGCTTTTCCTGTCGTTTCCATAAAATGATGACGAGAATGAGCAGTACAACCGGAAGTGCCAGCAGGATGTAAAACAGATTGGACTCAAAAAAGAACACATTGGCCGGTTTCAGGTCGAAAGGCCCGCTTTTGATATGCCGGATATCCTGTCCGATGAACTTGATATCTTCCTGCGCCGAAGAACTGTATGTTACCGATGTGGCATTTTTATCGCCTTTTTCCACATGTATCTTGAATTCACCGGAAGAATAGGAATAATATTTCTTTTCTGCCGGATTGAAAAAAGTGAACGTTACCGGCTTGATCATAAAATCACCGGGTGTACGCGGTATGGCAAGGTATTCAAATTTTTTGCTTCCGCTGATGCCCGACTTGCGGGTCTTGATATTGCTTGAAATTTTGGGATCATAAGTCTCGAAATCAGAAGGAAATTCAGGAGAAGGCAAATCAAGCAGTTCGAGGTTTCCCTTTCCGATCACGGTAAACGTCAGTGTCAGCGCTTCGTTGGCTTTCAGTTTATCCCTGTCAATCGTGCTTTTAAAAGTGAAATCGCCTACGGCTCCGCTGAAGTTCTCGGGCTTTCCTTTTTCCGGAAGGGGTTTAACTTTGATTTTAATGGGTTTCGAGCGAAGGGTTGTTTCCACATTCCGCACATTCCGGTTGAAAAACGGGTCGTTGAAAAAATCTTCAAAGGGATCGTTACTCCTTTTTCGATGTGTGTTTATCCTGATCTGTGCCACACATTGCATCTCGGCAGGATCAATGGTCAGAACGCCGGTCTTTTGGGGGAAAACGGCGTACCTGGTAATTTCAGCCACGGTATATTCCTGTCCGTTGATGATCTGTTTTCTTTGTTTTAACTGGGAATTGTTATCTGTCAGGCTTTTTGACCAGAAACCTGTAAACGACGGGGCTTTGTTCAGCATCAGATTGGAAATGGGCACACGTGTATAAAGCGTATAGGTGACGATCACCTGCTGGCCGATGAATGGATTCGTATTGCTTACTGATGCTTTAATATACACATCATCATCCTGAAGAGTGCCTGTATTCCCCGAAGAACGACTTGTCGCCGCATTGCTTTTGTTCCCCCCTCCCTGGGATGAAGTAGCAGGAACAGAACCTTTGACTACCTTTATCTTTAAACTGTTGGAAGTATATTTTTTGCCATCAACAATAACGGAAGCGGGAGACACCGTCACTTCACCTTCGCCGTTTGCCTGAACGATAAACGAGAACGTCTTGGTATAGTTCTGCTCCATTTTTCCGTTAATGATCTGAATGCTGGAGCTTGTAGAAGTGTTCGGGCCGGAAAGCACGGTGAGGGAACCAAAGTCGGGAGACTTGAAATTACGCCCGTCGGCATTGATCTCGTAAGTGATCTGAAACCGTTCTCCCACACTGACTACGGGTTTTGAACTGGCTGTAAAACTTACATCCTGGGCAAATGCAGTCTGCATTACCATCATCACCCCCCATACGGCCAGCCCCCTTACCCATTTCATATTTATCGTTCTGTTTAACAAAGCGCCAAAATTATAACTTAATTTTAAACATTTTATTTTCCCTTCCTTTCAATCATCCATTATTCTGCCATAGGCATGCCTTCGGCACATCCTTCCATCCGGTCGCCAGTCTCTGACTCTCCCCTTCCGTTGTTGGTGTCCCCACCAACAACTTTGCCCTCAACCTTTGGTGGCAGTTGGTGAGGACACCAACTGCGG
>JAOZOO010000142.1 GCA_029933225.1 Bacteroidales bacterium | reverse complement strand
GTGTAACCTCCGACATGTGAATACCGCGAAGCAGTATCGTCATCAAAATATTTAAAGTCGGGCAGATAAATGTCCACAATGCCTTCCAGTAGTCGCAGCACCTCAACCGAATCAAACCCGTTGCTGTTGTAAACAATGGGTATGCGCAGGCCCAGCGGTACGGCTTCGTAAATGATCCGCACCATTTGGGGAACAAAATGCGTGGGCGAAACAAAATTGATGTTGTGAACCCCGTAACTGTTTTGCAAATCCACAATGGCCCGGGCAGCATTTTTAAAGCCCATCACTTGCGACCGGAAATAGTTTCTGTCCTGACTGATCTGCCAGTTCTGGCAAAACACACAGCTCAGATTGCAACTGCCGAAAAAGACCGTACCGGAGCCGTTCGTCCCGGACAATACGGGTTCTTCGCCGTGATGCGCACAAATGGAAGTGATGTAAGGCAGATATCCAGCCCGGCAAACACCCTCCTCACCTTTCATACGGTTCACCCTGCAGGCACGCGGACAAACCGTACAGGAATGAAGCAGTTTTTCGAGCATCTCCAGGCGCTTTTTCAGTTCGCCGGAATGATAAAGTTTTAAATAAGAGGGTTCCATTTTCAAACATAAATTCCGATGAGCACAAAGATAACCACCCATCGGCTTTTTATGTCAAAAACAAGCGAAAAATCAGCAGGTGATGGCTGTTAATCCCCCAGCGTCGCCACCATCATGGCCTTGATGGTGTGCAGACGGTTTTCGGCTTCATCAAAGACCAGCGATGCAGGTGATTCGAAAACATCATCGGTCACCTCCATGGCTTCCACGCCGTATTTTTGATAAATCTCTTCACCGATCTGGGTCTCACGGTTGTGGAAAGCAGGCAGACAATGAAGGAACTTGCATTTCGGGTTGCCTGTTTTTTTCATCATCTCCGCATTCACCTGGTAAGGCATCATCAGCTTAATTCGTTCCTTGAAGGCCTCTTCGGGCTCACCCATGGACACCCACACGTCGGTGTAGATGAAATCCACCTCTTTCACGCCCTCGTCCACATTTTCCGTAAGGGTGATTTTAGCGCCGGTTTCTTTGGCGATTTCGAGGCACTGGTCAACCAACTCCTGCCCGGGCCAGAATTGTTTCGGGGCAACAGCCCTGAAATCCATCCCCATCTTGGCAGCGCCCACCATCAGCGAGTTACCCATGTTGTTTCGGGCATCACCGGCATAAGCAAACGAAACCTGGTGCAACGGTTTGTCGGAATGTTCCATCATGGTCAGGAAATCGGCCAGGATTTGTGTGGGATGAAATTCATTGGTCAGGCCATTCCATACGGGAACACCGGCATATTTCCCCAATTCTTCAACCACCGTCTGGCCGAAACCGCGGTATTCAATGCCGTCGTACATACGACCCAAAACCCGGGCTGTATCTTTCATGGATTCCTTTTTACCGATCTGTGAACCGGTGGGCCCCAGGTAGGTTACATGCGCACCCTGATCGTAAGCCGCCGTTTCAAAAGCGCAGCGTGTACGTGTGGATGCCTTTTCAAAAATAAGGGCAATGTTTTTCCCTTTCAGCTTTTGCTGCTCTGTGCCGGCATATTTTGCCTTCTTCAGATCGGTTGCCAGGTCAAGCAGGAATTTTATCTCTTTTGGTGTGAAGTCCAGTAACTTCAGAAAATTGCGGTTTCTTAAATTGAATGCCATGGTTTGTTTATTTTGATAATTACAAATATTGTTTATAGATGTTTTTGAAGGTTTTTTTTGTAATCGCCACCGGGCAAGGGGATGGGTGGATGAATGGAAAATTGGATGGTTTTTTCAATCAGTAGTCTTCAGTCTACAGTTTTTAATATTCAGTTACCAATGACTAATTCCTATTAACCGGTTACCATCAACCATTTTCCATTAACCCATCTTTCCTTTCCGGCAAGCGCAAAAGTAAAGAAAATGTGGTTTGATATAAATGATATTAATAAAGAGGAGAAATCAAAAATTATGAGGATTAATTAATTCTATTCCTGTTATTTTTTCAAAATCTTTAACATTTCTGGAGATTAATGTCAGATTATAAATGAGCGAAGTGGCAGCAATAATGGCATCTGGTAATTTCGTCCTATAATTCTTTCTGATTTCAATGGTCTTGTTTATTATTTCATCATCAAGGTTTATTACGTTGGCCATATTAATCATTTCCAGGAACTTCAATTCTTCTTCAGAATTAATGTCAGGAAAACCAAGTAATTCCATTTTATTAATAACGGAGAAATAATATTCATTATCAACCACACTATCCAAAAAGACAAGTCCTTCTTCAGGCAATGTTTCACCAAGATATTCTATAGCAACATTAGTGTCTATTAAATACTTCTTGTTTCCCATTCATTTCGCATTTGGGTGAGTTGTTGATTTAATTCTTCGGCTCTTTTTTTTGAAATAGAACCCCTTAATCTTTCGGAAAGCTTTTTATTCTCCTTGTTTTTATCTACAGAAATCAGACGAATAATATTAGCAAGCTCAAGGTCTTTTAAAAGACGTAAAGCATTACGGTTTTTAAGTTCAACAATTACGGTTTTCATTTTAGAGCTTTAAAAAATTTGATAGCAAAAATAATTCATAACTACCCAATCATTGTTTATACAAATTTATATATATTACATGACATAATAAATATTCTGTCAAATAAAAAGAAAACTATTCGTAAGACTCGCTCAAATCATTTTCTATTTTTGAATAAACTTTAGACATATTACCCTGAATATCAAAATGTCACAGCACTCATTCCAAAACTGTTTAAAGTAAATAGTTGCAAAGAGTGTGCATTTATTCGCAGTACTATTGCGAATATTTATTGCTTTATTCGCAGTATCATTGCGAATACTTCAAAAATAGAAGAGGTTGAAAAAATATCTAATTGCCTGAAAAAACAAACAAGACGTTCTGTACATCCTGTATATGCGTTCGCAAAAGATAATAAAATTACATAAAACATGTATCATAAAATACGTAACATAAATTATGTATTATTTCAAACCGTCATGACACCTGTCAGGTTTTTTTAATTTCTATAAAGTAATTCTACTGTTTCCGGAAATATCAGATTTACTGTCTTTTACACCCCCTCTTTTAAAAAGTATAAAAAATTCTTTATCATTGCACCCCAATAAGAAACACAACCAAATTCAGTAATTATGAAAACCTTTACCAGATTTATTGTCATTTTTTTTATTTCTATTTTCCTCTTTTCCCTGAATGGCTATTCCCAATATGCATCAAAAAAGGTAAAAAGTAAATATGAAACTTATACTGACAGCATAAAAAGTGTTGATTACAATTACATTTTCCCGTTTTGGGGAACAAAAGCATACAAACGGGGGATAGACCTTCAATATCCGGTCGGCATCATGGCTAACTTTTTCTGGACTACGCAAAACATTGCCATTGATAATTTCCGGTTAGGTTTTCAAAATGCCCATGGTGGCCCGGTTAATTTTCCGTTGACGCCCGTTTCCGATAGTATTCTCGCTTTCGGAAACAATGAAAACACATCATATTCTATCAATATCAGACCCGATATCTGACTTTTTCCTTTTATTGATCTTTACGGAATTTTCGGGTTCGGTAAATCAAACACCAGCGTTGAAGTCCTTTTATTTCCCGACTCACAAACCCAGCAAAGTTTCACGTCGGTTGTTGAACAGAATTTGACCACTTATGGTTTCGGTATTCTGGCAGCGGGAGGAGTAGGGCCTGTCTGGTTTTCGGTTGACGCCAACATGACCTGGAACAAACCGGCCCTGCTTGACAAGCCCACAATCGTCAATGTAGTTGGTATCAGAATGGGAAAAGCTTTTGTGTTTAAGAAAAGGCCTCAAAGCAATATTTCCATCTGGATCGGTACCATGTACGTGACCATGCAATCGGAAACCGTCGGATCGATTGCTTTGAAGGATGCATTACCTCCGGATGTGTGGGACAAAAAAGATGCTTTTGTTGATAATTATAATAATTGGTATAACAATGAAGCGACTCCCATCCAGAAAAAGTTTGCCGATAAATATCTGACACCTGTTGTAGATGCCATTGATCAACGCAACGGAGAATCTATCGTTCAGTATGGAATGGACAAACAGGTGAGGCAGCACTGGAACGGCCTTATAGGGATGCAGTACCAGATCAATAAAAACTGGCAACTGCGCACAGAGGGCGGGGTGCTTGGTAACAGGAAGTCATTTCTCTTATCATTAAACTACCGGTTCCTTGTATTCCGAAAAGCGCCTCCAAAGGTCTAAAACATTGAAGAGTTCCGGAAAGAATACTCAACGGTTTTCCGGTACGCAAGGACAAAATACGGACAGTTTGCTTCTTCTTTTTTTATATTTTTGCCTGACAACATTTTCCTGAAAGAATAACACGAATTAGCAAATCATAATTCTTATGTTTTTCTTTCTAACCAATCATTGTTTTTAACCGCTTTAAATGATAAATCCATTAAAATGAAAAGAATAACAATTATTCTGGTATCACTGTTTTTTTCCCAGTTCATAATGGCACAGGGAGACACGCTCCTGCAATATTACCGTCAGAAAGCTGTGGATTATCAGCAGCGTATTAAAATGGCTGAATATCAGTTGAGCGGCGCCGAATCGCAGGTGAAAGCAGCTAAATCAGACCGGCTGCCATCGCTCGATTTCAGCAGCCGGTACCATTTCTCCGGAGTGCCTCTGCAACAAGCCCCAAGTGCTGAAGATCCAACAGCACCAGGTGCAGAACTTCAGCATTTATATTCGCTCAACCTTGATCTCTACCAACCGGTTGTCACGGGTGGTTACCTGAAAAATACCAAAAAGGCGGCAGAGTCGGAAGTGGAAAAAATGAAAAGCATTGTGAACATGAGCAAGCAGGACGTGGTACTCAATTCCGATAAACTGTACTGGGGAGCCGTAGCCAAAAAAGAAATCTACAGACTGCAGGTAAAATATCAGGAAATCATTGGAGAGTTCCTGAAAGTAATTAAAGATCGTGTGGATGAGGAAGTAGTGGGCAGAAATGAATTGTATCAGTCAATGGTCAGGTATAACAATGCGGAATACAGAGCCAAACAAAGCCAGAAAGATTACGAGATCAGTGTGATGAACCTGAATGTATTTATCGGGTTACCGCCCACAAATTCGACTAACGTTGCCGATTCGCTAAATACGATTACCTGGATGCAGGCTGCTGACACGATCACCCAATATGCTTTAAACCAGCGACCGGAGATCAGTTTCATCAAAAGTGAGATTCAGAAAAACGAGTATTATGAAAAAGTTGTCAGGTCAAAATATTTACCTCAACTCGGCGTGACCGCAGGAGGAAAATGGGGTTCGCCCAGCCCGGGACTTGAAATTACACCGGGTTTTAATTACTACCTGAAAGCGCAACTTGTTGTCCCCATATTTCACTGGAGTAAAAAACACGAAGAAGTATTCGCTGTCCGCCAGATGACCGAGGTGGCCAAACTCCAGATGGAAGAAACCACCGATCAGGTGACCCGCGAAGTGGAAACGAGCTACTACAAGCTCCAAAAATCACAGGAACTGGTGGATTTTGCAAAAAGCTCGATGAATAATGCAGCCAAAAATGTCTCGGTAATGCTCGACCGTTACAACGAAGGATTGTCTTCTGTTCTGGAAGTATTGGATGCACAGCTTTACTGGCAAAAAACCTACATGAATTATATTCTGTCAAAATATCAGCTTAACCTGGCTTATTCGCAATATCAATATGCTCTTGGTGAGTTTAGCAAGTAAAATATTATTAATCAATTGAAAACTGAATAAAAATGAAGAAATTAGCTTATCTGTTGTACACCGTTGCCTTACTGGTATTCATTACCGGGTGCAGCTCCGAAGAACCACCGCATAAAGAAATTATCAGACCGGTTAAAGTCGTGACAATTGGTAGCATTACCGATATGGAGGGACAAGGGTATCCGGCAGTCACAAATCCTTTTCAGGAATCGGATATCTCCTTTCGTGTGGGTGGTCCTTTAATTAAAATGAATGTTATTGAAGGTGCTTACGTGAATAAAGGCGACCTGGTAGCTGAAATCGACCCCAGAGATTACATCATTGCCGAACAGTCTGCCAAAGCCCGTTTTGAACAAACAAAAGCGGAAGCCGACCGGTATAAACGTCTGTGGCAAAAAGGTTCGGTGGCTAAAAATGATTATGACAGAAAATATGCCAATTATCTCCAGGCAAAAGCGAAATGGGAGGATGCCGTAAACAATTTGAAAGACACCAAACTGTATGCTCCTTTTTCGGGTTTTTACGGGCCTAAACTTGTAGATGTGGGTACAGAGGTAAAGCCCCAGCAGCCGATTACAACCATATCAGACCTCAGTCTGATAGAAGTGGTGACCACTATCCCTGAAAAGCTTGCCGTTAAATTCAGAAATTTTGATTCATACAGTGTGATTTTTGATACATATCCCAATAAGGTTTTCAAAGCAACCCTTAAAGATCTGGGGAAAGTACCTACACCTGAAGGGTTTACCTTAACGTTATACCTTGATCATAAAAACAATCCGAAAGATCCGAACCAGATTAAAATAACAGCAGGTATGAGTTGCCGGGTGAATATCAAGTTCAAAGAATCCTCTGAAGAGATGAATCAATTAATTGTTCCTACTGCTGCTGTATTCCAAGGCCAGACCGACAAAACCCCGTCGGTATGGGTGCTTGAAGGAAGCGGCGAGATTCGTACTGTGAAAAAACAAAATGTAAAGCTGGGCGGATTTGCAGGGAAAAATTATATAAACATTACCAGTGGACTGAAACCGGGTCAGCAAATAATTGCAGCCGGAGCAAAACGACTTGTGGAAGGTCAGAAAGTAAAGATACTTGATCAGAACGCTTTTCATTGATTATTTTAAATCTCTAATTCTAAAATTATGAGTATTGCAGGATATGCATTAAAAAATAAACAGGTCATCTATTTTTTCCTGATAATCACTATTATCGGAGGAATATTTGCTTTCGAGCATCTCGGAAAACGTGAAGATTCACCCTTTGTGATCAAGCAGAT
>JAOZOO010000267.1 GCA_029933225.1 Bacteroidales bacterium | reverse complement strand
TGACCTGCTTTGTATTTTCCAATATCGTCAGAATTTTTCTTTTCCTGCTTTGTATGACTGTTTCCGGCACAGGAAGCAAGTATCATCAAAGCGGGGAATAAACAGGTGATCTTTATAAATAATTTAAACATGTTAATTAAATCAGTCTTTTTAACCTTTTCCAAAGTTTTGAACTTTGGAAAAGATACATTAAAACTTATACGACAAATACACCCCCGCATGGCCGTAAATGGTGGTCGGGGCATAACTGAACCGGTCTTTTTTGTTTTTCTTTTTATGCAGAAAAGGCACCAGCCAGCCGGTCAGCGCCCCGGCGGCATAGCCAACTATGACATCGGTGGGGTAATGCTGCCCTGAAGCCACCCGCAGATAACCGGTTACCGCCGGATAAGCTGCCGCAACAGCCCACACGGTGATCTTCCATCCGGTTTTCATATCCGGATGATATTGGGTTAACACAGTGGCCATGAAAAATGACATGGCTGCAGCGGTTGAAGAATGTCCCGAGTAAAATGATGCAAGACTGCCCGGGCCGGTTCTTTCGTCGAGCGGTGCATCCGGGTTGTAAACGTAGGGGCGTGGCCGGTTGGTAATGTTTTTCACCGTTGTATTCAGGCCGTAGTTGATGCTCATAACCTCTCCGGCCATCAGGATAATCCAGCCGAAATCCTGTCGTGTGGATTTGGTTGTTAAAAAGAGCAAGGGTGCCATGACAGATCCGGCAAGGAGTATATCACTGGCCCTCCCTGAACCCGGATCCCAATAATATGTAGCACCACGATCAAAGGGAATTACATCGCTCCTGCTGATGGTATCCAGTCCGGCAATAGTATATGGCTCAATGGGATTGGCAAAGTAGCTTACCATTCCCGACATAAGCAGCCCTCCCGAAAGGATCAGGTACGGAGTTTCGTGTTTCCAGCCGTAAGTGTATGGTGTTGCAACCGTGTGCCGGTTGTTTTTACACAGCCAGCATTTCTGAATGGTCAGGGTATCCTGGGTCATAGCGGAAGCAAACAGAAAAAAGAAAAATAACGTAATAAGTTGCTTTTTTGATTGCATCCGGTAAAAATATGATTTGATAATACTTTCCGTTTCGTTGACGTTTTCGCAAAGCTATGGAAAATAATACTGTTACAAAAAAATCATTAATTTTGGTTTCAAAATCCAAGTGTTATGGACTATAACTCATTCATAGATATTAACTCCCTTTCAGAGGAAGCGCGAAAAGAACTGGAGAGTTTTTATAAGTATCTTGTTTTCAAATATGGGGGGAAAAAGAAGAGAAAAACTGACCTTGAAAAGAAAAAAGAAGACTTTTTAAAATTTGCGGATAAGCACTTGATTGACTTACCTGAAGATTATAAATTTAACAGGGAAGAACTCCATGAGCGGTAGAGTTTTTTTTGATACAAATGTGCTTGTTTATTATTTTCAATTGAAAAACGAACCAAAGAAAATAATTGCAAGGCAATTCATAAATGATTACTTCGAAAATATTATTATTAGCACCCAAGTTCTTGGCGAATTATTTAATGTTCTGGTAAGATCAGGAAGTACCAGTAAAAAAGCATCAGATATAATTTATAAATGCATAAAAGATTTTGAAATTATTTCCATTAATCCATATCTTGTTTCGCAATCACTATCGATCCATAATAAATATAAATACAGTTATTATGATAGCCAAATAATTGTTGCAGCGTTACATTCGAAATGCGAAATATTATTTACCGAAGACCTCCAGCACAATCAACTAATTGAAAATAAACTCCGGATCATTAATCCGTTTAAGAAATAGCTGTTTG
>JAOZOO010000043.1:21805-23378 GCA_029933225.1 Bacteroidales bacterium | reverse complement strand
GAACAAAAAAGTTATATTGCCAGGTATTGGCTTCGGTAAGCATAAAGTTCACTTCCGTGGGATCGAAAGGTTCCACAAAGCTGCCGTTGCTCCTGCCCCTGAAAAAGCCGGTTTCTTTGTCAAACAGGTTTTTGTAATACTGTGCCCGTTGTGTGAATTCTTTTTCCACACCACTGTTACCGAGCATTTTCGCCATTTCGGCAATGCACCAGTCATCATAGGCATATTCAAGAGTTTTTGAGACCGATTCACCTTCTTTGTCTGCCGGGATGTATCCTTTTTTTCTCAACCAGTCAAGTCCGAAAAGATTGGAGCCGGCAGATGCCTGCATGGCCTTCAGGGCAAGCTCCGCATCAAAACCGCGTATTCCTTTGGCATAAGCATCCGTAATTACCGGGACGGCATGATACCCGATCATGCAGTTGGTTTCATTGCCGGCCAGTTCCCAAACGGGTAACAAACCATCGTCTTTGTACATGTCGAGCATCGATTTGATCAAATCCACAGTCCGCTTCCGCTCGATGATGGCAAACAGCGGATGCAGTGTCCGGAAGGTGTCCCATAGGGAAAAGACGGTGTACATGTTAAACGTGGTGTCAAGATGTATCTGATGGTCATGCCCGCGGTACCTGCCGTCCGCATCCGAATAGATATTGGGCGCCAGCATGGTGTGATACAGGGCTGTGTAAAAAACTTCTTTTTGCTCTGGCGTAGCGCCGCCGATCTGCATTTTTGCAATTTGGTGTGTCCATTTTTCACGTGCGGTAAAAACAATACTGTCAAAATCCCATTCCGGTATTTCGGAATAGAGGTTGTTCTTTGCTCCTTCCACGTCCACAGCGGAAATCCCTACTTTTACATAAACGGTTTCCCGGGGGTGAACATAAAAATTAACCCATGCTTTCAGATCGGTACCCTGTGCCTTTTTCTTCCCGGATGTTTTAACGCCATATTCCACCACGCCGAATGAACGGAAGGGCTTACTGAAATCAGCATAAAAATACACGTACTGATCATCTGCCCAGCCATCGGTCCTTCGCATACCCGCTATTTCATGATCGCTGAGAAATTCAATACGGGAATCCAGAATTTTTTCGGAGGTCACACTTTCCTTCAAATCAATGATGATGTGCCCCTCGCCATCCGTGGCGAACATATATTTGTGAAAACCGGCTCTTTCGGTAGCCGTCAGCCCGACGTAAATATCGTAGTCCTGAAGATAAACCCCGTAGTACCCCGCTTTGGCCAGCTCTTTTTCATGACTGAACCGGGAAGCATACCCGGAGTCGGGAGTTTCGGCTGTTCCGGGATTTGTTTTTAACCCGCCCAGTGTCGGCATGAAACGAATGTCACCGTAATCGCCAACCCCTGTTCCGCTCAAATGGGTGTGGCTGAAACCAAAGACCACACTGTCGGAATAATGATAGCCCGAGCAGCCGTCCCAACTGTCTTTGCGGGTATCGGGGCTCAATTGTACCATCCCGAAAGGCACTACGGCACCCGGATACGTGTGGCCGTGACCGCCGGTTCCGATGAAGGGGTTGATGAAATCAACGGGTTCTTTGGGTTTTTG
>JAOZOO010000043.1:17446-21705 GCA_029933225.1 Bacteroidales bacterium | reverse complement strand
ATACGATAATCCAGTTTGGTTCCTTCACCCACAACCCAAATACGCTGTATCTCATTTTTAACTCCTTTCAACTCGTAGGGTCCCGTTGCCTTTGTGGGTAAAAACAAATACAAAATAGTACTGTCAGCAGATAATGTGCTGGGGCCATAAAAATACCCCGGTGGTAATCCGGCGTATGTGTGAAAAATGGCCGTGTTATGTTTTCTAATCCATCTGCCGAATTCAATCAACCTGTCTTTTTGCTCCTGGGGAATTGTTCCGTCAGCTTTTGGACCAATATCCAGTAACAGGTTGCCACCCATACCGATCATATCGGCAAAAATGCGAATGATCTCATCAGTACTTTTATAGTGGGTATCGTTAGGTTGATATCCCCATGAATCATTCATGGTCATACATAACTCCCAATATTTATCAGCAGGTCTTTTAACCGGAATTCCCTGTTCAGGTGTGGCATAATCCCCATAACCGTTAAGACGTGAATTGAGAATAATATCCGGTTTCCATACTTTAATGCTGTCGCGTAAGACTTTGGAATGCCACATTTCCGGTTTCTCTTCCCAATCTCCATCAAACCAAAGCAAGTCGGGATGATATCTGATGACAAGTTCTTTGATCTGGTTGAAACGGAATTCCAGAAACCTGTTCCAGCGCACCGAATCATCACGGTAACGATATTCTTTCCTTGTTTTTCGCGGATAATCAGGATATGACCAATCAAGATTTGAAAAATACAAGCCTGCTTTGAGTCCTTCTTTCCGAAGAGCTTTTATAAAAGGTCCAATTAGATCACGGCCGGCCGGGGTTTTTTCAACCGTGTTCAGATGACTGTATTTTGTATCCCATAAAGCTACCCCATCGTGGTGTTTTGCTGTGATGACTGCATAACCGGCACCGCTTTTTTTGATGAGTTTTGCCCACGCAGCAGGATTATATTTTTCTGCCGTGAAGCCATCCAATTGCTTCATATAATCATCGTAAGAAATATAATCGTTGAAAAAAGACCAGCTTTCATCAATGCCGTTCACCGAATAAATCCCCCAATGGATAAAAATACCCAGCCGTGAGTCGGTAAACCATTGCATGTTGCTTTTTGCCTCTTGTGCAAAGGTCTGATAGCTGACCAATAATATGATGTATAAAATGAGTAATCTGTTTAAATATTTCATAGATGCATTTTATATTATTCTATTATCAGTTTCTGTCTGATAAACAATTTATTTGAAATGATTTCAATAATATACAAACCTGAATGCAGTGACGAAAATAATATTCAGAATTATAATAATTTTATCGTTGTTTCAGGTGATAAAACAGGTATTTCGCTTTTTTTGAAATCTTTTACATTGCGAGTTGTAAAAATGTCAATGTTTCCAAGCTGAACAGCACTGTAATACTGAATGGAATCTTCAAAATCATTAAATCCTGATTTTAATGACTTTCCGATAATCTCTCTGTTTAGCTCCTGAATTCCAACATATTCTTCAATTTCAGACAGGAGATTGATCGCTTTTTTGTGTGTTGACACTTTCCGTAAAATGTAATAGGTATTGTTAAACGAAATGGCCGATACAAATATCCTGATTTTATTCTCTTTTGCCAGTTGAAACAATATTGCTGCGTGATCAGCAAAAGGAGTGCGGTCAGCAAGAAGATCAATGATTACATTGGTATCAATAAAAATACGCTTCATGATTTATGTTTTTCAAAAAGTGTATCCGATAATTCCTTTTTGTAATCAAAATCATCAGGCAACTTTACCGCCCCTTTTAACTTTTTAATCGAAGGGGATAATTCTACTTGTTGAGGACTTTCTTCCAGGATGACTTTTAAATAGTTCTCAATCAATTGCGACAAACTCCGCTCTTTTTCTCTGGCGTATTGCTTCGCTTTTTCAATGACATCCCTGTCAAGTGTTAAGGTTAACTTTGTTTGCATTACGTGTTACTTTATTGCAAATATACGTATTTTATTTTCACAAGTCAATTTATTTTACCTTACAAAATAAAGCGATTGATAAAGGTATTGAACAAATCAAGCAAGGTAAAGTCACATCACATGAAAATGTTTTAAATGAAACGAGGGAAAAATATCCTAATCTTTTCAAAGAATGAAAAAAGTCATTTGGTCTGATCTTGCCAAGCAGGAATACTGGAATAATATTGATTACTTACTGGAAAACTGGAGTATAAAAGAAGCTTCTTTTCGTTGATTTAGTTGAAAAGAACATTGTATTGATTGCAAAAAATCCAAAAATTTTTTCCAGAACGAATTACAAAAACATCAGATCGGTTGTAATAACTCCTCAAATCACTTTATTTTACCAGATAAAAAAATAAAACTACGGTTGAGTTGATTCGATTCGGGAATAATTATCAGAACCCCAAAAGCCTTAATTTTTAATCTCAAAAAAAAAAAAAAAAACGCACCCCCGGAAACCGGAAGTACGCTTTGGAATTACTGAGTGAATATAGTTTCTTTAGAGAGATTTTTTCACCAGGTAAAAATCTACTTTCTCATCATAATCGCCGTCAATGCGTTCCTGCATCTGTTCAAGGTTCACCGGAGGCGGAACAATCACTTTGTCGCCTTTTGTCCAGTTCAGCGGTAACGCCACGCCATTGGCATCCGAAATCTGCAATCCTTCAAGCACTCTCAAAATCTCGTCCATGTTACGTCCCACATTCAGCGGGTAATACATAATGAGGCGGATTTTTTTCTCGGGATCAATAAAAAAGACTGCACGCACGGCATGGGTTTCGCTCTCGTTGGGCTGGAGCATGCCGTACAGTTTCGATACCTTCATGTCGATGTCGGCTATGATGGGGAAATCAAAATAAACCCCCGTTTTTTCTCTTACGTTGTTCACCCACGCCAGATGTGAGAAAATACTGTCAATGCTCAAACCGAGCAGCTCGGCGTTCAGTGCTTCAAACTCGCTTTTGCGTTGTGCAAACCCGCTCATCTCAGTTGTACAAACCGGAGTGAAGTCGGCAGGGTGTGAAAAAAGTACGATCCATTTGTCTTTGGCATAATCGGATAAGCGGATGACTCCTTTTGTGGTTACCGCTTCAAAATCGGGAGCCTTGTCGCCAATACGCGGCATGACTGTAACTTCTTGTTTCATTTCTTGTTCCATGATAAATAATTTTTTGGTGATCAATTAATTTTTCTGATGCAAAAGTAATTGAACTAATAATATAAGTCAAATCAATTGTTTTTATATTATAATAGATTTAATCTATATTTGTAAAATGATTTCATTGATACAACTCGAATATATCGTTGCAGTGGACACTTACCGCCATTTTGCGACGGCAGCCGAAAAATGCTTTGTCACACAGCCCACGTTGAGCATGCAATTGAAAAAGTTAGAGGAAGAACTGGACATTATATTGTTCGATCGAACCCGCCAGCCGGTTATCCCTACAGAGGCCGGTTCAAAGATCATTGAGCAGGCACGGCTGGTTTTGCAGGAAGCCAAAAAGCTCAAACTGCTGGCAGAGGAGTCAAAAAACGAACTGAGCGGAGAGCTGCGCATCGGTGTGATTCCCACCATTGCACCCTATTTGCTGCCTTTGTTTGCCGGTGAGTTTAAACGGAGTTTCCCGAAAATTGATGTAAAAATCCAGGAGGCAATCACCGAGCGTATTGAGGAAATGCTGACCAAAGACCTGTTGGATGTGGGGATACTGGTAACGCCTTTGCACAACAAAAGCATCATTGAGTATCCTGTTTATTATGAGGAAATGCTGGTCTATTCCAACCGGAAGCATCCTTTTAACAGCCAACCGGTGATTGACATCAAAGATATTGCCACCCCGGAAATCTGGTTGTTGAGCGACGGTCATTGTTTCCGTCATCAGATCGTAAACCTGTGCGACCTCCACGATATCAAAACGGATGAGCTCCCGTTTGAATTTGAAAGCGGCTCGCTGGATACGCTGATGAAAATCATTGACAAAGAAGGTGGGTTTACGCTAATCCCGGAACTGGCAGGTATCGAACAAACCGGCGAGCGTGCAGGGCAGGTTCGGCATTTCAGCAATATAACACCTCTGCGGGAGGTAAGTCTAATTTATACCCGCCGCTTTGTCAAAACCCGTATCATCGAAAACCTGGCTGAAAGCATCCGTACCCATGTGCCGCAACAAATGCTGGATAATGAAAGGGGAACGGTTGTGGAGTGGAGATAGGAGGATGAGTGGTGATTTGTGAGTAGTGAGTGGTGATTTGTGATTGGTGAAAGTGTTGCAGGG
>JAOZOO010000043.1:0-17346 GCA_029933225.1 Bacteroidales bacterium | reverse complement strand
AACACTTAACTCCTCCGGTTTGCAGGACAAATATCTTTTTGAGTGCAATTTTCTTTTAGAGTTTTGCAAAACATATCTGATTTTTTTTTATTATATTTGATACTCCAAACCAAAAATTAACAGAAATGAAAAAGACAGTTGCTTTTTTATTGTTTGCTTTCCTTATTATTTCTTTCAATTCATGTGAAAAGGTAAAGGAAAATACCAAAAGGCCTGCGGAATTATTCACGGTTAAACCTTCTATCAAAATCCTTTATAAGGACAACGATCCTTTTGAAGGTAAAGTGGAATACAAGTTGGATAGAGATGCTTATGGCAGGTTTGAGCACCTTAAAAATTTAACAGGTCATCCGGATGGGAACGGGGTGTACGCTCCCGGGGAAGCTGAATTCATGCTTGCAGACAAGAATGATTTTATAACAATTAGATTTACAGCATATTTTGAGCAAATTTTCGGTGGTGGATCATCATTTTTACTTACGAAAGAAATTACTGAGTATTATTATTACGATGACTGTAAAAGCATGGCAGATGAAAACGGTGAAATAATAAAAAGTTATTTCATGCAATTACCGGTCAATTCCGACGGAACAAATTATTAATTCATAGTGTTTTAAGCGTCCCCTAAAGGAAAGTATTATACTTTATTCATCCGCTTTAAGCATGCCTTGCCGTCAGGCAGGCGTTCCAAGTCAAATCTATACCTACTCAACAACCACCTCATCCGTAAATATCCAGCAGGTGTCCCCGGCGCCGGGGTGCCACGGAGGACATGTACCTCTGTTGATGCCAATCACCCTGACATACCGTCCCGACACATCCGTGAACTTTGCTGCGAACGGCTCAATGACAATCTCCATTAATTTTGAATCCGTTTGGGTTTTGACGGTTTGCGAGGTCAATAGATTTCCGTCGGCATCCAGTACTTCGAAAATGACTTCTATAGGCATAAATATCCAGGATTGTTGCCGCTGGTAAAAGTTAACGGTAACCTGATGCACGGGTTTTACCTTTTCCAGATCAATGGTGATATCCAGATTGTCCCCGTCAAAGCCCAGCCAGTAGCCGTCGTTGTATCTACGCGATCCTGTCATGCCGTCCACCAGCGTCAGAGCTCCTTTTCCGCCGTACCTTTTCACGGGCTGATTGGTTAGTCTGGCCGGTTTACCCAGCGCCTTGTGGAATATGATGGACTTCTCAGCATATTTCTCTTTCAACTGACCATGATCAAAGATCCCTGCCTTAATGGTCACCGTGCTGTCAATTAAGATCGGCTTGCGGTAAAGCATCGAATGGGTATTGGGGCCTGAACCGTCCAGTGTGTAATAGACCGGATAATCCGGCTGTTCGGTTTCCAGCACGATAGTGTATTTTTTACCGTCATTTGACATTTGTGGCAGGATATCCACCTTCCACGAGCCGCGGGAATAATTCACGCCCATATAGTCAAACCGTTTGAACTGGGTGTTCAGCCGTTCCCTGAAATCCAGCCAGTTTCGTTTGGACGCCGGGCTCCAGGCAACCTCCGCAAGGGCTGTTATCCGCGGCACAGCCATGTATTCTGCACGGTCGGGTGTCGGGATGAATTCAGTCCACACGTTTCCCTGCGTACCCAGGATGTGTTTGGCTTCTTCTTTATTCAATTCTTCGGGGATGGGTTCGTAGGAATACACTTTTTTCAAAGTCGTGAAACCGCCAATGGCTTCGGGTTCAAAATCGGGGTCTGCCTGGTAATGGTCAAAATAGCAATGGGTTCCCGGACACATAATGGCGTCGTGTCCTTGTTTTGCGGATGCAATGCCGCCTTCCGTGCCGCGCCACGACATCACTGTGGCTTCCGGAGCCAGCCCGCCTTCGAGAATCTCATCCCAGCCGATGAGCTTTTTGCCGTGAGCCACCAGATAGCTTTCTATCTTTTTCACAAACCAGCTTTGCAATTCATTTTCATCTTTCAGATGCTCATCCTTTATTCTTTTCTGACATTTGGGACATTTTTTCCAGTTGGTTTTGTCAACCTCATCGCCCCCGATGTGAATATAAGGTGAAGGGAACAATCCCATCACCTCATCCAGCACATCTTCCAGAAATGTGAAAACACTGTCGTTGCCTGCACAAAAAACATCCGTTCCCGGCCAGTAGCTTCCGGGCCTGACAAATGTCTTTTCGCCAGTGCACGAAAGCCAGGGATAGGCAGCAAACACCTCGCTGGTGTGGCCGGGCATTTCAATTTCGGGCAAGACCATGATTTGTCGTTCGGCAGCATATTTTACGATTTCACGGATATCATCCTGCGTATAGAACCCGCCGTATGTGGCTTTCTCACCGGGCTTCGGAGGTGTCCGTTCGCGCCAGGGCTGATCTTCGCGGTCCACCCGCCAGGCACTGATTTTCGTGAGCCCGGGATATTTTTTTATCTCAATACGCCAACCGTTGTCATCGGTCAGGTGCCAGTGGAACACGTTCATCTTGTGCATGGCGATCAGGTCAATGTAGGTTTTGATGAACTCTTTCGGGAAGAAGTGTCGCGAGACATCGAGATGCATCCCCCGCCATCCGAAACGCGGTTTGTCGAATATGGAAACGGCAGGCATTAACCATGCTGTTCCTATTACTTTTTCCGGACTATAGATTTCAGGCGGGAGTAATTGAAAAACCATCTGTACACCATAAAACAATCCGGATGATGTGTTGGCAGAAATAATCACCTTTTCGGGGCTGACATCCAGCAGATATCCTTCATCGCCCAGCGTGTCATTTTCTACAAGTTGGAAAACAATAACATTTGTTTTTGTTTTTTTACTACCCTTTTTTAACTTAAATCCTGTAGGGTTAGCTATCCATGTCTTGAAATATTCTGCCACCTGACGGGCCTCTTCTTTGTCAGGATAAACAAGTTTCGTTTTTTCGTTCAGGATAAATTTTCCCTGTTTTACTTTCATTTCAACAGGAATGGGAATAACAGCAGGCTCATTGTTTTGACTTTTAAGATCAACGGATGCTGTAATCATAATAACTGCCAGAAATGTAAAAACTAAAATACTTTTCAATTTCATGATGTGTTGGTTTTAAAATGCAAGATTAGTGGAATATACAACTTTTCCAAAGTTTTGAACTTTGGAAAAGTTTAGTAATACGATTTACTGTCAATCATTTTATTCTCCCCCTCCTGATAAACCGCATAGTTAAAGCCGGGCTGTAAGCTGTATGCTCCGGTTTCCCCGTTCTTGTTCACGGCGATGTAGCCCACCTGTCGTTTTTTGTTTTCAGGATCTTTTTTCACAATGCGCATAACGGCTTCCTCACAGGCCTGTTGCGGTGAACGTCCGTTACGCATCAGTTCCACAACGAGGAACGACCCGAGGGTTTTCAGCACCAGTTCCCCCATTCCGGTGGCCGTGGCACCGCCTACTTCATTGTCCACATACAGTCCGGCACCGATGATGGGCGAATCACCCACCCTGCCGTGCATCTTGAAAGCCAGTCCGCTGGTGGTGCATGCTCCGGCGATATCGCCTTGTTCATCAACAGCAAGCAGTCCTATCGTGTCGTGGTATTTGTTGGGTTCGTTTTCCCAGTTGATCACCGGATCGTAATTCGATTTCTTCAGCCACTCTTTCCATCGTTTTTCCGCCTCGGGGGTGAGCAGATTTTGTTCTTTGAAACCGCTCTCCACGGCAAACTGCAGGGCGCCTTCACCAGCCAGGATGACGTGGGGCGTTTTTTCCATCACCAGGCGGGCCACAGAAACAGGATGTACAATGTTTTCCAGGAAACAAACCGAGCCGGCATTGCCGTCCGGACCCATGATGGAAGCGTCAAGGGTAACGTGACCGTCCCTGTCGGGCAGGCCGCCGATGCCGACACTATGGTTCTTCGGGTCGGCTTCCACCACCATTACTCCTTTTTCGACGGCATCCAGCACACTGCCACCCGATTGCAGGATTTTCACGGCTTCTGCATTGGCAGGGATACCATGGTTCCAGGTGGAAATGATGACGGGAAGGGCATTCTTTCCAGGGTTAATAAATGTCGCGGCATCCAGTTTCAGATGGGTTCCCAACAGACCGAGCAAGCCGGCTGCGGAGGTTTTTTCGATGAATTTCCTTCTATTTAGCATAGCTTATTTTTTATTGTTACACGGAGAAACACGGAGAAGGCACAGAGTCACACCAAGTTACAGGATATATCTGTTAATTCCGTACTTTAAAAGTTTAACATTAAAATTGATCAATAAGCCGATTTTCTTTTCGGCAAATCTCATATAAGTCAGAATCTGGGCTTCATGAACCTCATGGATTTCATCAACAGATTTAATTTCGACTATTACCTGATTTTCTACCAATAAATCTAATCTGTAACCAAATTCAAGATGCAGACTTTTGTAGGTAACCGGAATGGGAACTTGTCGTTCAACTTTAAGTCTCCTCTCCATTAATTCATATTCAAGACATTGTTCATAGGCAGATTCAAGCAAACCCGGTCCAAGTGATTTATGAACTTCGATTGCAGCTCCAATAATCTCCTCTGTTATTTTATTAATTTCCATCTCCGTGCCCCTCTGTGATTAATTCCCTGTGTATCTCTGTGTTCCGTATATTTTCTTTGGTTTGTATCCGTTCAGCCCGTAAAAGGCAATGTAAATATAACTGAAAACCGGCACAATATACGACAGATGCACACCGAAGCTGTCGGCCACCATGCCCTGGAAAACAGGCAGGATGGCGCCGCCGAGGATCATCATGACCAATAGTGAAGACCCCTGGCTTGTATATTTCCCCAGCCCGGCTATGGCCAGCGTGAAAATATTGGACCACATGATGGAGTTGAACAAGCCAATGGCAATGACGGGCCACAAAGCAACCGGCCCTTTATTGAACAGTGCAATGGCAAGCAGGATAATATTAACAAACGCAAAGATGTAAAGTGTCCGTTGCGGCAATGACTTCCCAAGGAAGAATGCGCCCAGGTTGATCAACAGGAAAATCCCATAGATCAATGCCGTTTCAAAACCGTTGGTTAAGCCGATGACAACAAACGCAGCCACAGGTATGGCGATCATTCCAAATATTTTCAGTGAGGTGTTTTTCGTCCGGCTTAATGAAACGGCTCCCAAAAATCTTCCGATCATTTGTCCTCCCCAATAGACGGACACAAACTGACTGGCCTCAATATGCGACAGTCCGCCGATCTCATCCAGACCGAGGTAATTGATCATCATGCTGCCGATACTCACCTCGCCGCCCACATACATAAAAATGGCGATCATTCCGAAAACCAGTTGTCTGTATTTTAAAGCGCCAAAACCGGTTTTGCTTTCTTCGGGATTGGTAAAACGGGGCAGTTTGGTTACCTGGATCAAACCGGCCATCAGCAAAAAGATCAGGGCAAAAAACAAATAAGGTATTTTAACCGCATCCGAGCCGGGGGCATCGGCAAAGTATTTGAAGATGAGAAAACCGCCAACCACCGGGCCGATGGTCGTCCCCAGCGAGTTGAAACCCTGTGCAAGATTCAGCCGTGATGAAGCCGACTTTTCCGGCCCAAGAATGGCCACATACGGATTGGCCGCAATCTGCAACAAGGTAAAACCCAGCCCCATCACAAATAAGGCCGACAGAAAAAAGCCGTACAAATGATATTGTGCAGCAGGATAAAACAGCAGTGCACCGAGAGCGGAAATGATCAGTCCGAGAATAATTCCTTTTTTATACCCCATCCTGTTGATGGGATCACCGGTAAGAACCGAAACGGTAAAATAAACAACCGACCCGACAAAATAGGCGCCGAAAAAAGTAAACTGGATCAGCATGGACCGGGTATAGTTCAAATCGAAGACCTGTTTCATGTACGGGATCAGGATGTCGTTGAGGACGGTCATAAATCCCCACATAAAAAACAGGAAAGTCAGGCTGACAAAAGCGGCGGTATATGATCTTGAATTTGCTTGTTCGGGCATGGGTATGAATTGGGGTCAACAAATATCAAATATTTCTTTGTTTATGCCAAACAAAGAAGAAGCATTTTCATAAATAAAAACAGCGCAAACCCGCGGAATCATTTCTACGACAGGTTTGCGCCAACTTCTTTAAACAATATTTCAGAACTATCTGATGCTTACTTTGCGAACAAAAGACCCGCTGCCGGCGTCCACTTTCAACAGATACATGCCGGGTAATAAATCGTTGGTTACTACTTCAAAATGTTTCGGGCCGGGAGAAGCATTTTCAAGTTTTTCATGATAAATTCTTTTCCCAACCATATCCGTCATGCTTACTTCTACCGGTGAGTACTCCGAAAGATTAAACTCAACATTGACTTTATCTGTCGCCGGATTAGGATATACATTCACATCACTGATCTGACCCGGTTCTTCAATTCCTACAAAGAAATATTCGAATTCATTTTTATCGATACTTCCAAAATCACTACCGTCAAAAATGATATTGTTTCCACCGTAAACCAATGCATAGTAATCCGTTCCGTTTCCACCGGCATCATGAATCACAAACTGATAACAATCGCCATAATCCAGTTCAATGGGAATGATCAACTGTCCGGGCGTATCATACGGTCCACCTTGCTGAACAATATCTCCGTTGGAATTATAGATCTCCCATGTGGTTTCTTCGGGATGGTCGTCAAGGATCAGGGCAAGGATAATATTCCCTGAAATCAGCTTGGCTTCATACATGGTTTTTGTTGATGTATTGTTCGAAGGGTAATCATCAGAAGTTCCGTTGGGACTGTCACAGGAGATGACCAGATGATTTGTATCCTGAACGGTAAAATCAAGTGTTGAAAGCTGGATAGTTGCTGTTTCAAGGAAAGCAAGGTCACCCGACCATTCATAAGTTTGTTCATCACCGTCGTTAACCGAATAGTGAAGCGTAAATGAAGACAGGTCGGTACTGCCGTTGTTCCTGATGACCACCGTAGGCGTTACAACGCCACTGCAATTGTAGGAAGTGACATCCATAACATCAAGTATTTCAGCGTCCAGGGAATAAACCGGAGTGATCGGGTCAGTACTGCTGTTTGCTGCCTGAAAGATTTCTTTTGTGTTATGATTTTGCACAAAACTTACCGCGGCCAGCTCATCGTTGTCATAAACATTCTCCAGGGGCCAGCTATTTTGAAAAATAACGTAATCTCCATTTTCCATTGATGAAGGCATTTCCGCACCACCTGCGGTTGGCAATAACTTTTTCATCACATTGTAAAAATCTTTTTCGCCATTGGTGCCCGGAGGCGAATTGAAGTGAATGTGTTTTTCGATGACAACCACATGCGTAACCAGACTCCCGCTAACCTGATCGGTGGCATGGACAAGGGTTGTCAGGTAAATTGTGTCCTCATTGGGAGAAAGTTCCTGATACACCTGTATCTCAAAAGGTGACGGTATGGCAGCGGCATTATCGATCCGTGACTGTGTGACTTGCGAAGGCATTCCGTCCCAATAACTTCCGTCAAGCATTACATGGGGAACACTGTTCACACCATAATAATTGGTGCGATTAGTATTGTCAGCTTTATTGTCAAGGTACATCGGGTCGTTTCCCGGTGACGGCCACCAGACATGGTATTTAATGGATGTAATAATATCGGAGTTGGCCTCAATCAAGGCATCAAAAGGCGGGTTTTGCTGACCACAGGGCCAGCAGGTTGAACTTGTACACTCTTCGGCAAGTACCATACGCTGCGACTGTGATACCGCCATTATTGTCAGTAAAACACTAAAAAGTAAAAGGGTAATTTTTTTCATTCTTTCTTCAATTTTTAATTAGACCTGAATTTGCGCGCAAATGTATCAATAATCATTTGAAAAATTCTGATTTTAACATTTTGTCAGACATCCAAAAACAAATAATGTTGTCTGTAAACTGAACTTATGATAATAAATGAATTTTACCGGTAATTTTTTATAAATCCATATTACGATTTATTATAACTTTGCACGCTGAATTTTGAAGGTAATTTTTTGAATTAAATCAGTTATCAACCAATAAATTATTTATGATGAAAAAATTTCTACTCTTATTAATTTTTGCAATAAGTGCAACAACTTTCATCTCTGCCCAAAACGATATGTATTTGTCATGGGATGGAAAGAAACTGGGCGATACGGTTTATGTGTGGGGAGAACCTACCCAGTCACAGATTATTTTTTACGCTGTTTTACACAACGATACTGACAACGATATGAATGTTCTTGCGGTGAAAAATGAGTTGGAGATGCTTGATTCCACCATCAGCACATTTTGCTGGGCCGGAAGATGTTATGCCCCGACGGTGGATACTTCTACCAATTATCAATTTGTTCCTGCAGGAGGCGCCAGTGCCGAGGGCGATTTTACAGGCGATTATGAACCAAGGACCAAAATCGGCACATCCATTGTCAAATACACCTTTTACAACATGGACAACCCCGATCAAAGGGTTGAGATCGTTGTTAAATTCTGGGCATCACCCGAAAGCATTGCCGAAGAAGCGATGAACGGCGGCAGCGTATCCGAAATTTATCCGAACCCGGCAAATCATTTTATCAACCTTGATTACCGGCTTACGACTCAAGTCAATACTGCACAGGTCAGGATTTATAACATGTTGGGAGCTACCGTAAAAGAAGCGGTTATGGAAAGAGGAACCAACAACCTGAAAATGGATGTTTCCGATCTGAACAACGGGATTTATTTTTACTCTGTTGTGATCAACGGTGACATTTACAAAACGAAAAAAATTGTAATTCAGAGATAAACAATACCTCACAAAACAAAAAAACCCGGCCATTGCGGACCGGGTTTTTTTATTTGCAGACGTTTATAAATTAAACGCTTTCTTCACCTCATCCACTTTATTCAGTGCTTCCCAGGCAAAAAACTTCACTTTCTTCAGGTAAACCTTTTCCCCTTTGGCGTTTGTCTCCTCAACAGAGCCATTGTCCTTGTATTTCAGTTCAACATCCTGCTCAAAAGGCTCTCTTCCGAAATGGCCGTAAGATGCTGTTTTTGAGAAAATGGGATATTTCAGCCCATACTCATTAACGATCTTGAACGGGCGGAGGTCAAACAGTTTTTCAGTAACCTCTGCTATTTGGCTGTCCGGCATGACATTTCCTGATGCATCACGAACGCGGGCTGTTCCGAAAGTGTCAATAAAGAATCCGACCGGTTTATCCACGCCGATGGCATACGCCACCTGAACCAATATTTTATCAGCCACCCCGGCAGCCACCAGATTTTTGGCGATATGCCGTGCAGCATAGGCAGCCGAGCGGTCAACCTTCGATGCATCTTTGCCGGAGAAAGCGCCGCCGCCATGAGCGCCGTGGCCTCCGTAGGTATCCACAATGATTTTGCGTCCGGTCAGTCCCGTGTCGCCATGCGGGCCGCCGATAACAAACTTGCCGGTAGGATTGACCAGTAACTTGTAATCGGTGTCAAACAGCTTCTGAATCCTTTCGGGATATTGCTCCTTTACACGCGGGATGAGATAGGTTTGGATATCCTCTTTTATCTTTTCCTGCATTTTCTTTTCTTCATCAAATTCATCGTGCTGTGTGGAGATCACAATGGTGTCAATACGTTTGGGTGTTCCGTCATCATGATACTCCAGGGTAACCTGTGATTTGGCGTCAGGGCGCAGGTAAGTCATCACCCTGCCTTCGCGACGGATTTTCGACAGTTCATATAACAGATCATGCGCCAGTTCCGAAGTGAGCGGCATGAAATTATCCATTTCGCGGGTGGCGTACCCAAACATCATCCCCTGGTCGCCGGCACCCTGATGTTCTTCCGAGTTACGGTCAACTCCCTGGCGAATGTCAGGCGACTGCTCGTGCAGGGCTGAAATCACGGCACATGAGTTGGCATCAAAACGGTATTCGGCTTTGGTGTACCCGATACGGCTGACAACGTTCCTGGCAACTTCCTGCAAATCAACAAAAGCATTTGAATTCACTTCTCCTGCCACCACCACCAGTCCGGTGGTCACCAATGTTTCGCAGGCTACTTTCGAGTTGGGGTCCTGTCTCAACAACTCGTCCAGAACCGCATCGGAAATCTGGTCTGCCACCTTATCGGGATGACCTTCCGATACAGATTCCGAGGTAAATAAATATGACATATAAATTCTTTTTAATGTTTAAAATTAAATAACTGTTTTTCCCGGTTACTGATCATGTAAAAAAGTACTCTTTGGAAAAACGTTGTCGGGCAGGATAAAAATTGTTTTAGCATTTTTTTTGTGGTTGCAAGCAATCAAATCCTTCCACACTTTCGTTTTTCAAAACGAATGCGCAAATGTAACCATTTGTTGAAATATCAAAACAAAAAAATTGAAAGATTATTACAACCCCTTTGTCAGCCTCCTGAAAATATCTTCCATTTTCTGTTCGGCTTGCGATAGCGAAAGTACATGAAAGTTGTTATCCACGGCAAACTGGAAAATATCCTGGCGTATGTCTTTGCCTCCTTTGGCTTCGAGCAGCCATTCCGTTTCTTTTAATTGTACCGCATCTTTGACAAAAGGTAACTTTTTCAGTACGGATATTTTCACGTTTTCCTTAAACTCAACCCTGAAGCGCACACTGCTTCCCGAAAGCTTTGAAAGTGTGCCGGTACTGTCGTCGGCAACAATTTTTCCCCTGTCGATGATCACCACCCGTCCGCAAATTGCCTCAACTTCCTGCATGATGTGAGTGGATAAGATCACAGTTTTTCTCTTCCCGAGTTCTGCAATGATCTTCCGTATCTCAACAAGCTGGTTGGGGTCGAGGCCGGAGGTCGGTTCATCCAGAATGAGAATTTCCGGATCATGGATCAATGCCTGCGCCAGCCCCACCCGCTGACGGTAACCTTTTGACAATGCCCCGATCTTTTTGTTTTGTTCCGGCCCGAGACCCGTGAGATCGATCATATCTTTAACCACGGTATTTTTGTTATTGTTCCGGTGGTAAACACCAAGGACGAAACGGAGATACTCTTTAACATACATATCGAGGTAAAGCGGATTGTTTTCGGGCAGATAACCGATCAGTCGCCGGGTTTTTAAAGAGTCATCCTGGACATCAAAGCCGTTCACGGTAATTGTTCCGGAAGTAGGCGGTATAAAAGAGGTGATGATCTTCATCAGCGTGGACTTACCTGCTCCGTTGGGACCCAGCAAGCCGACCACTTCGCCTTTGTCAATGCTCACACTCACATCGTCAAGCGCTTTTTGTGTGCCGTAATATTTGGTAATATTTTTTATTTCAATAGTTGCCATAACAGAACCAACATCGGGACGGCAAAGCTAACAAGGATTTTTGAATGGTCGTAATGAAACATCGGACAATGAATTTTTATTTTGTGATTAAAATAAGGTAATAAGGTTAAGGATTATTTAATTCCGGAAGCTACTAAGGTGTTGCTTTCCAATAAGATTTTTATACCTCCGAAAAAATGAACATTGGCAAATTGCAACTTAAAAAAACCTTATTTCAGATAATAGATGAGCACAGTCTGAAAATCAACATTATTAGCAGATTTTGTAATAATTAAACTGACCTTATTATCTTATTCTTTTTAGGTTTCAAGTTCTGCTTGTGATGCTTCATAAACTTTTCATATTTCTCTGTTGCCATGTTTGGAAAGAAAACGGCAAAAGAAATTCTCCTTTTTTTAGTGTTTTCCGATTGGCAAATCAAAAAAAGTTTCTATTTTTGCAGCCCAAATTTCAGGGCAATTAATAAAACTGCTTAAGAAACAAAGAGATAGATGAATACTTTGAGTTACAAGACGGTTAGTGCAAATAAAGAAACGGTCACCAAAGAGTGGGTTTTGATCGATGCAGAGAACCAGGTATTGGGCCGTCTGGCATCAGCGGCTGCCAAAATCCTTCGTGGAAAACACAAAACAAATTATACACCTCATGTGGATTGTGGTGATAATGTGATCATTATAAATGCCGATAAGATCAGACTTACCGGCAACAAATGGGATGATAAGGTATATGTTCGTCATACGGGTTACCCGGGCGGACAGCGTTTTACCACAGCCCGTGAAATGATGAGGAAAAAACCGACCGCCATGGTTGAGAAAGCCATCAAAGGCATGCTGCCCAAAAACAAACTGGGCGCCGAATTATTCCGCAATTTGAAAGTATATGCCGGTAGCGAGCACAAACACGATGCTCAGAAACCCCGGAAAATTAATATTAACGAAATCAGATAAACCGAAATGGACGTAATTCACACTATCGGTAGAAGAAAAACCGCGATCGCAAGAATTTACCTTAAAGAAGGCAAAGGCGACATTGTAATAAACAAACGGAATTACAAAGAATTTTTTCCCGTGGAAACACTTCATTACGTTGTGGAGCAACCACTCCTGCTTACCGATAACATGGGGAAATACGATATCAAAGTGAATCTCAAGGGAGGTGGCATCACCGGCCAGGCCGAAGCACTGCGTCTGGCAATATCACGTGCCCTCCTCAAAATCGACCCCGAGTTTCGCCCTGTTCTGAAAGAAAACGGTTTGCTCCGAAGAGACCCCCGGATGGTTGAACGTAAAAAACCGGGACAACCCAAAGCACGCAAGAAATTCCAGTTCAGTAAACGTTAATCTCATTTACACCGGAACGTGTTTAGTATCCAAACCATCACAACTCCCCAGGGACTATTTGATGGTTGATTTAGAGAATGTAAACAATAAAAATTAAAGTAATGACAAAAGTAAGTTTTGAGGATTTGCTTGATGCAGGTGTACATTTTGGTCACCTCAAACGCAAATGGAACCCCAACATGGCTCCTTATATTTTCATGGAGCGCAACGGCATTCACATCATCGACCTTTATAAAACCGAAGCCAAGCTTCAGGAAGCACAAAAGGCCATCAAACAAATTGCCAAATCCGGTCGCCGGATTCTTTTTGTTGCCACAAAAAAACAGGCCAAGGATATCGTCGCCGAAGCGGTTAAAAAAGTGAATATGCCTTATGTGACTGAACGCTGGCCCGGCGGTATGCTGACCAACTTCGCCACCATCCGTAAAGCGGTACGTAAGATGTCGAACATTGACAAAATGATGACAACGACTTCTTACAAAAACCTGTCAAAAAGGGAAAAGCTGCACATCACGCGTGAACGTGCCAAGTTAGAAAAGAACCTTGGCAGCATTGCCGACATGAGCCGTTTGCCGGCAGCACTTTTTGTTGTGGACATCAACAAGGAGAAAATCGCCGTAGCGGAAGCACGCAAACTGAATATCCCTGTTTTTGCCATGGTGGATACCAATACCGATCCCACGATCATTGATTTCCCCATCCCGGCCAATGACGATGCTTCAAAATCGATTGCGCTCATTGTCAATGCCATGACGCAAGCCATTGCCGAAGGGCTTAAAGAGAGGAAAGCTGCGCGTGAAAAACAGGCAGCCGAAGAAAAACAGGCAGCCGAGGAAGCCGAAAGGGCAAAAGAAGAAGCCAAAGAAGTGCTCGACATTGAAGAAACAGAAGAGGAAAAGCTGATCAGAAAGAAAAAAAGCGAGCCCAAGATTCACAAGCTGCGCGACAAGGAAGAAGAAGTAAAACCGAAAAGGCCGAGAAAAACCATTTCGAAAAAATAAGTTATTGACAAAAAAAATATTGAAATACAATGAAAATCACAGCTCAACAAGTAAACGAACTGCGTAAGCGTACCGGCGCCGGGATGATGGATTGCAAAAAAGCCCTCGTGGAAAGCGATGGCGATATGGACAAAGCCATCGACATCCTGCGTAAGAAAGGACAAAAAATCGCCGCCAAACGCGCCGACCGTGCCGCCGATGAAGGCGTCGTGCTTGCCAAAGTAAACGATGATAAAACCTTCGGCGCCGTCATCATGATCAACTGCGAAACCGATTTTGTTGCCAAAAACAATGATTTCATATCTTATGTAAAATCTGTTCTTGACCTTGCTGTCGAAAACAAAGCTAAAAACATTGATGAATTGAAAGCGCTGACCCTTGACGGTCGTACCGTTGAAGAAACCATTGTGGACCAGACTGGTGTCATCGGTGAAAAGATCCAGTTGGGTGGGTACGAAGTTGTGGAAGCACCTATGGTTTTCGCCTATGTTCACCCGGGTAACCGCATTGCTACCATCGCCGGACTGAACAAAGCCGGTGACTTCGACCAGGTAGGCAAAGACATTGTTATGCAGATCGCAGCCATGTCACCCGTTGCCATCGACAGGGACGATGTTCCGCAGTCGGTTATCGACCATGAGATCGAAATCGGCAAAGACCAGGCACGCCAGGAAGGCAAACCCGAAGCTATTCTCGAAAAGATCGCTCTCGGTAAGCTGAACAAATTTTTCAAAGAAAACACTTTGCTGAACCAGGCGTTCATCAAAGACTCCAAACAAACAGTAAGCCAGTACCTGAAACAAGCCGACAAAGAACTGACCGTTGTTGCTTTCAAACGCATGGCATTAGGTTCATAAGAATAGTTATTCTTTAACATACTTACAAAAGCCGGGTGAAATCACCCGGCTTTTTTGTCTCATTACTCTACTTCAAGTGTCTCACTTGAAGCTTTTTTACTCCCCTTGCCGGTGTCCCCACCGGCAACAATTGCCTTTCGCTAAAGTGCCGTTGGTAAGGATACCAACGGCGGGGGCGCTTTTCATTTTTATCTTCGAACAGAAAGCCAAAGGATAAATCCTATGGCTTTTTATCGTTCTGTCCCTTCGGGAGGTAAGGGTCGTCCCGGAAGGGACGATTGAACCCTCCAGACCACCAATAAATTGGTGGGCATTGGTATTGCAATCATTCCTGTAAGCCATGGAATAAATTCCACGGCTGGTTGTATCATCCTGTCCCTCAGTGATGCAGGGGTCCTCCAGAAAGTGGTGTAAGAAACCCATGCCCATGACTTTAGTCAGGATGCCAGCCAGTAATTGTTGCCAATATTTTAAACAAAAGGTAATTTTACTTGTTTAAAGAGGTAATTTTACCTACATTTGTAAAAAAATTATAATTCATGAAAGCAACGGTTTCCAAATCAAAAAAGACAAGAATATCCCTTGATAAAATTCCCGGAAGGATCAGCGACAGCGAAATACTGGCCTTGTTACAATCGGAAGACATAAACTGGGAGTACATCAATCTGATTAAAAAAATGACGGCCTACAAAGACGACACAATTTCCCGGTGGCTGAACATCAATGTAAAAACCTTCCGTTCCTATAAAAGCGGCACCAGCAAATTCAAAGACAACATCAAAGAGCATATTCTGCTTTTGCTATCATTAATCAAGCACGGTATCCGGGTCTTTGGTGCACAAAAGGAATTTGAGCAATGGCTGAACACACCCAATTTTTATTTTGACAACAAACCGCCGGTTTCATTTCTGAATACCGTGACCGGCATCCGTTTTGTTGACGACAGGTTAACCGGCATGGAATACGGTGACAACGTTTAACCGATGGAAGTCTTTCGAATTTCAATGGCGGAACATGCCGGGGGCTTATTTGCCTCCGGAAGCCCGAACCGATGGAACAAACGCGGGCAATTTGTCATTTATGCCGGATCTTCCAGGGCATTATCCACGCTTGAATTAATTGTTCATCAGGCCTATATCATTCCAACTGCAAAATACAAAGTCATGGTTATTTCCATCCCGGAAGACAAGCGGTTTATCCGTGAAATCCGTCTGAATGAATTACCCCGTGACTGGCGAACCATGGCAGCTTATCCGTTCCTTCAGGAAATCGGTTCGGCATGGTATGAAAGCCGGAAAACATTGATGCTAAAAGTTCCGTCAGTCATCATTCCAAACGAATCCAACTATATCATCAACACCCGGCACCCTGACTTTCAACAGAAAGTGCATCTTGAGAAAACAGAAAATTTCTTCTGGGATAAACGGCTGTTTTGATTGGCAATCTGCCGGTTTTTTTCGTTCTTCCTCCCATTGACGGTGTCCTCACCGTCAACAAAACCTTCCGTTAAAATGCCGTTGGTAAGGATACCAACGACGGGGCCGCGAGGGATCGCAGCGATAAGAACCCAACCTTTGTTAACCTGCAAACTGTCGCGCAAATCAGCAAGTCGGGATTGAGGGTTTAATTCGGACAAACCTCCATGAAATATAAAGAGACCGGTAATTTCTTTATTTTTTAATATATTTGTCCTTACACCCAAAGCCGGCGGTATGAAAGAACTTCTTTTGTTAATTCCCCTGTTAATCTTTTTTCAGCAAAATCTGATTTCACAGGATTGGAAAAAGTATCCCTATCATCAGGAGGGAACCTATATTCATTTTCCTGTGGACGAAGGCGTTCATCCCGCCGAAACTTCCGAATGGTGGTATCTCATCGGTCATCTGACAGGCCGGAACACAGAGAATTACTATACTTTTATGCTCACCTATTTTCATAAACCCTATGCCGCATTTGACGGTTTTCGCATTTTTAACCTGACCGATGAAACCCATGATAAATTTTATCAGCAAACTTTGCCGGTTTCTTATCATACCCTCGCACAGGATTCGCTGAACATTTATTGTCACCCTGTTGGAGCCCGGCCCGAATGGTGGGCCAACCAGACCAACCCGGACGGAACCATGATCCCTTTTCAATATGATGTCAGTGCACAGCAGAAAAACGGCACCATCAACCTCACGCTGGATACTTACAAACGCCCCCTTATCGTGGGCGATTCCGGATATTTCTTCCAGGGAGGACAGGGGAATTACACCTATTATTACACCCAGACCGGCGTAAACATCACCGGATCGCTGACAATGAACGGAACGACCGAGCCCGTTGAAGGAAAGGGATGGATTGACCGGCAATACGGAACCTTCAACCCTACGGGAGGGGAAAGCTACGAATGGTTCAGCATCCAGTTAGACAACGGAATGGATATCAACGTCTGGAACTTTTTTACAAAGGATAACCAGATTCCCGACACCCTGACCTACAAACTGGTGTCCATTTATTTTGACGATCAGCACGATACGACCGTCGTGGACTTTCAACTGACAAGGTTGAAATATTCGTGGACGGAAGACAGCTCCGGCTGTTATGCCCGGCAGTGGCGTTTTGTGTGGAATGACGTGGATTTGTTGATGACCACATTGTCACCCGACCGGATTGTCAAAATGCCGTTCCCTTTTTATGAAGGCGCCCTGCACATCACGGGGACTGTTGGCGGTACGGCTGTGTCCGGCGTGGGATTTGCCGAACTGTTGCACCGTTACGAAATACCCGAACTGAAATTCCTGAACCCCGCTACCACCGAAACCTGGTCCGGCGACCGGAAGACCATCACCTGGCAACCGGCAAACCCCGATGAAGGGAACCCGCTTTATTATACGCTGGAAT
>JAOZOO010000266.1 GCA_029933225.1 Bacteroidales bacterium | reverse complement strand
CTAAAAAAACATAACCAATCAGCGTCAAAAAACCAGGAAAAGCAGGCGATAACGGTTGGACTTGCTCAATTCATCCTGAAATCATCCAGCCCGTAAATGCTGCCGTCTTTGTTTTTTTGCGGTTGCCACGTCCTGACGTAAATGGTGGGATTTAAGGAATCATTCAGGTCGATCATCAGGAACAGATAGCCGAAATCATTGTAATTGGACGAGAAATAATGCTGGGCGATCTGAATGCCGTATATTTTTCCTTTGCCGTTGACTTTTTTCACATCCGCTTCATCGAAATCAATATTCACGTATTCCTTGCTGTTGAATACCGTTTGAAGCCGTTCGATGTATTCTTTTTTGGTGTATTGCTGGTAGCGTATCTCCTCCAGTCCGATGTTCCTGTACATTCCCTCGATGGATTTTGTGGAAGGCTTGAGGACTGTTCCCACGATGATCAGCGCATTGTCGGAGAAGATGGATTCGATGTAATCCAGCCGTTTCAGGCTGTAGGCCGTTTTGTAAAATTCCATGAACTTGATCAGCGTGTATTTGTCCCTGATGCTCCCGAAATTATCGGAATGATCCAGGATGCCGGCGATGGCTTCATCGTCAATGGCAAAAGAAATGGCTTCGATCTGGTGCCGGTCGTTGAAAGTAAACACCACATTCTCCATAAACTGCCGGTTGCTGTTGGGAAAATAAAATGCCATCGGAACCGAACGCACCATCGTTTCGTCATTCAACCGGATGATCCGCAGCGTATCTTTCAACGGCAGCACAGAAACCTGTCCGTATTTCATCAGTTGGGTAAACATCTTTTTTCCATCCGCCGTATAATATTTTAAAGCCGTTTGATAATCTTTGTTTTCCACCGCAATAAGCATATCGGTTACCGCTTTTTTGTACAGGTTTTTGGAATCGTTCAGCCTGTTGACCGCTTCAACCCTGGGGACGATGATTTTCTTTGGTTTTACCGCTTTGCTCTTAACGGCCAGGTCAATGTTTTTGACTGATTTTTTGAAAAAAGGAATACTCACCGTATTCAGCACGGCAAGCAGTTCTTTGTCCTGATAACTTTTGGTGATGTATTTATACTCGATCCTGATATTCAGCCTGTCGAGGGTTTTTTGCTCTTGTCCGAACAAAAACACTTCGGTTATCCCGTTGTTCACCTCATGTACGGTGGAAACGTTGCCGCCGAGACTGTACCTGAAATCCAGGTTCCCTACCTTCTCATGGCCATACCCGCAACTCAGTATCAGTTTGGTTTTGTCTTCGTTAAGGTATTTATAGCGGTCGATGACTTCAAAATTTATCTTCGATAGCAGAGAGTTGATCCTGTCGTTAAGCCACAGGCCGGTCATGACTTCCGTGTCGTCCACATTGGTTTTCAGTTTACCGCGGTATGGATAACTTTGGTAAAGCGCATACGCCCAGTAATAATACCGCAAAGCATCGCTTATTCTGAATTCCTTTTGCGCTTTGATGCCGAGGAGCAGATAATCCTGTATTTTGTTTTCCCGCTGTTTGAATATCTTTTGAATGTCCGCTTTTTTGATGTATCGCAGAATATAAAATACATCCCGCCTCTCGTGCATCAATTCCCTTGTATCGGTCAGTGTGCCGCTGGAATAGGTTCTGACCACCGATTTCGTGTAGGCGCTTAAGCTGGCGTCTTTTTCCTCGGTAGCGTATTCAAAATTGCTTTCCACGCGGACGGATATCTTCGACAGCAGATCGTCGAGTGCATTCTTGTTGGCTTTGTCATAATCTTCCGACTCGCCGTAACCCCAGATGTACTGACCGGAGTTTTTTATGTCTTCAAAATCGGCATA
>JAOZOO010000141.1:1538-7240 GCA_029933225.1 Bacteroidales bacterium | reverse complement strand
GCCGGGTCGAAATAAAAGATGCGATTTTACCGACCTGCCAGGTGCAAGTCCACCTGGCAGGTCAATCGAAAATTTCTTTGAGAATTTCCAGCGTCTTCAGATAAATGCCCGGGCTGGTGCTTTCGCGGGGGCCGGCAATGTTCAATGCCTTGATATGATGGCTTTCAATCCATTGCCAAATGGTTTCTTTCAGGCCGGGCCCTCCGGTTCTGATGATCAGCAACGGCTTTTTGATCTGCCTCGCATATTCGACGGTGTAAGCCGTGCCGTTTCCCATCTCACCCGAATAAATGATCAGTGTGCCGTCGCTGTCTTTTACATTGAGCCGTGTTCGCTCGGCGTATAACGCGGTGTTGGTTTCTGTTAGCGGGTATTTTCTGTCAATTTTCCCGTCTTCGGCCAAACGGCCTTTGGGACACCAGCCACCACAGGGGATGCCGCGTTGCAGGGCAAAATCAAGGGCAGCACGGTCCACGCCCGTCTGCCCTCCGCTAACAATTTTTTCGATATCTGTTAACACTTTACGTTACCCCGTTGTTCTGATAATTCACAAAGTCGCGTTGTGATTTATAAAGATTGACAACCTGCAATGCCAGGTTCTTGGTTTCATTCAGGATGTTAAAATACAGGATACTGTTTTTCGTACCCACCTCTGCATTTTTAATCCTTTTGATCATCACCTTGTTCAGATCACCAAGCATAGCAAGGAATTCTTTCTGCATTTCCTGCAACTCTTCCTGCTTGCTGAAATCCTCTGCTTTCAGACTGTCGGCAACCAGCAGGATCAATTCCGAAAGCCGTGCATGAACTTTCCTCAGCTCATTGATCTGTTCTTTCAACAACGGTTTATGATTGTTGTCAACATGCTCAAGGGCAGGTGCGATGATGAAAGAAATACTGTGAAGCATCTCCCGCATGTAGTCAAGCACCTGCACAAAATAATAAGCCGTATCCGTCGCTTCGGCACGCAGTTTTTCCACGATCAGCCCGATATGGTCTTTCAGATATTTGGTTCTTGCAGTGATTTTCGCAATTTCCTTTTTGGCTTTTTTCAGGTCTTTTAAATCCTCTTTCTCCAGCCCGTCAATCGTTCTACCATAATTTTCAACAATGATCTTCAGATTTTTAATCAGCCCTTTCATGGATTTTTCAACAATATTCTCATCGGAAAGGGTGGCCAGTTCATCTTCTTCTCCCTTTTCTTCCAGTGATTTTTTATGATGAAGAACATGGGTGCGATACACGGCATAGGCCACAAAAGCAAGCATGATGACCATGCCCACGATTCCGGCATAGTTAAAAATATAAACGATAATAAAAGCCACCGTGAAAGCAGATATTGCCGTAAGGAACCATCCGCCTACTACTGCAAACACACCGGATATGCGGTAAACTGCACTTTCCCTGTCCCACGCTTTATCGGCGAGTGAAGCGCCCATAGCTACCATAAACGTCACGTATGTTGTTGAAAGAGGTAATTTCATGGATGTTCCCAATGCGATCAGAATACTGGAAACAGTAAGAACAACAGAAGCCCGTATGAGGTCAAACTCGGGTTTGTCTTTTTTCTTTCCTGCCGATTTATCTTTATAAGGTTCAAATTGTTTGTTTACTGCACGTACCAATCCTTCAGGCAATACTTTTTTTATATTCGATGAAAAGTTTATTGAAGAACGTACCAGCACTTTCGATATCCATGTTGACCTGAACCGCTCGTCTCCTTCATCCTGACGGCCAAGATCGAGGGAAGTCTGAACCACCGATCTTGCCTTTGCCGAGAAAAACAAAGTAAGCACCATGATGATCCCCGCTATGACAAGGAAAAGCGTAGGTGTAGGCACTTTGCCTGCCAGCCCGCTCATCAGGAAACCGTCGGGATTGGCACCGGGGTTTGCCACAAACATTTCGTAAGAGTTAAATCCGGCAATGGGCACGCCGATGAAGTTTACCAGGTCGTTACCCGCAAAGGCCATGGCAAGAGCGAATGTACCGACCAGAACAATCAGTTTCAGTATATTGAACCGGGTTATCCAGTACAGCAGTTGCAACAGTATCGTCCATCCGATCCAACTGTAAAGCAGGATCATGCCACTGTTGGCATGTATCCAGTCTTTGGTCTCATCGGTCATAAATGAAGCGCCTTTCGCTCCTTTGATCAGCATGAAATAGGTCATGGCCGTAAAGGCAAGGCCGCCCCAGATAGCACCGATGTATTTTATTCTTTTTAAATAATGAAAGGAAAAGGCAATCCTTGTAATATACTGGATGATGGCTCCCACCGTGAAAGCTATTCCCACCGAAAGCAGGATGCCGGAAATGATGGCCAGCGCTTTGGAGGAATTGATGAACTGACCGATGGTCATGCCTCCCTCGCTGCCCAGTAATTTTATGGTGGCCATACCCACGGCAGCGCCCAGCAATTCAAAAACGATGGACACCGTTGTTGATGTTGGCAAGCCGGCTGTATTATAGGCATCCAACAGGATCACATCAGTCACCATTACAGCCATGAAAATGATCATGATCTCGGAGAAGTAAAACTGTCCGGGATTAAAAATGCCCTTTCGTGCCACTTCCATCATGCCGCTTGAGAATACGGCACCCACAAGGATGCCGAGGGCAGCCACGATTACGATTGTCCGGAACGGTGCTACCCGCGATCCGATGGCGGCATTCAAAAAGTTCACAGCATCATTGCTGACCCCCACGATCAGGTCGGAGGCGGCGAGCAGAAAAAGAACAATGACAATGGTCAAATAAACGTATTCCACGATTTAAATTTTTAATGAATGATACATAGAACAAAAAAAGTTAAATCCCGCATTGTTTCGCCAGAATACTTATTAAGAAATTGTTAAGTCTTTTATTTTTCAAAATGCGGTTTCATCCCGAGATTATACATGATGAAACTGTAAATATCGGTCGCTTCTTCAATTTGTTTTGCCGTTGGTTTCCCGGCACCGTGGCCTGCCCGTGTTTCGATCCGGACGAGTATGGGATTCTTACCGCCGTCTTTTTCCTGCAAAGTGGCCATAAATTTGAAAGTATGTGCCGGAACCACCCTGTCGTCGTGGTCGGCAGTGATGGCAAGCGTTGCCGGGTAGTTGACGCCTTTTTTGATGTTGTGCAACGGCGAGTAGGAATAAAGGTATTTAAACATTTCTTCGCTGTCTGCACTGGTTCCGTAATCGGAAGCCCATGCCCAGCCGATGGTAAAGTTCTGGTAGCGCAGCATATCCATCACACCCACGATGGGGATGGCTACTTTGAACAGACCGGGTTGTTGCGTCATGCAGGCACCCACAAGCAAGCCGCCGTTGGAGCCACCCATGATGGCCAGTTTGTCGGAGGAAGTGTATTTGTTGTTGATCAGCCATTTGGCAGCATAGATAAAATCATCAAAAACATTCTGCTTGTTCATCTTTGTCCCCGCTTCATGCCACTCTTCACCATATTCACCTCCGCCGCGCAGGTTGGCCATGGCATAAACGCCGCCCTGTTCAAGAAAGACAACACGACTAATGCTAAAACTGGGTGTCAAACTAATATTGAAACCACCATAACCGTAAAGTAATGTAGGATTCTTTCCGTTTTTCACGAGCCCTTTCTTGTAAACGATGAACATGGGAATCATGGTTCCGTCTTTGCTTTCATAAAACACCTGTTCCGTCTCGTAATCTTCAGGGTTGAAGTCCAGTTCGGAAGCCTTGAACAAAGTGGATTCCCCTTTTTCAATATCATAGCGATAAATCGTGGATGGAAAAGTAAAAGATGTGAATCCGTAAAAGGCAATGTTGTCTTCTTTGTCACCGTTAAAGCCCATCAGCGTACCGATAGCCGGCAGCACCAGTTCATTCTGGTAATGTCCTTCAAGATCATAGAAATACGCCCTGCTGCTGGCATCTTTCAGATATTGGGTAAACAACCGCCCGCCAACGATTTGCGCACCTTCCAGCACATCGTCTTTTTCTTCGATCAAAGTTTTCCACTTTTCCGGATCAGGATTTTTAAAATCAACCAGCATCAGCCGCCCTTTGGGAGCATTGTCATTGGTCTGCACCAAAAGCTCATCGCCAATATGATCGATTACATAATAATCGTAATCGAAACCATCTGCGATCTTTTTAAAATCCAGATGATCCACATCACGGGCTCTGGCAGCATACAAAGCATTTCCGCTTGTACTTTCCGACTCGCTGATCATCACAAATGCCTTATCTTTGGTCAGGTAGGCATTAAAATTTCTTAAAGGATGTTCTTTATCCTGAAAGATCAGTTTGTCCTCTTTCTGGCTTGTTCCCAGCTTATGGTAAAAGACTTTATGAAAACGGTTCTGTCCCGACAGTTCATCTCCCTCTTTCGGTTCATCGTAAGCCGAATAGAAAAACCCGTCCCCTTTCCAGGAAATACCTGAAAACTTGACCCACCGGATATGGTCATCCAGCATTTTTCTGTCTTTAATCTGCATAACGTAGATTTCATTCCAGTCGGAGCCACCACTCGCCGTGCTGTAGGCCAGATATTTTCCGTCTTTTGAAACACCGAGACCGGCCAGCGCTACGGTTCCGTCTTTCGACAGTTTGTTGGGATCAAGCAGCACCTCCGGTTCTGAATCCAGCGTTTTCTGTATGTACAAAACACTCTGATTCTGAATGCCGTCGTTTTTGAAAAAGAAATAGTGACCACCTCTTTTGAAAGGCACACCATATTTGGGATAATTCCAGATTTTGGTCAACCGTTCCTTCAGTTCCTCCCTGAAAGGAATTTTGGATAAATACTCCTGTGTGATCTTGTTTTCGGCTTTTACCCATTCTTCCGTTTCTTTCGAATTGTCATCTTCGAGCCAGCGATAGGGATCAGGCACTTTATGGCCGAAATAGACATCTATCGTATCCGTTTTTTTGGCTTTGGGATACTGAATATTACATTTTTGCTCCTGATTACAAGCTGCCATCAAAAAAAGTATTACTGATGAAAAAATAAGGAACCGGGATTTCATATCTCATGGTTTTTTGGTGCAGATAAAAATAGAAAATTAATTAACCCTGACCATAAATCCTGACAATTTATCTTTCCTTGAAAAAAGTGGTAATATTTATCAATAATTTAGCCCGGTATTTTTCTTTTAAAACGGGGTGTTGAATGAGTAAGATTTATCTTGTCGGTTTTATGGGCGTGGGCAAAAGCACCGCAGGCAGAAAGCTTGCCCGTTATCTGAATTATGATTTCATTGACCTTGATGATGTTTTCGAGAAGAAATACAAGATCAGTATCCGGCGTTTTTTTGAAAAATACGGCGAAGAACTGTTTCGCAAACTGGAATACCAACAGCTGAACGAAACCCTCGATCGGGAAAATATCGTCATCTCTACGGGTGGCGGGACGGTTGTTTGCCAGGATGCCATGGAACTGATGAACCGGCACGGGATAACAGTCTATTTGAAAATGCCTTTTGACGATATGGTGCGGCGCCTAAAAAATGTAAAGAAAAAACGACCGTTGATCCACGGGAAGCAACATGCGGATATCGAAAAGGTTATCCTCGAACGGATGAACGAACGCCAGCCTTATTACGAAAAAGCAAAGATCAGTGTAGATGTCACCGGACTGGATATTGAGGAACTGGCAAAGAAGATAAAGGGGTTGATTGACGAAAACGATTGACGAAAACGATTGACGAAAACGATTGACGAAAACGATTG
>JAOZOO010000141.1:0-1438 GCA_029933225.1 Bacteroidales bacterium | reverse complement strand
ACTCAAGACTCCAAACTCCTCCTCTCCAACAGCACCACATTCTCCACATGATGAGTCTGCGGGAACATATCCACCGGCTGAACTTTCTTCACTTCATATTTTTCATTGAGCAGGGCAATGTCCCTGGCCTGTGTGGCCGGATTGCAACTGACATAAACGATCTTTTCCGGTTCGGCGATCAGCATCTGCCGAACCACTTTCGGATGCATCCCTGCCCGCGGCGGATCGGTCACGATAATGTCCGGTTTGCCGTGGATTGAAAAAAACTCTTCATCAAGCAATTTCGCCAGATCACCGGAATAAAACTCCACATTGTCAATGTTGTTCAGTTTCATGTTCTCTTTAGCATCGCTGACGGCATCTTCCACATATTCCACACCGATCACCTTTTTTACCGCCCGGGCAATGAATGCGGCAATCGTTCCTGTCCCGGTATAAAGATCATAAACCAGTTCATTCCCCTGAAACTCTGCAAACTCAAAAGCCGTCTTATACAGTTTAAATGCCTGTTCGGGATTGGTCTGATAAAAAGACACCGGCCCCACTTTGAACCGGAACGGCGATTCACCTTCAACCGGCGAAGGCATTTCTTCCATGATGAATGGATTGCCTTTGAACAATTTGATCTCCAGGTCGGAGATCGTATCGTTTTTCTTTTCGTTCACCACATACATCAGGGAAGTGATCTCCGGGAAACGTTCAGCGACAAAATCCATCACATCAGCAATATCCTTGCTATCATGGCCGAAAACCACAATGACCAGCAGATCGCCGGTCACCGCCGTACGGATGATCAGATTCCGTAGAAAACCCTCCTGACTTCTGGCATTGTAAAAGGGAAGCCCGCGTTCCAAAGCATATTTTTTAATGGCTAACCGGATATCGTTTGAAGGATCTTTTTGTAAATAACAATGTTCAATATCCAGTATCTTATCAAACATCCCCGGAAGGTGAAATCCGAGCCCGTTGGTATTTTCGGGGCCTCCATCTTCCTTTGAAGTATCCAGTTCGGTCAGCCATCTTCTGTCGGAAAAGGTGAACTCCAGTTTGTTGCGATAATAATAGGGTTTTTGGGCTCCGATAATCGGCATCACACCGGGGTAAGGTACTTTGGCAATCCGCTCCAGTGCATCTTTTACCTGTTTTTGTTTAAAGGCCAGTTGGTACTGATAATCTATGTGCTGCCATTTGCAACCGCCGCACAGACCGAAGTGTGAACATTCAGGTTCCACCCTATACTCTGACTTTTCACGCAGACTGACAATCCGGGCTTCGTAATAATTTTTCCTTTTTTTGTAAACCTGCACATCTGCCACATCGCCGGTTGCAGCAAAAGGGACAAACACCACACGCTCGTTATACCGGCCCACGGCTTTTCCCTCGGCGCCCACATCCACGATCTCCAGGTTTTCAATAAACGGTAACGGTCTTTTTCTTC
>JAOZOO010000042.1:19665-23807 GCA_029933225.1 Bacteroidales bacterium | reverse complement strand
TTTGATATTTGGAATTTCTGTTTAAATGGTATCCTGATTAGGAAACAGGAATTGTCTCATATTGTGTATTTTTATCGCCTGAACTATTTTTATGAAAAAAACCTTTATTCCTCATATTTCAACGACGACCGGCATTGCCGCAGCACAAGTGGAACGAACGCTGACTCTTTTAAATGAAGGAGCCACCATCCCGTTCATTGCCCGTTACCGGAAAGAAGCCACAGGCAACCTGGATGAGGTGCAGATTGCACGAATCAAAAGTGAGCAGGAAAAGTTTGAAAAGCTGGAGCAGCGCAAGGAAACCATCCTGCATGCCATCGAAGAGCAGGGCAAACTGACCGGTGAACTGAAACAGGCCATACAGAATACATTCGACCCTGTTGAACTGGAAGACCTTTACCTGCCGTTTAAACAGAAACGGAAAACCAAAGCCGCCACAGCCCGTGAAAACGGCCTGGAACCGCTGGCCAAAATCATCATGGCCCAACGGGAACGGGACATCGAAGGAAGGGCACAGGCATTTGTCAAAGGGAATATCACCTCGGTTGAGGAGGCCCTGCAGGGTGCCCGCGACATCATCGCCGAATGGATCAACGAAAACAAGAAAGCCCGGGTGATCATCCGGCAACTGTTTGAACGACAGGCCGTGATAACGGCAAAGTTAGTGAAAGGCAGGGAAGAGGAAGCCCAAAAATACACCGACTATTTCAGTTACGAAGAGAAGCTGAACCGGATCAAATCACACCGGCTGCTGGCCATCCGGCGTGGGGAGAAAGAGGGGTTTCTGCGGGTGAGCATCCGCCCGCCGGAAGAATATGCGCTGGAACGGCTGGAGAGATATTTTGTCAGGAACGATGTCTCCGGCGACGTAACACTGGCAATCAAAGACAGCTATAAACGGCTGCTGGCGCCTTCCATCGAAACGGAATTTGCCGCATCTTCCAAAGAGCAGGCCGACGAGGAAGCCATCAGGGTGTTTGCCGGAAACCTGAAACAACTGCTGCTGACGGCACCTTTGGGTGAAAAACGCATCCTGGCCATTGATCCCGGTTTCCGTACCGGCTGCAAGGTCGTCTGCCTCGACGCGCAGGGGAAACTGCTGCACAACGATACCATCTATCCCCACCCGCCGCAATCGCAGGAGGCACAGGCCATGAAGAAAATAAACACCCTGGTGCAACAGTACAAAGTGGAAGCCATTGCCATTGGCAACGGTACGGCAGGCAGGGAAACGGAAAACCTGATCCGCCGCATCCGTTTCCATGATGAGGTGCAGGTATTTATAGTGAATGAGGCTGGCGCCTCCATTTATTCCGCATCACAGGAGGCACGGGAGGAGTTTCCCGAATACGATGTAACCGTTCGCGGGGCGGTTTCCATCGGCAGGCGGCTGATGGATCCTCTGGCCGAGCTGGTGAAGATAGACCCCAAATCCATCGGCGTGGGTCAATACCAGCACGACGTGGACCAGAAAAAGCTGAAAGAAGCGCTGGACCGTGTGGTGGAAAGCTGCGTGAACCTCGTGGGCGTGGATGTGAACACAGCCAGCAAATATCTGCTGAAATACGTTTCGGGACTGGGGCCGCAACTGGCACAAAATATCGTTGATTACCGGGATGAACACGGGGCATTCCGATCGCGGGAAGAGCTGAAAAACGTACCCCGGATGGGCGAAAAAGCTTTTGAACAATGTGCCGGGTTCCTGCGGATCAGAAACGGCATCAATCCTTTAGACAATAGTGCCGTTCATCCCGAAAGCTATCACATTGTGGAACAAATGGCCTCGGATGCCGGACTACCTGTCCCGGAACTGATCGGCAATAAGGAAGCCATCGAAAAGTTAGACCTCACCCGGTATGTAAACGACAAAACCGGCATGGCCACGTTGAACGATATCAAAAGGGAACTGCTGAAACCGGGCCTTGACCCGCGCAAAAAAGCCAAAATATTCGAGTTTGCCAAAGGCATTCACAAGATCACCGACCTGGAAGTGGGCATGGTGCTGCCGGGCATCATCACCAACATTACCAATTTCGGGGCTTTCGTGGATATTGGTGTCAAGCAGGACGGGCTGGTGCACATCTCCAACCTTGCCGACGAGTACATCAGCAATCCCGCCGATTATGTGCAACTGAACCAGCATGTGCAAGTGAAAGTGATTGGCATTGATGTGGAGCGTAAACGGATCAATTTGTCGATGAAGGAGGTGTGATCGGGGATACTCGGCTTATCTTTTTAGGTGGTTTATCACCCACAAATTTATAACAGATTTATTGCTTTTAACCTGTCCAAAATCTTGATTGAGGAAATATCCATTTTAGAGAAAGCAAACCATTTTTTGCCCAGGTCTTTTAGCGAAGCTCCGAAATGATAAACCTCTTTTTCATCGAGTATTAAAAAACGGTCGTGGGCATTTTCAAAGATTTTTACTTCTACAGGTTGGTATTGTGCATTATATTTTTCAATGTCAAGCAATAGTCGTTTGCTTATGTTTTTGGTGAGTATCAACACTTTTACCTCTTTTTTTCTTTTGGTAAAAAGTGTCAAAACCGTATCATCAATATAGTTATCAATGAGAATGATTGATTTTTTTGCACTGCGTATCAAACCGGAAACAAAAGTATAGGCATCGAAAATCTGTCCGTTGAAAAAAATATCCTGGTTGGGGGGTAAATTTGTTTTGAGTTGTAAATCTATTTCATTCACTTTTTCAGTTAACGATTGAACCTTGTCTTCAATTCTGTTCATTCTGTTGTTGAGGGCATATCCTTTCAGTAAATAATCTTTTAAGACTTTATTTGCCCATATGCGGAATTGAGTTCCACGAATAGAATTCACACGATATCCTATTGAAATTATCATATCAAGATTATAATGGATTAAATCCCTGGAAACTGTTCTGTTACCTTCTTTTTCGAACTGTTCGGAATTTCCGAACAGTTGAGCTTTTTTCAAGTTCATTGGTTTGAAAAATATGCTTGATATGTTCGCTAATATTCGCTTTACTACTGTCAAAAAGAGTTACAATTTGAGCTTGGGTAAGCCAGATAGTTTCTTCTTCTATCCTGACTTCCAATTTCTCGGACAAATTATCCGGTTGATACAATATTATTTCATTTCTCATTTCGTTACTCTTATTTGGCAATCAAACCTTTCTGCAACTTATCTTTATACGTTTCATTCCCAATAGAAAAATAAAGATAATCAGAGGAATTGCCAACTCCACCCCAAGAGTAACAACCGTAGAAAGAGAAACCACGGTCTGTGTACGGGGTTTTTAATCAATCTTGTCAAACCATTCGGTAATCTCAAATTCAAATTTCGTGGTTTTTTCAGGGTCGATCAGAATGTTATTGCCGTCAGTGAATTTTACCACCCCTTCCGTTTCCCACGATCCTCGTGTAAATTTGATTTCTGCCGGGATGCGGACTTTTACCCTGATCTCTCTTTCGAATTCCGATTCTCGGCTCATTTTGATCAAACCGGGATTCCAGTCTCCAAGTGCCGGCTGGTTACCCGTAATATAAACCACATCATTTTTATCCGGCACCCTGACGGTTATGGTAACCTCATAAGTTTCTTCCGAAAAGGTGACTTTTTTATTTTCCTCATATTTGAAATATTCTTTTAAACCGTATGTCAGAGCCGGTGCAAACGTTGACCAGTGTGTTTCGTCCGGGAATTCTTTTCGGACGAAATAAACCTTGTCTGAAACGCCGGAATTTTCCAGAAATGCGTACACCTTTTCTCTCGCAGGTTTCCATGATTTCCAGTAGTCAACCCCTTCGTTGGCGTTACTCAGATATAAAAATATCTGGCCGTTTATTCTTTGATAATCAAAACTTTCAAATTCTTTTACCAGTCTTTCTTTATCGTAGGCAAGATTTGGCGAAATGGCAAAGAAGGCGTCAAACAGACCGGGTTCCTTAAATAAGGAGTATAAAATAAATGAGGCGCTCAAGGAATGACCAACGGCCAGTCTGTTATATTTTGTTCTGTAATGTTTTTCCATGTAAGAAACAACCTCGTTTTTTACGCACTTCAAAAAATTATCGGCGTTACCGTTGTACCCGTTGTAAAAATCTATGGGGTTAACGTTCAGGGGCAAAGGTAGCATGTCGTTATTCCTGGCATAATCCGTT
>JAOZOO010000042.1:13480-19565 GCA_029933225.1 Bacteroidales bacterium | reverse complement strand
ATAATCCGTTATTCCTTCATAGTTCTTTCCTATTTGTGGATTATCAGCAATCTTTTGAAAACTATCAATCAACATCTGATAATATTTATCGGCCTGATTTTCCGACCATACTTTAAATGTGTAATTCCAGATATCTGACAGATCGGAGATTGCTTTATTTGTTAAAATATATTTAGCCATTCAGTTGTTTGTTTTCTTTTAACATTTTTAAATGTGTATCCGGGTCAAAATTTTCATTATGGCCACTATCAACACCTTCCTGAATGGCATTTTTTAATGCTGCAATTTTATTTTCTTCTTCTTCCAGTAAGCGTAAGGCAGCTCTTATTACTTCGCTGACATTCTTATATCTACCACTATTCAAACTATTTTGAATAAAATCATCAAAATAATCACTTAACGATATGGATGTGTTTTTACTCATAATTATTATTTTTTAAACTCCATACAAAAGTACCAAATATTGGTAATAATGCCAAATGGTTTTTAAACAAGAAAAGCAACTGTTATTGCCCCAGTCTACTATCAGTCCTTTTATTCAATCGCGTCATAGAATTTTTATAGGTAGATTCGTGCCCCAACTCCGAGGCTGTCTAAAAAGTCAATTTTTCAAATAACTTAATAGAACAAAACCTTTGAGGTTCTTTGTGACTTCTCCGTGAATCTCTGTGTTATAGCTTTTTATGTTTGTGTCACAGAGTTGCACTTCCAAAGGAATGCCTATGGCAAAAGTAGACACAAAGGACTTTTTAGACAGCCCCCGTTATATCCCCCGTTCTCCCACAAAATAATCCTCCTTGCTGTCGAACAACACATTGAATGTGGTTAAGCTGCCATAGATCCGGGTGATATATTGCTGGATGGCGACTTTTTCTTCGTCGTCGAGGTTTTTGGAACTGTTGATCTTTTGTTCCATCACGCGCACCCTGTCGCGCAGCATCACGATCTTGTGAAAGAAGGCATCAATGGGAATCTCTTTGTTTTGGAGGCCCGCCCTGCCGGGGACAAGCACCAGCTTTCCGCCTTTCCATTTGTCGCCGATGTGGACGATGTGCCGGATGTCGGTCAGGTCTGTCAACAGCTTGCGGAATACCCTTTCCACCTTTTCAAAGCTTAACAGGTCGTCTTCCGAGCCGCGGTAATCCAGTACTTTCAACTTGTCGAAGGAGCGGGTAACCATCTTCACGCCGTAATCCATAAATGTAATTTCATACACATCGTCATACACCTGAATGACGACGCCTTTTCCGAATTCGGGATGCTCTACCCGTGATCCGATCCCCAGTGCCAGTTTTTCCATTATTTATTTGATTTTAAGATTTTGTCAATTTGCAGTATCTGCGGAATGAGGAAGTGTTCCCCATCGTTGATGATCACAAAGTCGGCCTTTTTTACCTTTTCTTCTTCCGGCCACTGGTTGGCCATGCGCGCTTTTACTTTCTCTGCGCTGACGCCGTCACGCTCCATCACCCGCTTCAGCCGCAACGATTCAGGGGCCGTCACCACAATCACTTTATCGTAACGGGATATCAGGTTGTTTTCAAACAAAATGGCCGATTCGTGGATGGTATAGGGTTCATCACTGTAAAGGTCCAGCCAGTTTTTATATTCGTGGTAAACCAGTGGGTGGATGATGTTGTTCACGGTTTTGAGCGCCTGTTTGTCGCTGAATATGACTCCGGCGAGGGCTTTGGTGTCTATTTCGCCGGAATCATTGAAAACCCCGTCCCCCAGTTCCTGCCTGATTATTTCTTTTACATCATCACGAAAATACAGCAGCCGCGCTTCAATGTCGGCAATGAACACCGGAACGCCCAGCGTCCTGAATATTCGGGTGACGATGCTTTTCCCGCTACCGATATTTCCTGTTAGTGCGACTTTGAGCATGGTTCGATGGTTCGATTGTTTTATGGTTCGATGGTTTAATGGCTCTATTGTTTGATTGTTTTCGGTTCACTGTGCTGCAACCCGTTACCAGTTGGCAGTCGGCAGTCGGCATCAAGTACACCCCGTCATTCAGGACAAGACAGACCCTATATTATACCTCTATACCCTTATTTCCCCTATACCTCTTATACCCATATTCCCCCTATCCTCTTATACCTTTATACTTTCAATTCCTCACTTAATGATTAAAAACTCCACATCCGTGGGATTGAGCCAGACATTGCGGATGAAATCGGGCTTTTTCGTAAGAACAAGATGAAGCTCCTGCACCTTCCGCAGGTCAACACCACTGATTTCGGGAACAACCTTGAACTGTTTTGTTTGTATGTTATTGAAATCCTTTTGTGCAACTTTAAAGTTAACTTTTACCATGGCCGGAAAAGTTTTGATCTTCATCCTGACACTGCTCAAGTCAATGGGTATCTCCACGCTGGATTCCGTAAATTTCTCCACCCTGAACGAAACGCTTACTATTTCGGGATCAAACTGCAGTTTCCCCGGAGCAGGGTTTAATATCCCAACATCAATCTTACGGTCGGAATAAACATCCTTTAGCACCATATGCTGTGTGGAAACGCCTTTGAGCGTATCCAGTACCGATGGCGGGCCAAATACCTTCACCCTGGAAGGCGTAACAACCGGTGGCTCATACAGATCAAACTGTTCCCTGAATTCAAGAGAAAGGTCGGAAGTGACCGGAACAATTTTTTCCACAAGCTGCTCCAGCACAAAACGCAATATAGACCTGGGAATGGTGACATCGGAAGGATCTATGCCAATGGCATCACCGACCTTCTCCTTTAAACCTTCGGTGTTGACCTGATAAACATTGCCGCCTCTTTTTGTAAAGCCGATGTCATTCAGATTGATATTGATGTTTTTCATGTCTTCAAAAAGGTTAAGCCGTAAGATGGCAAACCCTTTTGCTTTAATGGTTACATCAAGTGTACTGTCAACAATGCTGCTTAGGTTCTTACCCTCGGGAACATTAAAATAATTGACTTTAAAATGATAAGTTTCGTTGTAAACCGCTGACAATTTGATGAGCAGCCAGAAGATGGAGGCAATGATGATGCAGACAATAAAAACCAGGTTATCACTCTTTCTTTCTCTTTTTTCTTCAGGGGTTGCAGGCATGATAAACCGGTTTAATAATAGTGATTACGACCCGTAAAGTTAAACATTACGGTAAACCAAACTGTTTTTGAAACAGAAAAAATTACTTTGCTGTCTGGCCAACTCCCGAGCTGTCAGCCACAAGCGCCGATTTTTCGACAGTCATTTTTACCTGGTTACCTACCTCAAGAACCACCGTTGTATCCTTTACTTCGGCTACTCTTCCATGAATTCCGCCAATGGTTACTACTTTGTCTCCTTTTTTCAGCGCTTCTCTGAACCTCTTTTGCTCTTTATTCTTTTTGGTCTGCGGCCTGATAAAGAAAAAGTAAAAAACGATCAGGATAAGAAAAAGGGGCAACAACGACATCCATCCGCTTTCTTTTCCTCCTTCGGCGGCCTGTAACAATAAAAAAAGTGTGTTCATAATACAATATCTAAATTAATGAATAATCAACTATTTCTCCGGGACAACAACCATTCCCTTAACATACAAACGGGTATAATTGGGCTGGGTATTCGTCAGCACGGTGATGGTTTTGTTTTGAAATCCTTTTTTGTGTTTGCTGTCGAATACCACATCTATTTTCGCGCTGTCACCCGGCTTGATCGGATAATGCGGATAGTTGGTCGCAGTACATCCACAGCTTGTGCTCACCTTTGTAATGATCAGGTCAGCACGGCCCGCATTGGTAAAATGAAAGGTATGCTCAACTTTTTCTCCCTGAATGATCTTACCAAAATCATAGGTAGTATGTTTGAACATGATTTGCGGGCGCTCATAAGGTTTTTTGCCCTTGGTGGCGGACTTTGTGTTTTTAACTACTTCTGTCGAAACCTTTTTCCCGTTGTTATTATTGCTGCAAGCGACAAAACTGACAGCCATCAACATCACCAGGAATACTTTTAAATGTTTCATTTCTCTCTCTTTTTTAGGTTTTTGTAATTATTTTGATTTACCAAAAATGGTTACCGATCCTTTAAAAACATCGTTACTTTTTTCGCCATAAGCTTTCAGTACGTAAAAATAAACGCCGTCGGGCAGGTTTCCCCCATCCCAGTCATTCTGATAATTATTTGACTGGTAAACAATCCTTCCCCAGCGGTTAAAGATATACAGTTCGGTTGATTTATAAAATGCGTTCACGGGTTTGATGCTGCCGCCATCCGCCGCCATGGACTTTTGTCCTCCCTGACCTCCCTCGTGTCCGGCTTTGGCTTCCGTAATCACAAAATAATCATTGGCTCCGTCACCGTTTGGCGTAAACACATTGGGTATAAACAAATTAACCGGCTTGATTAATACAGAAGTGTCGTAAATCGTATCGCAGCCCTGAAAATTAAAGACGGTAAGCGAAACCATATAAGTTCCTTCTTCATCATAGGCATGCGTCGGCACGTCAAGGTCCGTTGTCGGTGAGTCATCGCCGAAATCCCAGAAATGGCTCGTCACCGGAATGGTGTCTTCCGATAAATTGACATACGAAAAAGTGATGTACGGATTCTGCAGATACGCCGTATCCGGATCGGCATACAGTTGTATTTTAGGATTGGGGTAACCCTCTGTCCATGCAGTGTCATTTACCCGGCACCCGAAATTGTCTTTTACGGTGATAAAATACTTCTGATAGGCCATCAGCCCGATCGCGACGGATGAATCACCCGGTGCAATCTGGATAGGCTTCACATCCCAGAAATAATGATACTGTCCGGGTTCCATATCGCCTTTGGCAATGGCCTGCATTTTAGCTGTATTTCCGTTTGCCGTATCCGAATTTGTACAGGTTAGCTGCAATTGTTTGAAGTCAATGGTGAATTTGGGGTGGATGGTCACGTTGAGCATGCTTGAGCAGGTTTCCTGTGTCAGCGTATCAGTCACATTGAGTGTGATGAATGATTCATCTTCAATGATGATATACACCCTGTTCACATCGCCACTCACATAATCTTCCTGTATGATGCCGTCCTTTTTCCACTCATATTTTGTATTTTCATAAAAAGGGGCCGAAAAAATATACTCTTCGTTTGAACAAAGCGGCGGGGTTACAGGCTCTTCCTTTCTGAAAATGGAAATGTCACAGTTGATCTGCCCCTGCAAAGCCGAGAAGCCTGCAAGTGCAAATAAAATTACCAGACTGTTTCTGATTGTATTTTTAAATTCTCTGATCATTGAGTTTATGTCCCGAAAAGACCGTGCAAAAGTAAAAATAAATGCAAACGGGCATCCTTTATTTATAGTTAAAACCAACCGGCATTTAACATGACCAGCGTGCAATTTGCAACGGTTTCAATACTGTTTCTGCGTGCAAGCTCTTCGAATTCGTCATTTTCAGTGCCGGGATTAAAAATGATCCTTTGGGGTTTCAGTCCGATCACATAATCGTACAACTGTGGTTGACGGGCCGGGCCGACATAGAGTGTTACCGTATGAATATCATCGAAATGCGGGTTTCCTGTTTCTATCTTCACGCCCTCCACTTCCGCTTCACGGGCTCCTGTTGACACCACGGGATAGCCATATCGCAAAAGCAAACGAATGGCTCTATTTGAATACCTGTCGCGTTTGGGACTCCCTCCGATTACCAGGGTTTTCTTTTCTTTCATGGTTGAATATCAAAAGATTAATCTTCTTTTTCAGTACAAAAATAATGCTTTAACACTAACGGAAACCCAAGGGTTTTATTTTGTACCGGGGTGGGGATGGGAAATAGGGGATTAGTGATTTATGAAGGTAGGGGTTGTTGCGGGATGCAGGGTGCGAGGGCAAAACACCTTCCAGAGTCCGCAGGACCTGGAAGAGTGTTTCAGGTTAGAGGTTACAAGTTTCAAGTTGCAGGTTGCACAACTGAAAGACAAAATAAAATATATCGTTTAGCTCCCTGCCCGACTGCGTCAGTCAGGCGGGCGAGCCATTACAGGTTTGGCCTATACGGCCGGATAATGGCATGGGAGCCCCAATCAATTAATGGAGAAATCTTTATGACAGCCTACGGGGGAGGGATTAGGGAATTATGATTTGTGA
>JAOZOO010000042.1:0-13380 GCA_029933225.1 Bacteroidales bacterium | reverse complement strand
ACTCAAGACTCCAAACTCAACACTCAAGACTCCAACCCCCAACAAGACAATATGTCAGAAAAGTTCATTTTTAACTGTCAATAATTCAGTTTGTTACGCATATTCTCCAAATGGTAAACTTTTTGACATCATAAGCGCAAAAGAAAAGGAGGAAACAGAATATGAACTTAAATAAATTTACAATAAAATCACAGGAGGCCGTTCAAAAGGCCCAGGAGATAGCCGCTGCAAACAGCAACCAGGCTATCGACAGTATCCATTTGCTAAAAGGTATTCTTTTGGCTGATGAGAATGTTATCCCGTTTTTACTGAAAAAACTGAATGTCAATTATCCGGTTTTTTCGCAGGCAGTGGATAAGATCATCGAGTCGCTGCCTAAAGTTTCGGGAGGCAATCAGTATCTTTCAAATGAGGCTGCCGATGTGCTGAACAAAGCACAGGCTTACCTCAAGGAATTTGGCGACGAGTTTGTCTCCATCGAGCATTTGCTGCTGGGAATCCTTGAAGTAAAAAGCAGCGCCTCACAATTATTGAAAGACAACGGCATCACCAAAAAAGATCTGATCGCTGCCATCAAGGACTTGCGGAAAGGAGCCACGGTCAACAGCCAGAGTGCCGAAGACCAGTACAATGCACTGAACCGTTATGCCCGTAACCTGAACGATCTGGCTGCCAACGGTAAGCTGGACCCGGTTATTGGCCGTGATGACGAGATCAGGCGTGTGCTGCAGATATTGTCGCGCCGGACCAAAAACAACCCGATCCTGATCGGGGAACCGGGTGTGGGTAAAACGGCCATTGCCGAAGGAATTGCTTTCCGTATTGTCAACGGTGACGTACCCGACAATCTGAAAACAAAACAATTGTTTTCGCTTGATATGGGGGCGCTGATAGCCGGAGCCAAATACAAAGGCGAATTTGAGGAGCGTCTGAAAAGTGTGATCAAGGAAGTAGTAGATTCCGACGGTGAGATCATCCTGTTCATTGACGAGATACACACGCTCGTCGGCGCCGGTGCTTCGGAAGGTGCAATGGACGCAGCCAATATCCTGAAACCGGCACTGGCAAGGGGTGAACTGCGTGCCATCGGAGCAACCACGCTGAAAGAGTATCAGAAATACTTTGAAAAAGACAAGGCACTGGAAAGAAGGTTCCAGATCGTCATGGTGGAAGAACCGGATACCCCTTCGGCTATATCTATCCTTCGCGGATTGAAGGAAAGGTATGAAACACACCACAAGGTGAGGATCAAGGATGAAGCCATCATTGCCGCCGTTGAGCTTTCACAACGTTATATTACAAACAGGTTTTTGCCTGACAAAGCCATCGACCTGATTGATGAAGCCGCATCCAAGTTGAGACTTGAGATCAACTCTTTGCCCGAAGAACTGGAAACGGTAGAACGCCGGATCAGGCAACTGGAAATCGAGCGCGAAGCCATCAAGCGTGAAAACGACAAAAACAAGCTGGAAATGATCAACAAGGAGCTGGCTAACCTGAATGACCAGCGCAATCATTTGCGTTCCAAATGGCAGGCAGAAAAAGAGCTTGTTGACAAAATTCAGCAGTACAAGAAGCAAATAGAAGATTACAAACTTGAAGCAGAGCGTGCAGAACGTGACGGCGATTTCGGGAAAGTGGCCGAGTTGCGTTACGGGAAAATCCAGGAAGCCGAGGCCATGATCGAGAAGTTAAGGCAGCAGTTGGCTGAACTTCAGGGCGACAAACCCATGATCAACGAAGAGGTGGGCGCCGAAGAAGTGGCCGAGGTGGTTTCCAAATGGACGGGCATACCCGTCAACCGGATGCTGCAAAGCGAACGGGAAAAATTGCTGCACCTCGAAGAGGAACTGCACAAACGAGTTGTCGGACAGGATGACGCCATCCGTTCCATCGCCGACGCCATCCGCCGGAGCAGAGCGGGATTGCAGGATGAAAAACGTCCGATCGGTTCGTTTATCTTCCTCGGAACAACGGGGGTGGGTAAAACCGAACTGGCCAAAGCACTGGCCGAGTTCCTGTTCAACAACGAAAACGCCATGGTCAGGATCGATATGTCGGAATACCAGGAACGGCATTCGGTGTCGCGGCTTATCGGTGCGCCTCCCGGCTATGTGGGTTACGAAGAAAGCGGTCAATTGACCGAAGCCGTCAGACGGAAACCTTATTCGGTGGTCCTGCTGGATGAAATCGAAAAAGCACATCCCGATGTGTTCAACATCCTGCTTCAGGTACTGGACGACGGACGACTGACGGATAACAAAGGACGTACGGTGGATTTCAAAAATACCATCATCATCATGACGTCCAACATCGGGTCTCACATCATCCAGGAAAGATTTGCCGGCCTGACCGATGAAAACAGGGAACAGGTGATAGAAGGAACGAGGAAAGAGGTGATGACATTGCTGAAGAAAACCATCCGCCCGGAGTTCCTGAACAGGATTGATGAGATCATCATGTTCACTCCGCTGACGAAAGCCGAAGTCCATGATATCGTCAAGCTGATGTTCGACCAGGTAAGAAAAATGCTTGAAAAGAACAACATTAAGCTGGACATCACGGATGAAGCAGTCATCAAACTGGCAGAGATCGGCTATGACCCGCAATTCGGTGCAAGGCCGCTGAAACGGGTAATCCAGAAAGAAGTGCTGAACGAACTGTCGAAAATGATCCTTGCCGGTGAGGTGAGCAGCGAACACACCATTTTGGTGGACGTTGAAGGTGACAAGTTCGTTTTCAGGAACAAATAAATTAATCAGAGAATAAATTCATAAACTGCCAGGGAAATTTCCCTGGCAGTTTTTTTTATAAAAATCCACTATTAGCCTGGAAAACAAACCCCGTCTTATCCGAAAATCCGATGATCAAACGGGAAATCGTAAACATCTCGAATGCTGATCTTTGTAAAGTCAGAGTGGCGGGGATTGATAAGATAATTGTAATCTCCTTTGACAACAGCAGACGGCACTTTCAGGACGCAGGCCCTGTTTGAACGGATAAACTCATCGCCGTGTTTTTGTGTAGAAACCAGATGAGGATAACTGTTCCAACCCTCAGGCAGATCATCTTCAATGAGTTGTACCATTGAAACATCATCCGGAATAAAAATCTCCATCATCACAAAATCACCGGGCAAAGTAGCAACAGTCAGGTGCACGGCCACCTCTGCCATAGCCAGCGCCCTGCTATCGGCACAGTAAATGATCTCTGTCCCTTTTGAGTTCCACCGGTTACCCGAGCGTGCTGATCCTTTGCCGGACAGCTCAATGGGATATTTCTTTCGTGTCAATCTGAAAACAAGCATCAGGCAAATATTCCGTGATCAATCCGGTTCAGCTCATCAACGACCATCTCCTTTCCGTAAGAGTTTTTCAGTAAATCCACAGGTTTCATATTTCCCAGGGCAAACGAAGGAGTATGCAGCCATAAATAAAATTTATCAAAAGAACCGAACGTTTCTTTTCCCTTATGGGCAACCTCGGCCAGTTCGATTATTTTTTCAGAATGAATGGGCCTGAAGCGGTAGTTCTTTTTTATTTTGTAACGCTGCAACGATTTAACAGAAATGTTTAAAAAATCGGCCCAGTCATTATCCGTGAAAGGAAGCGCCTCCTTGATACGTTGAAATAATGAATGGGGAATCCCCTGTTGAATGGAATGAACAATCAGCATCCTGTTATCAAAAAAATCCTGCAACGACCGGAAATTTTTAATATCCAATTCCTTTTTGATGTCTTTCAGGTAAACTTCAAAAGCTTCATTCAATTCAGGTTTCTTTGCATCATTGTTTTCATACATGGTATAGACATTTGTCTTCAAATATACGACATATATCTTTCAATACAAAACCAAATTTTCCATATATTTAAACGCTTGTTCAAAACCAAACTTTTATGAAAACAACACATCTTTTAATCGTCTCTTTCTTCCTGATTTTCACCACCTTTCAATCTTTATCAGCTTTCCCGTCAGAAGCAGATACCGTTAAAATCGTCTCACCGGCATTACATCATGAAGTACCCGGGGATGAATATGTTCCCGTTTCACTGGAAGAAATGCCAAGATCGCCAGGTTACCGCGATGATGGCAGCGACTATTTTACCATCCAGGTAAATACGGATGAAGACGGCAACAACATCGAAGGCGATGCCGCCAACGAACCTTCCATTGCCATCGATCCGACCAACCCCGACAGGATGGTGATCGGCTGGCGACAGTTTGACGATGTAACAAATGATTTCAGACAGGCAGGCTATGCCTATACCCTTGACGGCGGCGAAGTGTGGACTTTTCCCGGCAAGATCGATGCCGGCGTGTTCCGCTCCGACCCCGTGCTCGCTGCCGACAACAACGGGAATATTTTTTACAACAGTCTCACCGTGTCGGGAAGTAGTTTTTATTGTGATGTATATAAAATGGAACCCGGCAGCACCGACTGGGACGAAGGCACTTATGCCCTGGGAGGAGACAAACAATGGATGACCGTCGATCAGACTGAAGAAATGGGAGAAGGGAATATATATGCTTTCTGGACTTCTTATTACAGCATTTGTTATCCTGACTTTTTTACCCGCTCAACCGATGAGGGCGACAGTTACGAAGACTGTGTGAGTATTATGGGAACCCCTTACTGGGGCACGCTGGCGACAGGTCCGGATGGCACGCTGTACGTGGGAGGATATTCCGATCAGGGTTTCATTGTTTCCAAATCTTCCACAGCACAAAATTCCGGATGGCCCGTATCATGGGATTCCTTTTCCGTAGTTGACCTCGATGGCTGGATCGCTGCCCGTGAAGGCCCTAACCCCGACGGATTGCTTGGCCAGACATGGGTTGCCGTGGATAATTCGGATGGCGACTACAGCGGTTATGTTTATCTGCTGTGCTCGGTGGAACGGTCAAGCAATGATGATCCGCTGGATGTGATGTTTGCCCGGAGTACTGACGGGGGCATAACCTGGGATAACCCCGTTCGGATAAATCAGGACATCAGCACGCATAACTGGCAATGGTTTGGCACCATGTCGGTTGCTCCTGATGGCCGTATTGATGTTGTATGGTTAGATACGAGGGACAATCCTTATACTTATTTTTCCGCTTTGTATTATTCGTATTCCATTGATGGCGGCGAGACATTCTCGGAAGATGAAAAGATCTCCGATTCATTCAATCCGCACCTCGGCTGGCCACAACAAAACAAGATGGGCGATTATTTTCAAATGATCTCTGATGTTGATTATGCACACCTCGCCTGGGCCAATACTCTGAATGGCGAACAGGATGTATATTATACCCGCATCAATCCGTGGTTTGTGGGGATAGATGAAAAGAGTGATAACGGATTGCTGCTCCGTGTTTTCCCGAATCCTGCAAAAGATGAATTGAAAGTAAATTATCAATCCGGAATGAGCGGAGAGACAGAAGTCCAACTTCTCAACCTTATGGGCAAAACGGTTTATTCAACCGGTAAAACACATCCGGCTCCGGGGCAGCATCACCTTACGATAAACACCGCCTATCTTCCGGAAGGAGTTTATTTTTTGCGGGTTTCTTCAAAAGCTCAAAACGCTGTAAAAAGAGTTGTTTTGATGAGGTAAGGAGGATGGAAGGACGATTGACGAAAACGAAAGAATATTAAATAAGGAATGATGGAAGTGTATCAAACGCATGTGAGAGATCTCCCACACACAACCCTGTCATTTCGAGGGAGGAACGACCGAGAAATCCCCTGAAAAAGCACCCGTTTTCCTTAGGGGATTTCTCACGCTCCTATCGTCGCGTATCGAAATGACAATCGTTTTCTTTAGGCTGTTCCATGCACACTAACCGCTTTAAGCGTCCCGCTTAAAGACTTGTAAAAACAGATTTCATTAATTACCGGAGATATCCCTGCTACAACCTTTCAGGTACCTTACACACCGGCTTTCTTCGGCCTGAAAGGTTATCCTGCTTCCTGTCACACATTAAACCGGATGTGCATGATGTCGCCGTCTTCCACTATGTAATTTTTTCCTTCCACATGGAATTTGCCTGCGTTTTTAACGGCCTGTTCTGATCCCAGTGCAATGAAATCCTCATATTTCATCACTTCGGCGCGGATGAATCCCCGTTCCAGGTCGCTGTGGATCACACCGGCAGCCTGGGGAGCCGTCATACCTTTACGGATTGTCCATGCACGAACCTCCTTCGGGCCTGCTGTGAAAAAGGACTGGAGGTTCAGCGTATGGTAAGCAGCCCGGATCAACTTGTTGACACCGGGTTCTTCCAATCCGGCATCAGCCAGGAAATCGGGACGGTCTTCTTCATCCAGCTCGGCAATCTCGGCTTCCAGTTCTCCGGCAATGACAAGAATATCCACATCCTGATCTTTCAGGTGCTCTTTTACCTGGTCAACATAAGCATTGCCCGTTACGGCAGATGCATCATCCACATTGCAAACATAGATCACGGGTTTTTCCGTCAGAAGCAATAAATCATGAACCACATAACGGTCTTCCTCATCAACCGGGACAGTACGTGCATTTCCGAAATTTTCCAGATGATTTTTATAAACTTCCAGAATCTGAAGCTCTTTTTTGGCTTTGGCATCACCAACATTGGCAATTTTTCGTGTACGCTCGATCTTTCGGTTCACAAGGTCAAGATCTCTAACCTGTAACTCAAAATCAACAATATCAATATCGCGTACAGGATCAACAGACCCTTCGATATGAGGCAAGCTTTCATCGTCAAAACAACGGAGCACATGGATCAGGGCATCTGTCTGCTGGACGTCGGCAAGAAACTTGTTTCCCACTCCTTCACCCTGACTTGCCCCTTTGGCCAGCCCCGGAACATCAACAATCTCGACCGTGGCGGGAACAACTTTTGCGGAATGGATCAACGCATCAATTTTATAAAGTCGCGGATCGGGCACTTCAATGATCCCCTTGTTGGATTTGGTCGCACTGAACGCATAAGCCGAGCTTTCAGCACGGGTATTGGACATACAATTGAAAATGGTTGTTTTTCCCGTATTTGCCAGTCCGATAATTCCGCAATTCGTAGCCATAATGATCTTGTTTTATCCGGTAAAAAATGAAAATACAAAAGTAGAAGAAAGTACGGAGAAATGCAGAAAGTCAACGGATAATTCAGGTGATTTTACACCGGCCCGTAAACACCGTTGACAGATGTTTACTTGTATTACAAACTTTGAATTTCTTTTATCCTCCATAATCATCGTTGGTGTCCCCGCCAACGATAATTAACCGAAAAAAGGATGTTGGGACACCAGCAGCGGGAGAATTAAAGAATAACAGTAATACCGTCGTTGGTGTCCCCACCAACGACATCCAATGAGATAAAACTGTTGGTGAGGACACCAACAGCGGTTATTCGCAGTTTTTCATTTCATTTTTGTAAAAAATTTGTTAATAAGAATCTGAATTTTTCTTGATTACTTTTTACCGGGAGATATCTGCCGTTTCGGTCAACTTTCTACCTTTGTGCCAAACCGTTTAAAAAGAAAAATATGTCAAAAAGAACCATTGTTGCCCTCCCCGGAGACGGTATTGGCAGGGCTGTACTCGATGAGGCCATCCGCGTACTGGATGCTGCCGGTTTTGAAGCCGAATATGTAGAAGGCGACATCGGCTGGGAATTCTGGTGCAATGAGGGAAACCCGTTGCCGGACAGGACTATCGACCTTATTGAAAAGCACAAAATCGCACTCTTCGGAGCCATCACTTCCAAGCCGAAAGATGAGGCTGCCCGTGAGCTGTCTCCCGAATTGCAGGGAAAAGGTCTGGTTTACTCCTCTCCTATCGTTGGGTTACGCCAGCATTTCGGGCTGGATATCTGTATGCGGCCGTGCCATACTTACAAGGGCAATCCGCTCAATTTTATCCGCCGTGGAAAATACGGCACGATTGAGGAACCCGAAGTGGACGTGGTCATCTTTCGCCAGAATACCGAAGGTCTTTACGGAGGTGTGGAATGGAGCGATCCGCCGCCGCAAGTTTATGATGCCCTGATGACTCATCCGAAGTTTAAAAAGAATTTCGGTGATGTCCCCAAAGCCGAGATATCGGTTTCCACAAGAATTTTTACAAAAAATGCGACCGAAAGGATCATCCGTGCTGCTTTTAACCATGCACGGAAATACCGCTACAAATCGGTTACCGTTTGTGAAAAGCCGAATGTGATCCGCGAGACATCGGGCATGATGTACAAAATGGCGCAGGAAATACAGAAAGCCGATTTTCCCGAGATCCAGCTCTGGAATACCAATATCGATGCCCAGATGATGTGGCTGACCAAGAACCCGGAAGATTACGGCGTAATGGTTGCAGGTAATATGTTCGGCGACATTGTTTCGGATGGGTTTGCCGGGCTGATCGGCGGGCTGGGATTTGCCTGTTCGGCACAGTACAACCCCGATACGGGCGTGGGTGTTTTTGAACCGACTCACGGTTCCGCACCCAAATATGCCAGCTATGAGACATCTATTGTAAACCCCATCGCCATGATCGAATCATCCTGTATGATGCTGGATTTTATCGGCGAAAATGAGATTGCCGGTAAAATAAGGCATGCAGTGGCCGAAGTGGTTGCAGAGGGTAAAGTCCGTACTTACGACATGATGAAAATGCGCGGCACACCGGATGTGGTTAAAGAAGGTGCTGCCTCCACAAGGGAAATGGGGGATGCGATTATTGGGAAGCTGTGAAGGATTTGTGATTAACGATTGGTGATTGAAGATTAGTGAGGCTATTGGAACTTATTAAGTTTTGATTTCGAGAATTACGTAATTTACAATTATCTAAATACATAAAAATGAATGAAAATGATTTAATTCTTTTTGAAGATAAAGCTGAATACAGAAGAGTAAATCTTGAAAACAGATTAATAGATTTCTCATTGGAAACTGATAAGCTTTGTGAGCAATTACCAAACACAAAACTTGGTAACTATATTGCCGATAACATGGTAAGATCGAGTGCTTCTTCAGCATTCAATTATGGGGAAGCACAAAGTGCTGAATCAAGGAATGATTTTATTCACAAAATGAAAGTGTGTTTAAAAGAATTGAGAGAATGCTTCGTTGGCATGAAATTCATAAAAAGGGGTAAATTTAAGGTTGATATGAAATTAACGGAAAAACTCTTTCAGGAAAACAATGAACTAATCTCAATCTTTGTAAAAAGCATTCAAACTGCCAGAAGAAACAAATAGTTTTTATTTTCCTTGCGCTTAACTTCACAAATCACTATTCACAAATCACTAATCACTATTCAATAATTACTAATCACAATTCATAAAATCAAAACATGATGAATCAAGAAGTATTATCACTTTGGCCCGAGCTGGAATGGATTCAGGATGAAGACCTGCGTGAAAAGACTGCCCGGACATGGGAACTGGCTTTAGAAAGAAGCGTCCTGACACCGGAAGATCTTAACCGTATCCCGTTTACACTGCTGGTAGGTCCTGACCTGAAAGTTACTTTTATGGATCATAAAAGGTCGGTAGTACACATTGCCCGCGATGCGGGGAATAAGATCAACGAAATGTATCACGGTGAGCTGCCGGTAAACATGGACGTACTCATCGCCGGCGCCATCCTGGCCGATGTGGGAAAACTCCTGGAATATGTGCTGGACGAAAACGGAAATGCCGTCCAGGGAACTTACGGCAAATACCTGCGTCATCCGTTTTCAGGCGTCAGTCTGGCCGAGGAATGCGGCGTTCCGCCGGAAGTCTGCCACATCATTGCCACACATGCCGGTGAAGGAAACATGGTGAAACGTACAACGGAAGCCTACATTGTGCACCATGCCGATTTCATGACTTTTCTGCCGTTCAAGGAGAGATTAAAAATTTAGCCCGATCGTTACCTTTTCCAAAGTCTGGAATTTTGGAAAAGGAAAAAGTTGAGTGCGGGACAAATAAGCAGAAATATCGTTTATGAACATCATTTTAATTGCCATCGCTCCGGTAATCGTAATACTTGTTTACATTTATGTGAGGGATAAATACGAGAAAGAGCCCATGAGTATGCTGCTAAAAGCTTTTTTTGCCGGGGCTTTGGCTGTTATTCCTATTATCTTCGTCGAAAATATTTTGCAGGCAAATGCTGCTAATTACACCGGTTACACGCGCATAGCTTACAATGCTTTTGTAGTGGCGGCTTTTACCGAAGAAATTTTCAAGTTCTTTGCCCTTTACCTGGTTATCTGGAAAAACAAAGCATTCAATGAAAAGTTTGACGGCATCGTTTATGCGGTGTTCGTCTCGATGGGTTTTGCAACAGTGGAAAATATTATGTATGTCTCGGGTTACGGAACCGCTACAGGGTTTACGAGGGCATTGACAGCAGTACCGGGACATGCGCTTTTCGGTGTGGCTATGGGTTACTATTTCGGGCTGGCCAGACTGTCGCCCAAGAACAAATCAAAAAACTTTCTTTATGCTCTGCTGATTCCCATCGGACTGCACGGACTCTACGATTTTATCCTGATGACGCAACATCAGTATCTGCTGCTGGCTTTCATCCCGTTTTTGATTTACCTGTGGAAAGCTGGTTTTAAAAAGATGAAAGAACATTCGGATCATTCGAAATTCAGGTATTAGCTTTCATTTGACATCATTCATCAAATCCAGCACGGCACAGCTCATGGCTTTAACGCCTGCGTGGATGGCCGGTGCTCAAGATAAGTCTGTTCGTCATTAATCATTTTGTCAATTGTTTCAGGGGAAACCTGTGCTGAAGAATAAGCGAAAAAGGAAATAAAAGCGGATAAAAGGATCAGATATTTCATATCATATTTCTTTGTTGATCACCAACGCGTAGAAGTCATTGTCGAGGGGTAAATAGCCATATTCATAACAGAAATAATAAACCCTGCCTTCCTTGGTTTTATAAACATTCGTAAAATATTTAAAGTTGAAACCTTTGGACAGAAGGGTCTGTTTTTTCACTTTGGCTTTCCCGTTCGGGTTTAATTCTTTCAGAATTCTGCGGTTTTTTCGCAACCGGTTATTGATGTTCTTCATCAAAGCGGATTCATCTTTGTTCAACCGGTTATTGTATGTATTTCTGCACTGGTCCGAACAAAATTTCTGGTCAATCCTCCCCCTTAATACCGTACCGCATTCAAGACAATAGCGATTCATTTTGTGTTTTTCCGTAAAATTACAAAAAATGTTTGCAGGATGAAAATCAAAATATTCCCTGCCTGACCGAAAAAAAAAATCCCGGATATGTTGCCGGAAACAACATATTGCCGGGATTTGATCCGTGTTTAGTTTTTCAGGAAACGCTTTGTTGCAGTATTTCCGTCACTGATGATCTGTATAAAATAGATTCCGTTTTTAAAAGAGGAGATATCCAGTGTCTCGGATACGCCTGTTTCTGAAATATTTAACATCACCTTACCGGTTATATCCACCACCCTTATCTGCGAAGTTTCGGGTAAGTCTATTTTCAGGTAATTTCTGGCAGGATTCGGATAAATACTCAGTGATGCAGCGAGATGATCATCACCAATGCCACTTGCCACATCAACAACAAAACCGTTTTCCATAACCACATTATCCACATACACATCATATTCACCGATTGTCTGATCTTCGGGAACGGATATGTCAGCGATGAGTTCGGTATTGCTTTTCACATCAATCGAAGAAGCTGAAAAACTGATCTGGTTGTCATCATGATATTTGAAAGTTACTGCAAAAACGCCGCCTTCCCAGTCTGTATTTTCTCCCAGTATCGTGACACTTCCTGACCATCCCTGTTCTGCATGATCAGGATCCACCGAGGTAATTTCAGGAGCAGGTACATATTCGTTTACTGTTAACGAAGATGTATAGATCTGATCACCGCTTGTATTCCCGTTTCCGTTGGCTGCATTGAATGATGCATAAAAGGTAACGGTGCCTGTTGCTTCTTCCGGGGCCGTCCAGTCCATTGACCAGCTATTTGAGTCACCCGATGGTGTTACACCATTAAATGTATGGGTAACAGAGGTGTTGGAAGGAGACATCTTTGTTCGCTGTGTATCGGTGATGGTAAATGTTCCGATTTTCGTATCTGCATCGTTTTCGGCAGTCAGTTCAAAACCAAAACGTACCACGCCTGAATGTGTTCCTGTTGCCGTGATGGTATAAGTTTCTCCGGGCGTATATCCTTCCGCCGGTATAGTGGTTGTGATCCATCCCGTCTGCTGTTGAACCGAACTGGTATGACATTCGGCACAGGTGCTGCCGCCATCACCCGGCGATCCGGTTTTCCCACCCGGGCTCCCTGAAGAATAGCTGTAAAATACCAGCGCTGCCGGAATAATAAGAACGTAAAGTAATTTGTAGAGTTTTTTCATAACATGTAAATTTTAAGTTAATTTAGATTTAATAAAAATAATACTTCCGGCAAAAATATAATTTCTTTTATACAAAAGTAATTTTCAGGAAAATAAGTTTTTAAGATAATCCTATGGAATGACCCTGGCCACAACCCGGTTATTAAAAAATGTGGGAATGAGTATCAGATTTTTATCGGGAATGTATCCCAGGTCGGCAGCCTGTATCTTGCTGTCAGTGGTGTTTCCAAGGACAATTGTTTCGCTGGGGCCGACCAAAATCACGCGCCCCGCCCAGTCGGACAACACATATTTCTTTACGCCAACAGGAACCAGACCGTCAACCGGGCCAACATCTTTGTATTTCACCCGTATATTTTTTGTGTCTGGATCAACCGCCAGCAAATCATTTTCTGTTCCCACGATCAGTTTGCTTTTATGAAATGCCAGTCCGTTGGGCGATACCAGTTTTTCATCCGTTAACCATACGCTAACCGTGTCGTTAGTCAGCTTCAGGATTTGGTTTTTTTTCGTATCGGAAATATAAATATTGCCTTCGTTACCTACGACAATATCATTGAGAAATTCGGCGTTATCCACGGGGATTGTTTTGACAACTTTCGCCTGTGTGATATCAACAACCCTGATCTTGTCAATATCCGTAACATACAAAATTGAATCGGTAACGGCTATACCTTTGGGAGCATCCATGCCGGTTACCCACCGCAATTTAATGATCTTTCCATCGGGTGCAAGCAACGACAGAAAGCCGTTTCCGTCCTTCCCCGTCGGGTTGCCGTTGATATTGGATACATAAATCTGATTCCGGGCCTGATCGTAATAAACGGATTCCGGAGTTTTTAGTACGGAATCCGTTTGCCATGCCACAGTAAAGATCTGCGCCTGTAAGCCTGATAAAATCACCGCTGCAAAGAGTGTAACAATTATTTTTTTTGCCGTCATGATAAATGATTTAAAGAATAATCCCGATTGTAAAATTAAATAAAATCAGGAAACATTGACGGACAGCATCAAA
>JAOZOO010000041.1:15425-23880 GCA_029933225.1 Bacteroidales bacterium | reverse complement strand
AAAATATTTGTTGACGGCATGTATTTCCAGGTGGAGGTTAAACTCGACACCATCCATGCGCTGGCTGTACCCGATGCAGCCATCATCAAAACAGGAGATAAACGGTTTGTGCTGGTCAAAGAAAAAGAAGACGACGAAGGCATGTATTTTAAAAAAGAAGAAGTTAAAACCGGAATTATCTCCGGCGGCTATACCGAGGTCAAAGGAAAAGAACCTTTAAAAGATGTGTTGATCAAAGGGGCTTACTATTTTCAGTCACAATAGTTTTACAAAAATCTAATTATTGGATTCATCTATAGAAAAATTCAAAAATGATTACCTCTTATCCCCTCCATTGGAGGGGCGAAGGGGTGGATCAATAAAAGAATCCAATCATTTTTGAATTTTTTTCATCTATATTTTAAAATAATCATTTTTTAAACCAAACACAAGATTATATCAGCATCCATTATTATGATGAACCGCAATTTCATATATTTGTGAACCGGAAAATAATCTGTTACAGGTGTATGATGAGATCAATTAAAAATATTGCCCTGTTCATTACGCTGGCAGGTTTACTGTCGTGCGGGAGAGGAAAACCAAAACAAACCGACATCATTGGCAAATGGTGGAGCTATAAAACTGCACAGAACGAATATTCCGAATATGATATTGATAAAAACACTATCGGAATATTTATGTACCCGGCAGGTAACGGCGGCAGATCATCTTATGAACTGATCAAAGACACTTTAATTTTCCGGGGGTTAAGTTTCAAGGTAGAAATGCTTTCGGAAGACCAGTTCACGCTTACTTTCTTTGACAAGATCGACACATTAACGAGACTTCCGGACTCCGTTATTACTTTCCATTCAGTCCCGCACATGAATGATTCGACATATAAGATATTTTACGACTCTTTTCAGCAAAGGGCTTTTCAGGCAGGGAATAGGTGAAGATTTGCTATGAAGGAAAAACTGATTAGTTACAAACTGAAAGTCATCTCACAAAAAACAAACCATGAAAACAACAATCTTCATCCTGCTGACAGCCCTGTCAATCAACACTTATGCTCAAACTGACCTGCACCGCATCGGACAAACACCGGGCGGATCATCCTTTCATGTAAATTACGATAGCATTACAAAACATCTTTTTACGGGCGCCGGGACGAGCCTTTGGGTTTACGACATGACCGATCCGGCAGATCCTGTTATTCTTGCCAAACGCCCGTTCCTGGGACTGATCAACGAAACAATATTATCCGACAACGTGTTGTTTGTCGCAGCCACCCATGACGGTGTTTATGCTCTTGATGTTGACTCCGATACTTTGTCAATAATTGATCATTATGCAGTTGACGGGTTGGGTGACATCGGCGCCTACGATATATGCCTTTCGGGTGATACGCTGTTTGTTGCAGATAAGTTTAAAGTACGAAGATTAAAATATACACCGGGAACGGGGTTCACCTCCATTGATCCTGATTTTGCCTTGTTCGGTTCATTTTGTGTAGCGGAAAGAGGGGATCTTATTGCCGTTGGAAAACAACCGTCCGGAACGGTAGAAATTTACAACAAAAACAACCTGATTATCCCTGTTTCTTCATGGCATAACACAAACATACGAACAGTTCAGCATTTGCAGTTTTCAGATTCCGATGATCACGTCCTTTATGTTTGCGGAGGCCCGACAAACCTTTTTTCAAAATCCTGGTTTTTTGCGCTTGAATTATCGGGTGATCAGTTAATCGCTGTTGATTCTTTTGATGTCAGTGGTGTGGTTTTGCTTGCCCAGGCAAACATCAGGGATATGGACTCGAGAAACGATACACTTTACATTGCGACAACCTGTGCTGTTGATTCAAGTATGGGGGCACCTTTGTCTTATATTCCGGTCATTGATGCTTCGGGTCTTCCGGCTGATAACATGAACATGATCTCGTATCTCAATCCCGGTTTGTGGCATTTCGATGTTTCGCTGATGGACGGAACACCCTATCTCGCAACAGCTTCGGAATGGCTTGGCGTGGCACTCAACGATGTGACGACCTCGCAGCCGTTGGACACCCTTCCCCTCATGGAGACTGGTGGCTGGACGCAAAAAGCCAAAGTCAGAGGCAACACACTATGGGTAGCTCACGAAGGATGGGGGCTGGCTGCATACAATACCGACAGTTTGAAATTTGCCAACGGTTACATGACCGATTCCCGGATATTACACCTGTACAGTCAGCTAAATCATTTTTTCGTCGGAGAGTTTGAATTTCTGAATGATACTTTGCTGCTGTTATCAAACGGAGATGTGTATAATTTAAAACCCTGGCAGCAGGGCGGGAAACCGCAGAAAGCATATCAACTGAATTGTCTCGGAGTATCTTTACACAATGCTTTTACAAACACCGGACAACGGCTTGTTGTGGGATCGGAAATTGTCGGATTCGCCCAGCAGATGTCATTATTTAATCCCTTCGATCCAAACGGCAACAGCCTGAAAACCATTGATCTTTACAACAACCCCAATAGCATCACCGTTACAGGAGACACGGTATTTTACGGGATGAAAACGGGTGTTTCGGGCACGGATATTTTTCTTGCTGCCTCGGTTATCCGGGATGATGATTTTATTTTGATTGACACCATTTTGCTGCCGTTTAACCTGAGTGGCCTGAATGCAGTCTCCGTTGAGAACAATGTGGTTGCCATCGGCAAGGGCAGCATCGTTGCCTGGTATTCATGGAACGGCTCTGAATTTACTTTACTCAATTCCCTTTTCGATCCGACCATGAATGCCATTGACGTTGTTTTAGAAAACGGTTACCTTTATGTTGCAGACAAGATGAACGGGGTTAAAATTTTTGACATCACATCTGGGACGTTAGTCGGGCAGTATGAGCAAAAAACAGGATGGTGCGGTAATTTCGGATACCAGGACCTGTGCCTCGATGACGACGGGCTGATCTATCTTTCCGACTTTAATGCGGGCGTCATCATGATTGAACGTTTTGATCAGACACTCGGAACCAATGATCACAAAATCCCACCAGATACAGTCGAAGAAAACATCCTGGTCTATCCCAACCCGTCTTCTTCTTTCTTCACCGTTGAATTTGATAACCCGGAAAACGTGGATTATACGATAAGTATCTATAACTCTTTGGGACAAAAGGTTATGTCAATAGATAATGTTACAACAGAGAAACAAACAATTGAAACAGGAACATTTAAACGCGGCATTTATTTTATTGAACTAAAAAACGGAAATCACCGGTATAAGATCAAAAAAGTGGTAATAGAATAAAAACACACTCAACAACATAAGTTCAGCAAAACGAGGCAAAAACAGAGGGGTTAACCGCACTGTACCGGTTAACCCCTCTTTTCAAATATCAATCCCAAAAGCCCGCACTATCTGGACTTCATGGTAAGAGTTTTACTCCTCTGCCATAAACGGATATCTGTAATCCGTTGGCGGGACAAAATTTTCCTTGATGGTCCGTGGCGATGTCCAGCGGATCATGTTCAGGTATGAACCTGCTTTGTCGTTGGTTCCCGAAGCGCGGGCGCCACCAAAGGGCTGCTGACCCACGACAGCTCCCGTAGGTTTATCATTAATATAAAAGTTTCCGGCGGCCTGCGACAGGTAACGGGTGGCCTGATCGGTAGCATACCGGTCATTGGAAAAGACAGCTCCCGTGAGCGCATAGATCGAAGTCGTGTCAACCAGTTCGAGCGCTTCTTCCCATTTGTCCGCTTCGTAAACATACAGCGTAAGTACCGGCCCGAATAATTCCTCTTCCATGGTCACATAATGCGGGTCTTTGGTTACGATAACCGTCGGGCGGATATAATACCCCTTTGATTTATCGTACTGCCCGCCTGCGATGATCTCCGTTTCCGCATCCTTTTTGGCATTGTCAATATACATGGCCAGTTTGTCAAACGAAGCTTCGTCAATAACGGCACACATAAAATTGGTAAAATCTTCGGGATCGCCCATTTTGAGGCCTTCAACCTGTTCAATCAGTTTATCTTTCATTTCCGGCCATAAGTTATCAGGGATGTAAGCCCTTGAAGCTGCCGAACATTTTTGTCCCTGGAATTCAAATGCTCCGCGGACGAGTGCGGTAACCACCTGGTCAACATCTGCCGATTTGTGAGCCAGGACAAAGTCTTTTCCTCCGGTTTCGCCCACGATGCGCGGGTAGGTTTTATACGTGGCGATGTTTGTTCCGATGGTTTTCCAGATGGACTGGAATACGCCTGTGGAACCTGTGAAATGGAAACCTGCAAAATCAGGATGCTCCATAACCACCTTACCGCCAACCGGGCCTGAAGGGTATATCAGGTTGATCACTCCGGGAGGCACACCGGCTTCCTCATAGAGGTCCATCAACACTTTGGCTGAATACACCTGGGTATTTGAACATTTCCAAACCACCACATTACCCATCATGGCGGGAGCCGTCGGAAGGTTCCCTGCAATGGAAGTGAAATTAAAAGGAGTGAGCGCATAGACAAAACCTTCGAGTGGCCTGTATTCAAGACGGTTCCAGGTTGTTTTGTCCGATGCAGGTTGCTGGGAATAAATTTCGGTCATGTACTGAACATTGAACCGGTAAAAATCGGCCAGCTCACATGCCGAGTCAATTTCTGCCTGATGAACGGTTTTCGACTGTCCGAGCATGGTAGCCGCATTGATCCGGTCGCGATAAGGACCTGACAACAGATCGGCAGCTCTCAAAAAGATGGCGGCACGGTGTTCCCACGGCATGGCTGCCCAGTCTTTGGCCGCTTTCAGCGCTGCATCAATGGCCATCGTTACGTGTTCTGCATCACTTTTGTAATAATAACCGAGAACGTGCTGGTGGTCGTGCGGCGGATGAATGGCAATACGCTTGTCTGATTTCACCCGCTTTCCACCGATAACCATGGGTATTTCAACTTCTTCCGATTTCATTTTTTTAAGCATGGCCTTGATGGCTGCTCTTTCCGGAGAGCCCGGAGCATAGCTCTTTACCGGTTCGTTATATGCCTTTGGCACACTTTCAAGTTCTTTATACATCGCTTTTTATATTAAATATTTAACAAGATTAGGAGCAACAAAAGTAGAAAATTATGGATGTCATTTTTATGGAATAAGCAATTAATTTATGGCTATATTTTTCCCGAATCAGACAGATTTTTTTTGAAATATTCACGAAATTTCGTAACTTTGTCTTTATTCGTTTAAGAGTGGAATAATCAACAGGTTTCGGCCGGACGAAAACAGCGTACACTGCAATGATGCAATAATATATTGCATTCATGGTTTCTGACCGCTTGCCCTGCAAGGTATTTACGACACCATTAAGATCATTAACTGACAACCCTGTTTTGAACGGGGTGACCTTCAAGGTGTAGCGAAGCCTGATAGATCGGCAGGTAATTACGGGGCAGCAACATTGGACAGGCCGGGCGCCAAAAGGTGATGACGCTGCGGAGACAATAAAATGATAAAGGAAAAACTATGGAAAGTTTGTTGAACAGAGAAAAGATCGGTTTGGATATAAAGTCCCTTCAGATTGTCAGGACTTTGCTTTACGAAAATCCTGAAATAAAAGAAATTTTTGAGAATTCCGAAACTGTGCTTGAAGCGCGCATGAAGTTGCGTGAATGGGTGGTTTCGTACCTGAATAAAAACCCGCTGACAAAAAACTATTATCTGAAAAAAGCCAAAGGCCAGAATGCCCTGAAAAGAATATCTTTCCGCGATTATGCCGCTATCCGGCTGATGGATTACCTCGACAATGAAGGCCGTTCATTTCACGATCCCAACCGCCACAACCAGGAGATCATCAGCAGCCCGGTAAAAAACCTCTGGCTCGCCGTAAAATACGGGAAAGGTACGGCCAATGAAGATTTTTTCATGGACATGCTTTTTCTTTTCCGGCAGATCAACGGCAAGCTCACACGGCGCATTCCCAGAAAAGAACAAATCCTTGAATGGATGGGCCGTCATCCCTCCGGACTCGATGACGACGTGATTGAAATGCGAAAAAAGAACAAAGAACGGATCCTGCGGAAGATCATCGAAAAGATCAACAGCGGTGAAATGAAAAGCAGGCGGTTTCAGTTTGAAGAAGGTATGTCAGAGGAAGAAAAATACCAAAAAGCCCTTGAATGGTGGAATGACTATCGCTTCCATCTTGTTTTTGCCATCCGTTCGCCTGAAATGCTCAATGAAATGCTGGACTTCTCGTTGCGCGAAAAAACCCTGAAAACACTGCGGAAAGCAAAAGCCAAAGGCATTCCCATTTTTGTTAATCCGTACTATCTCTCGCTGATAACGGTAGATATCACCCCCTGGAAAACCGGTGGCGACAAGACCATTCGTGATTATATTTTTGCGAACAATGAACTGATCAACGAATTCGGCAACATTCACGCATGGGAAAAAGAGGACATCGTTCAGCCGGGTGAACCCAATGCCGCCGGATGGATACTCCCGCCCTACCCCAATGTTCACCGCCGTTATCCGGAAGTGGCAATTTTCATTCCCGACACGGTTGGCCGTGCATGTGGCGGACTGTGTGTGTCCTGCCAGCGGATGTATGATTTCCAGAGCGGACGATTTAATTTCAACCTGGAAAGACTAACGCCCAAGATCACCTGGCCCGAAAAAATGAAGCTGTTGCTCCGCTACTGGGAAAACGATACACAGTTGCGTGACATCCTGATCACCGGTGGTGATGCGCTGATGAACTCGGATGAGTCTTTGCGAACTATCCTCGAAGAAGTTTATCAGATGGCGTTACGCAAAAAGAATGCAAACCACTACCGTCCGCAGGGCGAAAAATATGCCGAAATGGTGAGGGTCAGGCTCGGCACACGGCTGCCGGTTTATGTGCCGCAGCGGATTACCCCTTCATTAGTAAATGTTTTAAAAGAGTTCAAAGAAAAAGCCTCCAAAATTGGCATCAGACAGTTCATTATCCAGACACACATTGAAACGGCTATGGAGATCACTCCGGAAATGGAAAACGGGATTAAAATGCTGACCTCGGCGGGGTGGCTCGTCACTAACCAAATGGTTTTTACGGCTGCCGCATCCCGCAGAGGACACACGGCCAAACTGCGGAAAGAACTCAACAGGATCGGAGTGGTGCCCTATTATACTTTTACGGTCAAGGGATACATGGAGAATTATCACAATTTTGCCACAAACGAAAGGTCGGTACAGGAAAGACATGAAGAGAAATATGTGGGCCGGATATGCGAGGAGGACTATGAAAAGATGAAAAAACTCGGTGATCACACGGAACATATCATCAGAAACCTGAAAAACATCTGCCGGGAGGATAAGATACCTTTTGTTGCCAGCGACCGTTCGATACTGAACCTGCCGGGAGTTGGCAAAAGTATGACCTATCGCACCATCGGAATAACCATCGACGGCAGGCGCATCCTTGAATTTGACCACGACACGACCCGGAAACACAGCCCCATTGTGTCGCAGATGGGAGCTGTCATCATCATCGAGTCAAAATCCATCGCCAGCTACCTGCGCCAGATGGAAAAAATGGGTGAAGATATCCAGGAATACAAAACCATCTGGGGTTATTCTGTAAGCGAAACAGAGAAAAGATCACCACTGTATCACTACCCTGAATATCCGTTTAAGACAACTGCCATACTGACGAATTTCCAGCTTGAAGACGAGCAACTATTTGAAGAAGAACTGATCGAAGCACAATAAACACCCAACTGACAAAAACAGCAATATCCATGGAACTCATATCTACCAAGATCTGCAAGACCGGCGACATCGGGGTGAATGACAACCTGTTTGGCGGCACGTTGCTTTCATGGCTTGACGAAGCCGGTGGCATTATGGCAGCCAATGTCTGTCGTGACCACAATGTGATCACACTGAAAATGGATGAAGTGCTGTTCAAGCAGCCGGTGAAAGTCAAGGAACAGATCAGGATTTATGGTAAGGTGGAAAGGATTGGCAGAACATCTGTTCAGCTCTATCTCGAAGCCCGAAGGGCCAATCTGCAAGACACTTCCGAAGTGGTGGTCTGTTCCACAAAAATGGTATTTGTCAGGATCGATTCGGAAGGCAATCCCAAAGCGATTGATGAGAAATCTTAAAAGAACTTCTAATTGACCTAATTGCACTGATTTCTAACCTCCGCTCGTCCGGATTTGGGGCTGTCTAAACCGTACTCAATTATCCCGCATCCGGTATCCGGTATCCCCGCCTTCACTTCGTTTCGGACAACCAGACAATCTCCAGATCACCTATGTTCCAGTGGATTTCTCCTCTCTACATTCATCGAAATGGCAGACTTCTTACATAGATTATATGTTTATTGGTTTCACTTTCTTTTATCCATCCAACATGCCAATCATCCATCCTTCCATTATTCCAAAGCATCCAGTATCAAACATCCAGTATCAAACATCCAGTATCAAACATCCAGTATCAA
>JAOZOO010000041.1:11961-15325 GCA_029933225.1 Bacteroidales bacterium | reverse complement strand
CATCCAGTATCAAACATCCAGTATCAAACATCCAGTATCAAACATCCAGTATCAAGCATCCCCGCCTTCTCCGTCAGCTGACGGATACGGACGGGCAGGCAGTATCCAGAATATTCCTGATATTTGCCATCAATGAATCAGCGAATAGGGAAAGATACGGGCAAGTCAAGATGGTTGACAATATTTTGTCTTGTCTTTGCCGGTGAGATGATTTTCAGTCTGCCATTCCATGTGGCCCGGTTTTTCCGGCCTACGCTGTTGGAGGTATTTCATCTGACCAATACCGAGCTGGGAGACAGCATCGCCGTTTACGGAATCATGGCCATGCTGGCCTATTTTCCGGGAGGTGCGTTGGCAGACCGCTTTTCGCCCCGTAAACTGATGACGTTTTCGCTTTTGGCTACGGCGCTCGGCGGATTTTATTTTGCGATGATTCCCGGGCAAACCGGTTTATTCTTCCTGTTCGGTTACTGGGGGATAACGACCATCTTTCTTTTCTGGGCAGCCATGATCAAAGCCACACGTGAATGGGGCGGCCATCTGTCGCAGGGAAAAGCATTCGGTATCCTCGACGGAGGCCGGGGGCTTGTAGCGGCCGGTGCAGCCACACTTGCTGTATTTATTTTAAGCACCATCATGCCTGAAAATGTGGTAAACACTACCGTTGCAGAACGTCAAAAGGCCTTGCAGGCAGTAATTTACCTCTATACTTTTCTGACTCTCGTGGCAGCAGCCCTGACATGGTTTTTTATTACCGACACGGAAAAAGAAACCGTCCGTAACAGGCACGAGCTGATGAAAGGGATTAAGGATGTGCTGGTCAACAAAGCGGTCTGGCTTCAGGCCGTCATCGTAATTTGTGCATACAGTGCCTATAAAGCCCTCGATTATTATTCGTTATATGCTGTTGATGTGTTGGGAATGAACGAAGTGGACTCGGCATGGTTTGTCAGCAACGCCTCTTACATTAGGGCGGTTTCGGCTGTGGGGGCAGGGCTCATTGTTGACCGGCTTTCGGCAAGCCGGGTGATCGCTTTCCTGTTTGGCATCCTGGTGATAAGCTATGGGTTACTTTCCATGCTTAAACCGGCAGATAATATGATCACCGTGATCATCTCCAACATCATCATTACATTTATTGCCGTTTATGCCTTGCGCGGTGTTTATTTTGCCTTGTTAGAGGAGACAAAAGTTTCCGGCGTCCTCACAGGTACAGCCGTTGGCCTGATCTCTGTGATCGGATATACCCCGGATGCTTTCTTCAATTCCCTCGCCGGACGTATCCTCGATGCCTCACCGGGACTGAAAGGACATCAGCATTTTTACATGGTACTCGCTGCGTTTTCAGTGGCCGGGCTGCTGGCGACGGCGGGGTTGGTTTTTACAGAAAGAAAACGGATTAAATAAATCTTATACGGTTTCAGGTTTTAAAGTTATTGATCCGGTAAATTTCAAATCAGAAATTTATCAGTTATAGCTCACTTCTTATTTGCTGTAAAATAAAAAAATAAAATACTGATTATTTAACCTTCCTCAATAAACCGTTCGTACCCCGGATAGCGCAGCTTTTCCCTTGCAATATCCTCGCGAAAAGTGTAATAGGTAATCATTCCTTCGGCGCCGATAGTGCCATCCGGATTGTGAAGTTCAACCCAAATATCCGCAAGGTTTCGCCGTTTTTCCTGTAAACGTGCCACAAGGTGCAATGGCCCTTCATTGACAGGGACAGGGCGTTTGAGCCGCACATCAATGCGGGAGGTCACACCGGCAGTTTTCAGCTTGACCTGCACTAACCATGCGGCGATCTCATCCATCAGCGTGGCCTGTATTCCGCCATGCAAAACATTGAAATAACCCTGGAGGAATCCCCTTGGCTCCCAGTCGCAGATGATCTCGTCGCCGTCTTCGAAAAACTGCATCTGAAGTCCGTTCTCATTGTTTGGCGAACAACCGAAACAATTGTAACCTTCCACATGACGGTAAGGGTTATGTATCATTCTCATTTTACCGCCTCCCCTTTTTTGTATTTTTTCTTACCGGTTACCTGCCCCTCTTCATCATACCAAATCCACAAACCGGTTTTCATTCCGTCTTTGTATGAACCTTTCAACTTCATATTTCCGTTTGGATAATACTCGGTCTTCTCGCCTACCGGGATATTATTCTCATAATCCTCTTCCGACCGCAACGTACCGTTGGGATAATAGCTTTTTTGCCACCCGTTGAATTCTCCGTTTTTATAATGATAAACGGCAATCAGGTTTCCTTCCTGATCAAACCATTTCGTCTCACCTTCGCGGTTACCGTTAAGATAGTTCCCTTGTTCCTGGATTCCGCCCCTTTCGTAATAAACTATTTTTTCGCCGTTTAGCTTTCCGTGTTTATATGTTTCCGATGACAACAACTTGCCACCTGTGTTAAATTTCAACTGTTTACCATCAAGACTGTCGTTCAGGTACTCTGCCTGAAGCTTTAGGTTGCCGCGGCGGTCAATGTCGAGATAAAGGCCGTTTTTCAAATCTTTTTTGTAACTTTCTACGATGTGAACCATACCGTTTGCGTAACTCGTGTACCAGGTACCGGTTCTTTTATGATTTTCAAAAAAGCCTGTAATCTTAATGCCTCTGTGAACGACCTCAAACCTGCCGTTATCTATGGTGTCGGGAATCAGATAATCAGGAATTTGTGCCCGGACAACAATTCCCGTAATCAATAAAACGATGATTAATAAAAGATTTTTCATTTGATTATTTATCTTTTTTGCAAAATTACCGGATTGGATTGTAGAAACAAAGTTATTTTTTCAGCAAATTTCTCAACCTCTGCAATACCTGACAGGAAGAAGTTCAAACACTTAACTCCTTCCCTCCTAACTCATAACTCCGTACAGGTCGAAAAAGTCGGCTTTGGTGATGGTGATATCGTAAAATCCGCCAACTTCCAGATCGTTTCCATCAACCGGTATTAGAACCTCGTTATCCACTTCGGGGGAGTCGGATTCTGTCCGGCCAATGTAATGATCGCCTTCGATGCGGTCGATCAGTGTCAGGAATGTTTTGCCCTCTTTTTCTTTATTCAGCTCAAAGGATATTTCCTGTTGAAGCATCATCAACCGGTCGGCACGATCCTGCTTGACCTCTTCGGGAACATCGTCTTCCAATAAAAAGGCCTGTGTATGTTCTTCGGCGGAATAAGTAAAAACGCCCAGCCGATCGAAACGGTATTTTCTCACAAAATCCATCAGTTCCTGAAACTCATCTTCTGTTTCACCGGGATATCCAACAATCATGGTTGTTCTTATTGCGACATCAGGAACTTCCCCTTTTATTCTTTCTATCAGTGAAATGGTTCCTTTTGAATCAAT
>JAOZOO010000041.1:6079-11861 GCA_029933225.1 Bacteroidales bacterium | reverse complement strand
CTTCTTTTGTCTTTGATTTATGTTTTCCACGAATGAGCGGAATGGCACAGAAGGAACAGGTGCGGTCGCAACCTTCGGATATCTTCAGGTAGGCATAATGAGCGGGGGTAGTCAGCTTTCTCTCCCCGACGAGCTCTTTTTTATAATCCACATGGAGTGATTCCAGAATCTGCGGAAGCTCATTAACACCGAAAAACCCGTCCACGTTGTCAATCTCTTCCTGCAAATCTTTCTTGTAACGCTGGGACAAGCAACCCATCACAAAAACCTTTTTCAAATCACCGGATTTCTTGGATTCCACAGCCCGCAGGATGGTATCTATTGATTCCTCTTTGGCATCGTGGATAAATCCGCAGGTGTTGATGATCACCACATCGGATTTTTCATCTGAGTCATGAATAATTTGATACTTGTTGCCGAGTTGTCCCATCAGGACTTCCGAATCCACAAGGTTTTTCGAGCAGCCGAGGGTGATGAGGTTTATTTTTTGTTTTTGCGTCATGGATTGGATTGTGGGTGATTGAAGGGACTGACCCACACCTGAAGGTGTGGGAAACTGATGGACTAATCAAGATGGAAAAGCGTTTCCACAAATTCTTTCTTGTTAAATACCTGCAGGTCTTCTTTTTTCTCACCAACACCGATGTATTTTACCGGTATCTTGAACTGGTCGGAGATACCGATCACCACGCCACCTTTTGCCGTACCGTCAAGTTTGGTCAGGGCCATGGCATTCACATCGGTAGCGGCTACAAACTGCCGGGCCTGCTCAATAGCATTCTGGCCTGTGGAAGCATCCAGAATAAGCAGGGTTTCGTGCGGCGCATCAGGTATCACTTTTTGCATCACACGGCGCACCTTTGTCAGCTCGTTCATCAGGTTAACTTTGTTGTGAAGCCGCCCTGCCGTATCAATAATGACCACATCCACATCGCGTGATACGGCCGATTTCAATGTATCGTAAGCCACGGAAGCCGGATCGGCGCCCATCCCCTGGCTGACAATGGGAACACCCACACGGTCGGCCCAGATGGTGAGCTGATCAACCGCTGCCGCACGGAAAGTATCAGCCGCACCCAGTAAAACGGATTTACCCACTCTTTTAAAATTGTATGCCAGTTTGCCGATGGTGGTGGTTTTTCCAACACCGTTTACACCGACAACCATGATGACATACGGTTTCTTATCCGGCGGTAGCTCGAAGTCTGTTCCGTCTTTGGTATTGTTTTCGGAAAAAAGGTTTTCAATCTCTTCTTTGAGCATGTTGTTCAGCTCATCAGTCCCAAGATATTTGTCACGGGCCACACGGGCTTCAATACGTTCGATGATCTTCAGTGTGGTAGCTACCCCAACGTCGGAAGTAACGAGTGCTTCTTCCAGATTATCCAGCACTTCGTCATCCACTTTCGATTTTCCGACAACCGCTTTGGAAATCTTACTGAATACGCTTTGCCGGGTCTTTTCCAGGCCCTTATCAAGGTCTTCCTTTTGTTTCTTGCTCGAGAATACGGAGAATATGCCCATTGTTAGTTTATTTTATGTTTAGGAGTTTATCTTAACATTCCCCATCCTGAAGGATGGGGCAATTGATTTGTTTCATTAATTGTGTTTCTTTACCATCAGTTTCCCAGCCCTTCAGGGTTGGGTCCCACAAAAAAAGCTTTCTCCCAGGTAAAGGAAAAAGCTCTTTCTCTGCAAATAAATCGTTCTGTAATTATTTTTTACTGAAATAATCTTTTACCTGGTCAGTAGGGATGATGTCTTCTTTAAAGGTGTAAGCACCTGATTTGGATGATTTCACCATTTTGATCACTTTGGCAAAATCTTTTCCTGAACTTTGTAATGTAGCAACTACTTTCTTAGCCATGATTCAAATTATTTAATTTCTCTGTGAAGGGTCATTTTTTTCAATATCGGATTGTATTTTTTCAGCTCAAGGCGCTCCGGTGTGTTCTTCTTGTTTTTGGTCGTGATATACCGTGAAGTACCCGGCATGCCGCTGTTCTTGTGCTCGGTGCATTCTAAAATAACCTGTATCCTCGCATCTTTGCTTTTCTTAGCCATTTCTTTTCCTCTTTTATAATTCGGGCGGCAAAAGTACTAACTTTTGATTAAACAGCAAAAGATTCATCTTAAAAAATGAAAATAATTTTAAAATAAATTTTTATACTTTTATACACCTCTTTCTGATATAAATAATCCTCTTTAATAACCAAAAATCAACAAAATGAGAAGTGAAATGCAACAGCAGAAAGTCGTTGAATATAATAAAGTATTCAGTGAAAAAGATTACAACAAAAGAACGAAAAAAGCCCAGCATGCAACGGATAACTTTTACGACCTGATCACAAAATTCTATGAGCGAGGCTGGGGTGAGTCGTTTCATTTTGCGCCGCGTTACAAAGGGGAAGATTTCAAATCCAGTATTTTACGGCATGAATACCTGCTGGCAAGTAAATTGGGGTTGTCAGAAAAAGATGTGGTGCTGGATGTAGGGTGCGGCATCATGGGTCCGGCACGTAATCTGGCAAGGGTTTCGGGCGCACGCATCACGGGACTGACCATTAACCAGTATCAGGTGGACCGGGCAAACCAGTTGAACAGCCAGTCCTCGGTAAGTCATTTGCTGAAATCTGTCCAGGGCGATTTTATGAATATTCCTTTTCCGGATAATACTTTTGATAAAATGTACGCCATTGAATCGTTATGCCATGCGCCGGATATGACCGGGGTTTACAAACAAATCCTGAAAAAGCTGAAACCGGGTGGAAGGGCTGCATTCTACCAGTGGGGGATGACCGACAAATACGACCCGAAAAACCCGGAACATGTCCGTATCAAGGAACAAATAGAATACGGCAACAGCATCACCAAAATAAAAACCCTGAAAGAGATTGACGAAGCCATCAAAGAATCCGGTCTCATCATAGAAGAAACCACTGACCTTGTGCAGGCCAATTACGGGAACAACGTGCCATGGTACACCACATTGCAAAGTGGCTGGTCGCTCAAACAGATCAGACAAACCAAAGGTAGCCGGATGGTCATGAAACAGGTGTTTAAAACCCTCGAAGCATTGAAAGTGGTGAAAAAAGGTGTCGTCAAGACCCAGCATATCCTGCTTGTCGCTGCCGATGCACTGGTGGAAGCCGGCAAACTTGAAATATTCACACCCATGTATCTGGTGGTGGTGAGGAAGAAAAAGTGATTGGTGGAGAAAGCACTTTTATTTGATTTTTGCTTTCTACAGAAAGCAATTCTTGCTTGTTTTTGCTTTATCAGGAAAGCATTTTCCAATTACGGATAAAATCCCGTTTTGATTGTTTGGGTTCCTTTATTAAAACCATACATTTTTGCAATCAAAATGCAAAACTGTATAACTATTATTTACTATAAATGACTCTGCACGAATGTACTTGCCTGCCGGTAACAAGCCGGATGATATACAAACCGGTTTTAACCTCCTTTCCGTATTTATCCGTACCATTCCATACTATTTGATGTTTTCCCGGTGGTTGTGTTTTTTGTTTTATCATGGTTTTTATTTTTTGTCCCTGCATGTTGTAAACATCAACTGTTATATCCGCTTTGTTTTTTAGCTCGTATTTTATTTTCAGGCTGTTTGTAAAGGGGTTGGGGTAGCATAGCAGCGACAGTTTGTTTGTTGTGTTGTTTTCGTTGATACTTTCGAGAGGTTCTTGTACAAAGTTCCCATTACCATCATTAAAAAAGAGTTGCAACAGGCTGGGGGCATAGGAGGTATCGTAAACCTGGCGGGTTATCATGATGTCGTTGTAGCCGTTGCCGTCCAAATCGGCACAATACATAAACCTGCGGGCTTCGCCGTAGTCTTTGACTTTTATTATTAGTGAATCGCCGAATTGGAAATTGCCTTTGTTGTAATAGAGCATCATACTTTCGTTCCAAAAATCGTGGGTAAGAAACAGCACGTCGGGCAGGCTGTCGTTGTTAAAATCGGTTACGAAAAAATCGCTGCAACCTTCGGGTATTCTGTAAAATCCCACGGAGTCCAAAACATCATTACCCTTGTTTTCGTAAATATACACGAGAGCAGCTGCATAAATATCGGAAAAAGTGATGATGTCGTTGTCGCCGTCGTTGTCAAGGTCGTTAAAGGATGCCTTATATGAATTGTGCAATTCGGCTTTTTTTACAAATCCTATGTCACTATAATAATACAACGAAGTTCCCGACCCTAATACAATAATATAATCATTATCTCCATTATTTAGTTTTCCACATGCAATATCAGTCGGATGAAAATTAAGATCATAATAAACAGGTTCTGTAAAGCTACTATCTCCCTGATTATAAACAACACCCCAATATTTATAATTGTTTGAACTGAATACGACATCAAGAGCGTGATCTCCGTTTACATCCCCAAGGGCAAAGTCGTCAACCATTTCGCCATGGTAAAAAGAATGGGAAATATAGTTTATTCCATCAGTTGAAATTACATAAATACTATCGGAAGAATAAATAATATCAGGAAAACTATTACTTAAAACGGTATCAGCTTTAATATCCCAACTTGATCCTCCGGTGCTACTTATAATTGAATCCATATATGTAAAATGACCTTTGCCATCGTTTTGCATTATATAAACTCCTCCTTTATCAAACTGGAGTTGGTAGTTTCTATCGAAATTAATTAGTATATCCAAATCCCCGTCCAAATCATAATCCGCTGTCGTAATGGCGTTTGCTGGATAGGGAATAGTATAAAAGCTTCTGACATCAGCCGTTGTAAAGGCAAGGAGCAGAAGCCCGGTAATTATAATGAGTGTTTTTTTCATGCTTAATGTGTTTTTATAAGTTTTACGCTTTTAAAAGCGAAAAGGGCGAGCAGCAACAATGCGACGAATAACTTTTTCATAAATTTTTGGTTAAGGTGTAATCAACGACAGGTTAACTAATCCCAAAGATAATACGAAAAACGGGTAAACGCAAATAGAAAAAGTCGTTGGAAAGAACCGGTAAACAAATGTGTGGGTTTTTATTTTATATGCAGCATCGCCTGCACATAAGGCGTCACACCGGAGAAGAAGAACTCCACGGCGATCACCATGACGATCAGGCCCATGAGCTTCATCATAATCTTGTTGCCTTTGTCGCCGATAAATTTGGTGATACCGACAGCGCCGAGAAAAACAAGTAAAACAACGATCAGTACCAGAACGATAGAAAGAATTACCAACCCTTTCGATGTGTAATCATTGGCATCGCCCATCAGGACAATGGCATTGGTGATGGCGCCGGGGCCGGCGATCATGGGAATGCCGAGCGGTGTGATAGAAATGTCGTCGGCATATTGCTCCGCTTCTTCTTCCGTCATTTTGATACGGCTTAAACGGGCATTCAGCATGTCATAACCAATGAAAAAGAAAAGTATGCCGCCGACCACTTTCAGTCCGGAGACGGATATCCCGAAAAAGTCGAAAAGATATCTTCCCAAAAACGCGAAAAGTATCAGGACAAAAGCGGCGGTTAAAACCGCCTTGACAGCTGTGGCCCTTCGCTGTTTTTTCGTCAGGTCGGAAGTCATCGTCAGAAACACCGGCATCGTCCCGATGGGGTTCATCAGGGTGAAGAAAGAGGTGAAGTAGAGGAGGATGATTGTGAAGTTGTCCATAATCGTCTGTAATAATAAGTTTTGTATGTGATAATTACTTTTTTCAGAACCACCCCCGCCCTTCGGGCACCCCCGCCAGCGGGGGACATATCCACCCCCGCCCTTTGGGCACCCCCGCCAGCGGGG
>JAOZOO010000041.1:0-5979 GCA_029933225.1 Bacteroidales bacterium | reverse complement strand
GCGGGGGATTAAGGGGGTGGAATTTTGCACTTTTAACATTCAAACAAAATCAACGATTCTCCCAGGTCCTGCGGACGCTGGAAGGTCGTTTCAGATTCTACAATTCATTAATTTTCTGTTCCACGGTTTCCAGCACGGCATCGCGGCAGGCCCTTGTCTTTTCCAGTATCTCCTGTCCTCTTTTGATCAGATCGTTGGTGAATGCTTTGTCTGCAATGCCGGTGGCGTTGATCTTTACATTGAGGAATGCACCTTCGACGGCAGTCAGGGCACAAAGTGCACCAACACCGGCATCCGAGACCGAGTTGGGGTTACCGTTTTCGGCCATGGCACGCATCACCTCGATGGAACGGTAAGCCGTGTCCATTACCTTGAACGGGATTTCCATGGCATATTTCGATGCTTCCTCAATGGCTTGTTTCCGGGCTTCTTTTTCTTCTTCTGTTTTCTTCGACAAACCAAAAGCATCCATGATCTTGTTGAAGGCATTGGTATCTTCGTCCACCAGGCGCAATAATTCATCCTTAAAATGCTGGCCTTTCTCGGCCCAGTCGGAGAACTCTTCCCAGCGGTCGTCCCAGCCGCGTTTGTGGGATGACAGGTTGGCCACCATGGTCCCCAGCGAAGCGCCCAGTGCACCCACCGTTGCAGCTATGGAGCCGCCGCCCGGAGCCGGTGATTCGGACGCTGTCTCATTGGCAAAGCCCTTTACGGTCATGTCCACCAGCTTTTTCTCGTCTCCTTCGAGGATATACTCGATGATCTTTTCTTTGGGATTGAACGGTTTCAGGTCATCAAGTCCCATGGATTTGCTGGCAATCTTGATCAGTTCGTCATTATCCACACCCACCGACCGTTTTTGTTTGCGCAGGAAATATTTGCCGGCATCAAGCATGGCCTTCAACGGAATGAGTCCCACCAGCTCCGAGCCGGTCACCCTGATTCCACGGGCATCAGCTTTTTTGCAAACTTCATCAAAGGCAATGTGCACAGGGGTGATGCTGATATTGGTCAGGTTCATGGAGATTTGGGCAACACCGTATTCTTCGATAAACCATCCGATGGCTTTCACGGCTTTCAGTGTTCCCGGGATCATCACCGGATTCCCGTTTTCATCCTTTACGATCTTACCGGTTATGGGATCGCCTTCGCGTTTTACCCTTCCCCGTTCACGCACGTCAAAAGCAATGGCGTTGGCCCGCCGGGTGGAGGTAGTATTGAGGTTTACATTGAATGCAACAAGAAAGTCGCGTGCACCTACTGCAGTGACACCGGTTCTGGCAACCTGTTCCGTAAACTCATTGGTACCGAAATCGGGTTTCCATTCTTCCGTTACTATGCGTTCGGGCAGGGCCTCGTATTCGCCTGCACGACAATTTGCCAGATTCCTCCGAACTTCCGTAAAGGCAGCATTTTCATAACAGTAAACCGGAATACCCAGCTCCTCCCCTATTCTTTTGGCCAGTTTGCGGGCATATTCCACCGTTTCTTCCATCGTGATGTTGGCAACGGGTACCAACGGGCAAACATCGGTAGCGCCGAAACGGGGATGTTCGCCCTTGTGATGACGCATGTCAATAACCTCGGCGGCTTTTTTCACAGCCTGATAAGCAGCTTCAATGACTTCATCGGGGGTGCCGACAAAAGTGACTACAGTCCTGTTAGTTGCTGCGCCAGGGTCAACATCGAGTAGTTTAACACCTTCTGTTTTTTCAATTTCATCAGTAATTTGTTTGATCACATTCATGTCGCGGCCTTCGCTGAAATTGGGCACGCATTCGATTAATTTCTTTATCATTATGTTCTGTTTTTCAGGGTTTGTAAAAGTCTGGCAAAAATAGAAAATGCTTTGTTGTAAAAAACGTACCGGTTAAAAAAAACGGAGGATGTCTAAATAGCTCTGTGTGCATCCCGGTGTCTCCATTGCACAAGTTTGTGCTACGAATTAAAAATCTGTTACACAGAGAATCACAAAGGAGACACCAAGTACCACAAAGTTTTTTGTATCAATAACTCCATAAAAAAATGACTTTTTAGAAAGTCCCAAATCAGGAAGAGCGTGTGCGGGGTCTCAAAAAAATAAGGTAATAAGGTTGAAATATTTCTATCTTCTGGCTACTAAGGGGATAAGGTTGAAAATAAGGTTTTATTTGTTGATCAAATATTTTTTATTTCCCCAAAACCACCTTATTTTTTAAAAACCCAACCTTAGTAGCATTTCCGGAAATTCAAAAAATAAACCTTATTACCTTATTCTATGCGTATTCATCCGTCAGCATCAATAAAAAACGGCGACTAAAGTCGCCGATACGAAATAAAAAAAGGCGGCCAACGCCGCCCTTTTTTATCCGAGATAAGATTTAAGTATCTTACTTCTCGAGGTGTGTTTCAACCTCCTGATTGCTTTCTCCTTGATCTGACGTACTCTTTCGCGGGTCAGGTCGAATTTCTCTCCAATCTCCTCAAGGGTCATGGGATGTCCGCCGTTCAGGCCGAAATAGTACCTGACGACATCCGCTTCGCGCTGGGTAAGCGTAGAAATAGCCCTGTCAATTTCTTTTCTTAGCGACTCGTAAAGCAAACCGGTTTCGGGTGTCGTGGCCTCATCACTTTTCAGGACATCGTACATGGTGTTGTCTTCGTCCTGGATCAAAGGCGCATCCATCGAAACATGCCTTCCGGCGTTCCGCATGGATTCTTTCACTTCCGTCTCGGTAATATCGAGTTCGCCGGCTATTTCCTTGATGTTGGGCTCTCTTTCGAAGCCCTGTTCCAACCTTGCCGAAGCTTTGTTGATCTTGTTGATGGATCCGATCTTGTTCAATGGCAGGCGTACAATCCTGGACTGTTCGGCCAATGCCTGCAAAATAGACTGTCTGATCCACCAGACGGCATAAGAGATGAATTTAAACCCACGCGTCTCATCAAAACGTTGTGCTGCTTTGATCAATCCGAGGTTCCCCTCGTTGATCAGGTCAGGAAGCGTAAGCCCCTGATTCTGATATTGCTTTGAAACAGAAACAACAAAACGCAGATTTGCTTTTGTGAGCTTTTCCAATGCCTCGCGATCACCCTGTTTGATCCTTCTCGCCAATTCAACTTCTTCCTCCGCAGTAATCAGATCTACCTTACCGATCTCCTGCAAATACTTGTCAAGCGATGCAGTTTCACGGTTCGTAACCTGTTTTGTGATCTTTAATTGCCTCATACCGGGTTTTAATGTTTATTCTCGATTTTTTCTACGATAAATACACTTTATAGTTTCCAATTCATTTCAACAATGCAGACAACCGATTAAAGAATAAGGTTGTATTAATGCTGTTCTTTTTTATGTTTTCTTTCAATAAGAACTTTGCGTGAGAGTTTCAGTTTTCCGGAACGGGAATCAATACCGATGAGCTTCACTTTGATCTTGTCACCTACTTTCAGTACATCTTCCACATTCTCAATACGTCTCCAGTCGATTTCCGAAATATGCAACAGACCGTCTTTACCGGGAAGTATTTCCACAAAAGCGCCGAAGGGGACAATGCTTTTCACCGTGCCGAGGTAAACTTCATTCAGTTCGGGAACGGCAGTGATACCGCGAATCCAGTTTTTGGCTTTTTCAATGGAGTCCTTGCTCGGCGACATGATCTCGATAACGCCAAATTCACCTTCTTCCTCAATAATGATTGTTGTTCCCGTCTCGGCCTGGATCTCCTGGATCACCTTACCGCCGGGTCCGATAACCGCACCGATAAATTCCTTGTCGATCATCATCTTTTCAACACGCGGGACAAAATCCTTATAATCATCCCTCGGTTTGTCAATGGTTTTCAGCATTTCGCCAAGGATATGAAGGCGTCCCTGTTTTGCCTGCTCAAGGGCTTCTTCAAGGACGTTATAAGGTAAACCGTTTATTTTAATATCCATCTGGCAGGCAGTGATCCCGTCCTTTGTACCTGTCACTTTGAAGTCCATATCACCGAGGTGGTCCTCGTCGCCGAGGATATCGGAGAGTACAGCGTATTTTTCAAAGTTCTCGCCCGCGATCAGCCCCATGGCGATGCCTGCAACGGGCTTGGTGATCTTCACACCGGCATCCATCAACGCCAGCGTTCCACCGCATACGGTAGCCATCGAAGAAGAACCGTTGGATTCCAGAATATCGGAAACGATACGGATGGTGTAAGGGTTGTCTTCGTGCGACGGGATAACCTGTTTCAATGCACGTTGGGCGAGGTTTCCGTGACCAACTTCACGCCGTCCGACACCCATGAATTTCCTGACTTCACCTACCGAGAAAGGCGGGAAGTTGTAATGCAGCATAAACTCGTTGTTTCCTTCGAGAATGGCTCCGTCAATGGTCTGGGCATCCAACTTGTTGCCGAGGGTGACAGTAACCAGCGCCTGCGTTTCACCGCGTGTGAAAATAGCCGAGCCATGAACGGAAGGCAGATAATCCACTTCGCACCATATCGGGCGTATCTCATTGGTTTTCCTGCCGTCGAGACGGACACGCTCATTGAGAATGGCATCGCGGACTGCTTCCTTTTCCACATCATGAAAATAACGCTTGACGAGCGATTCTTTTTCTTCACGTTCTTCTTCAGACAAGGTTTCAAGAAACTCCTCACGAACCGCATCAAAAGCTTCGCTGCGCGCATGTTTGTCATCATTTCCCGAAAGGGCAATGTCATAACATTTCTGATAAGTGGCCTCGCGGACTGCTTTTTTCAGTTCTTCATCGTTATTCTCATGGGAATATTCCCTTTTGGTGCGGGCTTTTTCCACGAGTTGTTCCATTTCTTTCTGGATAAGGCACTGCTCTTTGATGGCATCGTGTGCCACTTTGAGGGCACCAAGCATATCGGCTTCCTGCACCTCTTTCATTTCGCCTTCCACCATGTTGATATTTTCTTCGGTGGCTGCAACCATCAGTTCGAGGTCGGCTTCTTCCAGTTCTTCAATACCGGGGTTGATGATATATTCACCGTTGATGCGGGCTACCCTAGCTTCTGACACGGGGCCGTTAAAAGGGATATCCGAAAGGGTGAGTGCCGAAGAAGCTGCGAGAGCGGCAAGGGCATCGGGAAGGACATCGTTCTCGCCTGAAAGCAAGGTGATGAGCACCTGTGTTTCGGCATGGTAATCTTCGGGAAACAAAGGACGAAGGGCACGGTCAACAAGGCGGGAAACCAGAATTTCATATTCCGATGGTCTGCCCTCACGTTTGAAAAAGCCGCCAGGGAATTTACCCGTGGCTGCATACTTTTCACGGTAATCAACCGACAAAGGCATAAAGTCAACATCTTCGTTGGCTTCCTTTGCCGACACTACGGTGGCAAGCAGCATGGTTTTGCCCATGGTAACCACCACGGAGCCATCGGCCTGTTTGGCCAGCTTGCCGGTTTCAATACTAATTTCTCTTCCGTCTTTTAACTGAAAAGACTTTTTTACTACATTTAATGACATAATTCTTTTATATAAGTGTTTAGAAACACAAAAAAAGGCAATCGGTTCTAATTGCCTTATTTTGTTTATTGGGTACGCCTGGTTATTTTCTTAAACCAAGTTGTTTGATAATTTCACGATACCTTTCGATATCTTTTTCTTTGAGGTAATCCAGTAATTTTCTTCTTTTTCCAACCAGCCGTATTAATGACCTTTGTGTAAAAAGGTCTTTTCTGTTTTTCTTCAGATGTTCGGTCAAATGCTGGATACGATAGGTGAAAAGTGCAATTTGTCCTTCGGCAGAACCGGTATCCTGTTCGGAGCTACCGTATTTCTCAAAAATTTCTCTTTTCTTTTCAGCAGTTAAATACATACTTTTACTTTTTCTTATCTCTAATTTTTTCGGGCTGCAAAAATACAATTTTTATTTCAGCGGACAAACTTTTTGAAAAAATTATTCCTTTTTGCAAAACATTGATTTACCGTAAATTTCATGATACATCATCTGCATGCCGAAGATCAGTATATCTCCCGCTTTCTTTT
>JAOZOO010000265.1 GCA_029933225.1 Bacteroidales bacterium | reverse complement strand
ATAAATATAAAAATTCACCTAATTAAAAATCATTTAAAATGGAAGAAAGAAAAAAACAACCATCCCCTGTGATGGGAAGCACACGAAACACGCACAGGCAGCCGAAGTACATCGACCCTATGCCGCGCATAGTTCAGGTTGGCGACGTTGCTTATGCACAGAACAAGAATAACACACGCATTATTGCGGCTCACTATTACGGCGGATTACGGGAAGACACAGGCGAAGTAACTATCAGTTACTACGGAATGTCCGCGATCAAAATAACCACTCCCAAAGGATTGGAGCTCTTTTTCGATCCATGGAAAAATCCCTGCGATCCCTCATGGGGCGGTATCTGGTACAAAATGCGTATGCCGATGACACATTGCGACATCGGATTTGTAACACACAGCCATTTCGATCATAATGCTTACGAAATGCTTGACGCAGGAATGATCATACGCGGACTGGCAGGCACCTACACCTTTGCCGATGTAAAAATAACAGGCCTTGCCGATAAGCACATTGTTGAAACACAAAGTCCTGTTTACACCAAAGAGGTTTTGGATGTACTGTATCCTTTCCCCAATGTTGACAAGGAAGATATTGACAACACTATTTACCTCATCGAAACAGGCGGATTAAGGATCGTTCACTGGGGCGATAACCGTCAGAATCCGCCGCAGGACATCTGGGACAAGCTGACTGACATCGACATCGTAATTCTCCCTGTTACTGATGACGGCCGTATGCTTACTTCTGAATGGGCTGACAAGATCGCAGCCAAAATGAATGCAAAGATCATCATCCCTACACACTATTTCATCGAAGGAATAAACATCGAAGGTGCCGGTTGGGACAAAACTTCTGAAGAGTATGCAAAAGCTCATGATAATACATTCCTTGACACTCCTACTATCAGCTTAAATCCGGATAAGGTAAAAGGTTACAACAACCATGTAATGTATTTCGGAAATAATGTTGACTTCGATCTGATTCAGGTCGACCTGGCTGAAAATGGTAAGATCAATGATATCCCTGAGGTAAAACCGGTATGGGAACAGTATAAATAATTCGAATAATAAAATAAAAAAATACAACTATGGATATGACTAAATTACCCAACCCTGCAACATGGTTGGTTCCCGTAACGGGAGATAACACCTTTTACCAGGGTGTAAAAAATGACAGAATAATCGCCGCTCAGAAAAACGGCGGAATAACTAAAGATACAGGCAAAGTAACCATCAGCTACTACGGAATGATCGCTTACAAGGTGACGACTCCGCAGGGACTTGAGATATTGATAGACCCCTTCAGGAATGCTCCTGACCTCGACCTTGGCGGTATCTGGTTCCTGTCACAATTCCCCGAGATCAATGCTGATGTTGTTGTTTCAACCCATGCTCACGGCGACCACGACGGCATGATGCGTGTTAAGGCTCCGATGATGCTTGACCGTCTTGCAGGTACTGTTGAGATAGGTGATGCCAAGATCACAGGTTTCCCCGACAAGCACGTCAGCAACCCTCAGAATGAGATATACGACGGGATCATCCTTGAGAAAGCTTTCGGTAAGCACAACTATCCGCCGGGAGAAAACATGGAGTGGGACAACTCAATGATACTTATCGAAACAGGTGGTATGCGTATCCTTCACTGGGGCGATAACCGTCAGAACCCGCCGGAAGAGATGTTCGAGCAGATCGGTCATGTTGACATCTACATCTCTGCCATCAGCGACGACGGACACATCACAACTCCGCGCTGGGGTGCCAAGATCGGCAAAGAGAAGCTTCATGCAAAAGCAGTATTCCCGGGACACTACAACGTTGAAGGAATTAACCACCCGTATGCTTCAGGTATTATTGATGCAACTCAGTTTACCC
>JAOZOO010000264.1 GCA_029933225.1 Bacteroidales bacterium | reverse complement strand
ACGTACACCTGCACATATCGTGGTGCCGAAAAAGCCGAAGGAGGGAAAGCCGTGGGTATGGCGTGCCCGTTTCCCGAACTGGCATTACCGGATGGACAGCATTCTTCTTTCCGAGGGTTACTACATAGCCTACATCAATACCGATAACATGTACGGCAGTCCGAAAGCAATGAAAATATGGAACAACTTATACCATTATCTGACAAAAATGCATGGGTTCAATGAAAAGGTATCTCTTGAAGGTGTAAGCCGCGGAGGACTGTTCGTTTACAACTGGGCCAAAAAGCACCCTGAACAGGTTAACTGTATCTATGCCGAAGCCCCGGTATGTGACTTCAAAAGCTGGCCGGGAGGATTCGGAAAAGGCATAGGCAGCAAAACCGACTGGAAAAAACTGAAAGAGGTTTACGGTTTTAAATCGGATGAGGAAGCAAAGGCATACAAGGATAATCCTGTTGATAACCTTGAAAAGCTGGCAGAGGCGAAAGTGCCGGTTTTGCACATGATAGGACTGAATGATCAGGTTGTCCCACCTGAGGAGAATACCATGGTGTTGATCGACAGGTACGTTAAACTCGGCGGACCGGCCACTGTTGTTCCGTGTACAAAAGGAGAACAGAAACTGCATGGCCATCATTTCGATATTGAAACGCCGCGGCTCGGGGCTGATTTCATAATGTACAACACCAATAAAACCATTACCGATCATTTCAAGACGATACCGAAGTGTGTCGATTACCATGAAATGCGTGGCGGCCTGCACAATTCATACATTAAGTTTGAGAAGGATAAGAAAGGACGTGTTGCATTTCTTGGCGGCTCGATAACATACAATCCCGGCTGGCGCGACAGTATCTGCAGCTATCTTGAAAAACGTTTTCCCGATACTGAGTTTGATTTTATTGCAGCGGGAATACCATCTTTCGGCTCTACTGAAGATGCTTTTCGTTTTAAAAGAGATGTGCTGAAAAACGGGCCTGTTGACCTGTTGTTCGTTGAGGCTGCCGTGAATGACGGAGGCAAAGGCAGGTCAGCAACTGAGATAAAACGTTCGATGGAAGGTGTTGTGCGCCATGCGAGGAACAGTAATCCGACATGCGATATCGTGTTCATGTATTTTGTCGATCCTGCAAAGATCAAAGAGTACAATGAGGGCAAAGTGCCTGAAGTGATCCGGATACACGATGAGGTGGCGGCATACTACGAACTGCCTGCATTTAACCTTGCCAAAGAGGTGACTGACCGTATCAACGCAGGAGAATTTACCTGGAAGGATGATTTTAAGAACCTGCACCCGTCGCCTTTCGGGCAGGGTATTTATGCCCGGTCGATGTTGTCGTTCCTCGATGATGCTTTCAGCGGTTTTATTGCCGAGGATGACAAGATCGAGAATTACGACATGCCTCCTGCGATGGATAAGTATTGCTACGATAACGGAGTGCTGATAGAGGCAAAGGATGTTAAGCCTGCCAAAGGATGGACTTTTGTTGAGAACTGGAAACCGGAGATCAAAGCCAACACAAGGGCCAATTTCATTAATGTGCCGATGCTTGTGGGAGATTATCCCGTAAAACCACTGAAGTTCAGTTTTAAAGGTAATGCAGTGGGAATAGCCGTTGCCGCAGGCCCTGATGCCGGCATCATCGAATACCGTATCGACGGCGGCGAATGGAAAACCAAAGATCTTTTCACAAAGCACAGCAAGATGTATCACCTGCCATGGTATTACGTTCTTGCCGATGCCCTCCCCGACGGTGAACATAAACTTGAATTACGCCTGACCGATAAACACAATAAATTCAGCATAGGGCATAAATGCGTGATAAGGTATTTGTTTGTGAATGAAAAGTGATAAAGTAGATATTTTAAGAAAC
>JAOZOO010000263.1 GCA_029933225.1 Bacteroidales bacterium | reverse complement strand
CCGAGGCATCCATCCACTCTCCGTTGACGTCGCTCCAGGTATTGCGGCTGCAAAGTGCACGGTACATGTTGGTGTAAAAGCGCTTCTTCTCCCTGCGATCGTTGGAGTAGATCTTTACCCGCCCGATGAGTTTGTTCCATTCATCGATATGGTTTTCCCTCACCGCATCGAAATTCCATCCGAAAGGTTCCGATATCTCTTTTCTGAGATTCAACTCCGCATTTGCAATGCTGACGAGTGATATTCCGGTACGCACCTGAACGATGTTTTTTTCATGAGTGTCGAACTCCACGAAGGCACCTGCATCCTTAGGTTTGATCAAAACAGCACTGTCTTTGCGCATAACGGTACTGTCAGTCCAAACCTGCATTCCTTTTATGGGTTGATCGAATTCGATCACGAAATGGATCGTGTAATCCTGGTTTATGCCACCTGACCACACATGGGGGGAGTGCTGTTTGCTGAAACCTTCTAACCTGTGATCGTTCACCTTTTGCAACTGTACTTCCTCCAACTCATAGCCGTACTCGGAGGGTATCTGAAAGTCGATGAGAACTTTTGAAGATGTGCTGTTTTGTGGGAAGGTGTACCGCTGGAACGAACAGCGTGTTGTGGATGTCAGTTCGGCGATGATGTTGTAGTCGGTGAGCAGAACGGAATAGTATCCGAGCGGGGCCTTTTCGGTTGTTTTGTCGATACGTGAGCGGTATCCGCTGTCGGGATCGCTCTGATCGCCCACTGTGGTTTTCACATCTCCGGTAACAGGCAGCATGCCGAGGCCTGCCATTGTCCACTCATGTATGTGGCTGAAAACCCCGACACTCTCGAATGTGGGGTCGTATCCGGCCTGCCAGCCGGCATTCTGGTTGTCGGGACCTATCTTGACCATGCTGAACGGCATCCACGGCCCGGGGGCTATCATCCACCGCGAGTGTGCTGTGCCCATCTTTGTGTTCACATATTCAGCAGGGGAGATCAGTTTTTGCGGCATTCTTTCTATCGTTCCTTCTTCAACGGTCCTGCCGGCGACAACAATTTTATACCGGCTTGTTACAGTCGATGAAACCTGAGGCATGGGTGCTTCGAAAACGTAACGCCCTTTTTCGATCTTTTCTTCAAAGATCGTTTTATCGTTAAGAGTTACTGTTAACTGAGGTGTCCCGCTAAGATGTTCCACATCCACAAGCAGCGGCTGAAAGTGCTTTCCTTTAGATGATATTTCGTAGTCCCCAGGTTTAACACCCCTGATGAAAACATCATTAGGTGTTTCTAACACAATTCCTGCCGGCCCTTCAAGCCTGATGTCATCAAAGGCTATCCAGCCTCCCTGCAAAACAGTTAAGGTTATTTCGTTGCCCCCTTTGCGTAAAGCCGCGATGTCAACAGGAATCCTTACCGTTTCACTTTTTTTGTTGGTCAGGCTGTCAGGAAACTCTTTGTTCCCGGCGGACAGCTTTATCTTTCGGGGGTTACCGTTCACGGTAACTTTCAGAAGCGGAGCATGCTTTGAACTTCTATCAAGGATATCGATCAGTAGATCACATTTCCCTTTTGCGGGAAGTGTCTTAATTCCGAAAAGAACATTCAGCACATGCGACCTGATACCGGCAGTGGGACCTGTTCCGCCCCAGCCGTCAGCAGGTCCCGGAAGTACGTAAGGCCAGTCTCTGTCCGGCTCTGAAAAGCCGATGAGGTAAAATTTATCTTCCCACCCGAAATCGTGTTCTAAGAATTGTTTGAAACTGTCGGGTGCCAGGGCAAATTCCGCCGCACTGTTGTCATGTGTGCCAATCTGCCATATCGTTTGGTTTTGTCCAAAAACTGATATGGAAAATATCAGAAGTATTTTAACTGCAAACAAGTATCTCATGCTTAAAGTTATGAAGATATTTT
>JAOZOO010000140.1 GCA_029933225.1 Bacteroidales bacterium | reverse complement strand
ATTTACCATTGATGTTTCTTCTTTCAGGCAAGGTATTTATTTTCTGCAAATGATGATTGACGGGAAGTTGGTGACGAAGAAGTTTATTAAATACTAACTGCTAATTTAAGTATATTTGATTATCTAAAGGTAAACCAATTTTACTCTGTAACTTAAATCCTGCAATATGAAACCGTCTGCTGACACTGTCCTTTTTGTTGAGCTTCCCGGATTTTCAGAACTCTCGGGGCATCTTCCTTCAAAATCATTTCATGACCTGCTGAATAAATGTTATGAAATAACCGATTCTTCCATTCGCCTGCACCAGGGAGCCCTGATCAATTTTTCAGGCGATACCTTTATGGCGGTCTTTGACCGGAAGCAATCCAATGAAGACCCGGCACGGCAGGCAACCGGCAGCTTAAACGAATTCAGGGAAAGGCTGCGAACCTTTCTTTCGGGAGAAAAGCTACCGGTAAAGGTTGGAGTAAAAGCCGGTATTGCATCCGGTGATACCGTGGTAGAGGAGTTTGGCAGCGGCGATAAAAAACAGACGACAGTCATGGGCGAAGCCGTGGGCCTTGCCACACGCCTCTGCGAGTTTGCACAGAAAGGGCAGATACTGGTGAACAAAGATGTTTTTGAAGCAGCAAACGAACTATACCTTTTTCAAAAACTGGAACCCCTGCCCATGCGGGGCTCAAAAGAAAGCCTGGAAATTTTTGAACTGGGAAAGAAAAAACGGCAAAAGCTTTCGGCAGGTTCTTTTTCCGAGCGCAGGATCGCCTCCGAAATGGTAGGGCGCGAAAGGGAAGCCATACAAATGGAAAGCCTGCTTAAAAAACTTGTTGCGGGACAAGGAACGGTTGTCAATATTGTTGGCCGTGCCGGTATCGGGAAATCGAGGCTGGCAGAAGAAATGAAAGTGCAGGGCATCATGAAGGAAGTGGTACTATTGGAAGGCCGTGCGCTTTCGGTGGGCCAAAACCTCAGTTTTCATCCCATCGTTCACATCGTCAAATCGTGGGCAGGGATTACAGATGAAGACCCGCCGATAGTTTCTTCAGAAAAACTCAGGAAAACCATTCAGAAGACCACCGGCGACAGGGCCGGAGAAATCTATCCTTTCATGGCCACCATGATGGGCCTTCCCCTGGAAGGAAAAAACAGGGAAAGGGTAGCAGGCATTGAAGGAGAAGCACTCGAAAAGCTCATCCTCAAAAATCTGCGCGACCTCATCATCATTGCAGCCGGAAACAAACCTTTAATCATTCTGATTGAAGACATGCACTGGGCCGACAGTTCAAGCATCTCCTTTTTCGAGTCCCTGTTTAAACTCAGCCGGAAGCATCCTGTGATGTTCATCAATATTTTCAGGCCGGGCTACAAGGATACCGGCGATTATATCCTGAAACAACTGGTTGATGAACTTCCCGACAACCACATCACCATCAGCATCAATCCCCTGTCAGGGACTGAATCGCTGGACCTGATGAACAACCTGCTGAATAAGGTAAGCATACCAGGCGAAATCCAGCAAATGATCATCAGCAAAACCGAAGGCAATCCCTTTTTTATCGAAGAAGTTATCCGTAGTTTTCTTGATGAGGGCATTATTGAAATCCATAATGAGGAATTTTTGGTTACCGATCGCATCCACGAGGTAAACATCCCCGAAACCATCAACGATGTTATCATTTCGAGGGTTGACAAGTTGGATGAAAAAACCAGGGAATTGCTGAAAACGGCTTCTGTAATGGGTCGTAATTTCTATTATAAAGTGCTCGAAGAAGCTGCCGACACCATCAGCGAGATGGACGACCGGATCGAATACCTGAAAGAAGTCCAGCTGATTGGCGAAAGCAAAACCAGGGACGAAATAGAATACTTGTTCAAACATGCGCTGGCACAACAGGCCACTTATGAATCAATTGTGCTAAATACAAAAAAAGAACTCCACCTGAAGATCGCGCGTTCCATCGAAAAAGTGTTTGCCGCGAACCTGAGCGAGCACTACGGTTCTTTGGCCTATCACTACGAAAGGGCTGAAAACCGGGAAAAGATGGAAGACTACCTCGTGAAAGCCGGTGACGAAGCCATGAGAACTGCCGCGTCATCCGAGGCCATCAGCTACTTTGAAAAAGTGCTCTCTTCCATAAAAAACAATTCAGTTACTTCCGATGACGAACAAAGGATTATTGATATCGAGGAACAATTGGCTTATGCCTACTATATACAGGGGCAAAACAGGAAATCTGCCACCTTGTTCATCAAAGTCTTGTCGTCGTTTAATTATAAAGTTCCAAAATCCAATTTCTTTTACGCTTTAAAGGCATTGATAGCTTTACTTTCACTCCGGATCAAAATTGCATTCTGGAAAGGGAAGAAGAAAGTAAAAGTTTCGGAGCAGGATAACAGGATATTGAAAATGATGATGTTCCAGGCAGAAGCGATCGCGAGTTATGCACCCAAAGATGCCATTCTCCGTACTTTAATTCTGCTAAAGAGTTTTTCGTTGCAAACACTGGTATCTTCAGATTATGGAATAAATCTTTTAGCCACTGTATGCCTTGCATTACCATGGAGCGGCAGGGGCATCGGATATGGCCGGATGCTAACAGATTTTACAAGGTCGGTAGTAGATTTGAATAATAAATTAAGCTGGCTTTATGTAACTTATTCGAAAGTAATGGCTGATTATCTTACGAATCGCTTAGAGGATGACAAAGCAGGAGAAAAAATATTCAAATTCGCCATGGAGACAGGGAATGTATGGGCACCCACCGTTTATCATTCGTTTAAGGGCATCAGTTATGTGGAAATGGGGTTGAAGAAAGAAGTCGGTCAATTGTCACGCAATATGCTTATCATGGCTAACGAACTTGAAAATAGTTTTACGTGGGTACAGTATCACCGGCTTCAATACACCATATATGTAAAATTCAGGGAGATGGATGAAGCCATTGACAAAGGCCCGGAAAGTATTCGGTACATTGCCAAAACCGATCACACAACCTTATTGCTACTGGCCTACTGTTTCATTTCAATGGCATATACGCATAAAGGTCAGCCGGATAAAGCAAAAGAGTATCTGCTGTTGGCAGAAGAACTGACCGGAAAGCTATGGCTGAAGTATTATGTTTCCACTACGCTGCTTGCCAAATGTTACATCCTGTTTAAAGAAGCTGCGCGGCAGGGAAAAGCAATTAAAAAGGAGCAGATTGCTGAACTTTTGAAAACAAGCCAACAGCTTGTTAAGGCTTCCAAAAATGTGTATTGCAACAAAACAGAAGCCTACCGGTTCACGGCAATGGCATACGCTTATGCCAATAAACCCGGCAAAGCCCTGAAGTTTTTCAATAAGTCCATTGACTTTTCCGAATGGTACGGTGCAAAGCTTGAACTCTCGCGCACTTATTTCGAACTGGGCAAATTCCTCTCCGGCTCTAAAACCAAAAAACTCAATGGGCTTTCGGGTGAAGATTATCTGGAGAAAGCAAAAACCCTATTTACAGAAATGGATTTGCAATGGGATTTGGAGGAATATGGAAAGTATTTGAAAAAGGAATAAAAACGTGGCTGTTATCATAATGATGGAAAACAAAAAACACGGTTATCCTTCCGAACGAGCGGCAAGGGAGTGAGGAGGCCCGCCTGCCGGACGGGCAGGAATCCCCTGAAAAAAAGGTTGTCATTTCGATATGCGACGAAGGAGCATGAGAAATCCTCCAGGAGAAACCCCTTGCGCCCGGGGGGATTTTTCTCCGTCAGTTGACGGATCGAAATGACAGGTTAGTGTTGGGGGGGATTTCTCGCCCACCAACCGGCAAACTTCGAAACAAAAACAAAAAAAATGTTACACCAGATTCTTGTTCCTGAAAAGATAAATAGTAATTTCGTTGAAAACAAATTCATGATCAAGGCCGTTGTTTTTTCGGAAAGTGCTGTTGTCTGCAAATCCGTCACCAACATCGTGGAGACCTATTGCCCGAATATAGACCTTCTGGCCTGCAATGACAGCGTAAAAACCGGGGTTGCCTGCATTAACGAACACGAACCCGATTTGCTCATTGTTGACACCAAACTTTCTGATGGCAGCGGTTTCGACCTGGTAAGGCATTTTGACAAACCCGATTTCAAAATTATCTTTCTTTCCCCCTCCCCTGATTATGCCATCACCGCCATAAAGTTCAATGCCGTTGATTATTTGCTCAAACCCATTGACAATGATGAATTGACACTGGCTATTAATAAGGCAATGGATATGATACACATCGAGGAGAACCTGCAGCAACAGGCGCTTGGCGAAAGCATTCGCCAGCTGAACACATCACGACGTATCGTGCTAAAAACCAGCGATCAGGTGCATGTGGTGAATATTGATGATATCATCCGTATTGAAGCTGACAGTAACTATTCTGTTTTTCATCTTGTGGACGGTAAAAAGATCCTGGTGAGCAAAGCCCTCAAAGAATATGAAGACCTGTTGCTTGAGCACGGTTTTCACCGCATCCACAAATCGCATATCTTCAACATACACAAAATCAGCTACCTCGACAAATCGGAAGGTGGTTTTGTCATCATGATTGACGGTTCAAAGATACCCGTAGCTTCCCGCAAAAAGGATAAGCTGTTGGAATTGTTTGATGAGATGAAGTAGGGGAATTTTCGTGAAACTGCTCAAAAAACTACTCCAATTATTATCCTTACTCTCTTTTCGCCACACCTGTTCGTAATTCAAAATTCATCAATCACAATTCGTAAACCGTCATTCATAATTCGTAATTCGTCAATCGTAATTCGTAATTCCTAATTCATCCCCCGCTCCTGCTTCACAGCTTCGTAAGCGGCATTCAGCTTGGTAAACTTTTCCTCAGCCGCTTTCCTTACTTCATCGCCAAGATGATTTACCTTGTCGGGATGGTATTTTTTGGCAAGTTCGCGGTAAGCCTTTTTGATTTCATCATCCGACGCATCGGGCGAAACCTCAAGTATCTTATAGGCACTGTCAGTATCTTTAACGAACATGGCCTTGACAGATTCATAATCTTGCCTGCTTATTCCAATGTACCCGGAAATGGATTGTATCAGACTGATTTCGGAAGGGTCGTGCTGGCCGTCAGCCAGGGCTATCCCAAACAAGTACTGTATCAGCAACAGTTTTGAAGAATAATCCATATATCTGCCAATCTGTGAACTGACCTCCCTTACATTAAATTCCTGTTTAAGTATCTCGCCGAGCATTTTAATGTACTGCGCCCCCTGTTCCCTGCCAAAGTTGGAATAATAATACTGCTTCACATAGTCAAGTTCCGATCGTTTTACTACTCCGTCGGCTTTCATCACTGCCGCTGTAAGCACCAGCAAACTGATGTTAAAATCACCCGTCTGAGTTTGCCTGTATTCATATTTCCCGCTGCTCATGCCGTCGAACATTGACCCGAACATGAAACCGAGTATTCCTCCGATAGGACCGCCGAAAGCCCAGCCAAGCCCCCCTCCTATCCATTTGGCATAACTGCTGCCCGAACCCTTTTTGTTTACAGCGCCCTGTTTTTGATAAGGGCCGCTGTCGAAGCTGCTAGAGCTGGTTTGCCCCGACGATAAGCCAGCGCCACCCCGTAGCGGGTATTTTGTTGTGCATCATCCTGAGGCACGTCGTTCAGGGTGGTTTTTCCCAGGCCACCGGCTCCGAACGAGACGGCCAGCCAGAAACCAGGCTTGAACACATAGCTCAGATGGAGCTGCCCGCTGATCATGGGTTTCTGTTTGATGACATTTCCGTTCCAGTAATTGTTGTTGGCCGTGAACAGCCACGAGGTGAAATGCCCTTCGATGATCAGTTTCTTTTTAACGGTGTAGGAGGCAGCCATCCCCAGCTTGAAAGCCCAGCGATTGGCGCCGAGGTTTAGCAGCTTGTCGGAGTAATATTGCCCGATTGGCGGTCTGATCCTGAACTGGATTCCCAGGTTGAAATTTTTCTGCGGCACTTTGTTGTATTCGCTCACATCCAGCGCTTTCGTCCCGACCAGTATCATGGAAATACGGAACAACGGATCGCCAAAACCGTTTCGCCGGGTGGTCGTGTCGATCTCGGCCACCTCACCGCTGAAATGGGCAAACGAATAGGGAATAACGGCATCAAACTTGGCCAGCCGTCCGAAGAGCCGGAAACTGCGGGCATAACCCACCACAATGTTGTTCAACGACGATGTCAGGTTATCAATGGGCAGGCTGTTATCAACCAGAATGTTCCCGCGCGAATAACCGTATGATACAATGGCGAAATTACCCCTCACAGGCAAAGAGGAAAGCATGCGGGGTTCCAGGTCCTGTGCCGTCACGGTGGTGGCAAATAAAAGAATCCCCGTAAAAACTGCCAGCTTAAAAGAAGTTTTAAAACGCATGCAGAAAGATGACATACAAACAAAGATAAGGAATGATTTAAGAAACCTTCCTTTTGACTGAAATGTTGTTGGTTTTGAAATATACGGAGTAAACACGTGCCTCCGGAAACAACCTTACCGGGTAAACATATCCACCATCATCTGCCGGGCTTCGTCCAGGGGGAAAGCTCCGGGGTCTGTGAGGTAGCCCGCCGAGATACCTTTGAAATGAATGTCGAACGACAAAGCCCACCGTGGCGGATTTTTTTTACCCATTTCTTTAAACAATGCTTTAACCGTATCGAAATAAGCGTCCGAAGGGTTTTTCAGTTCAACATGTAGTTTTTGCGATAAGCCGTTATTCATCAGCACGGCCAGGTAAACTTTCCAGTAGTTCCGGTCTTTCTCCAGCGAGCGGATCATCTGTTTGATGAGTGTTCTGAGCGCGCGTTTCGGCACTTTTTCATCGGTGTCCACGTCACAGCTTTGGCGGATCACTTCCCATGCCTGTGCTACGGCAGCCGACAAAAGTCCTTCTTTGCTTTTGTAGTGATAAAACAATAAACCCTTGGCCACACCGCTTTTGCGGACGATCTCATCGGTGCCGGTTTCGGCGAACCCCTGGGCAGCGAATAGTTTAACGGCTTCGTTCAGTATTTTTTCTTTGGCTTGCATGGCGTTGACTGTTTGGTCAAAGATAATAAAAAAACCGGTTTAATGAATAAACCGGTTCATGAAAGCAGGGAATGGATGGTTTGTAATCCAACCTGTTGCTAATATTTTTATATAATGTTGCCTCGTTTAAATATGCAAGTTTAAACCGTTATACAGTTGAAATCGTTGTATTCCGTCAGTGGTTGTGGTCAGGAAAATGATCAGTGGTTCAGCTCATATTCCACAAACAGCTCGATGGCCTCGTATTCGGCCATGCCCAGCTTGTCGTATTTTTTTGCGGTTTCGCCACAGAAACCAGATGTGATCTATGCAGCTATCGAGCTTGACCGGCGGACCGGCGGTGTGTTCCGTTCTGAAAACAGAGGCGCTTCGTGGAAAAAAATGTCACAGGCCATTTCAGGGGCTACAGGGCCGCATTATTACCAGGAAT
>JAOZOO010000262.1 GCA_029933225.1 Bacteroidales bacterium | reverse complement strand
CAAACCAAAACACCTTACATCTATTACCTGATCGGCGAAACCCATATCGAGGGCTTAAAAACCGATTTGCACATCATCAAAAAACTTACGGACAAAGAAGAAGAAGTATATAAAACACTGGGTGATGCCGGGTCGGTGATGCACTTGTACGATGAAGCGAAAGAAGAAGACAAGGTGACAAATGCTATTATTGAAGGAGATGAGGAATTCCTGGAAAATAAAGAAGAAGAGAATTTTGATTTCAGCTCACTGTTTGAAGACGACACCACCGATGCCGTGATCACATCCGATCCCTATGAAACACCTGTCACCATCTACCCCGATGATGGTGTGTATTATCAGAAACTTTTCAGGCACCTGGAAAGTTCGGGCATGATTTCTCATAAAGATTATTCCTTCCCTGACAAAACATACCTGGAGCTTACCAACACGGAAGAGCTGAACGAGATACTTTACGATATGCCCGCCGAAGCCAAACCTAAAAAAGGGGAACTTTTTAAATTAACGCTTGATAAAGAACTGGTGCAGAAATCCATTGGCGAGGCGCGAAAGAAAAAAGGCGACTGGGCTGAATTTCAGATGTTGTACGACCTGCACCCCGCCATTAAATATTACATGACCAAGCTGGAAGCCAGCGTGGAAAAAGGGGTGGCACCCGCCGCCAGACTAAGCACCAAACTTCCGGAAGGTTCTGTATGGTATGTGTTACACGGCCAAGTGTCGAACAACCTGGGGCAACCGGTTATTTCTGATTTCTTTGTTGTCGGATTCAACAGCCGGGTAACCGAATGCCTGCCGGTAGTGGATTTTGTCAGCAAGTTCGGACTTAACCAGACGCTTTACACTGAAAATATCACGGAGAGGGAATTGTTGGCATTGAAAGAAAATCTCCCCGAAGTAATCAGCTATGCCCGCAATGAACACATGAAAAAGAAGCAAAGCACTTTGCAGAATGAAATGTTTGAAAAAATAATTGCCTACGAAAAACACCTGAACGACTGGAAATCGGCATCCCTGGAACAACTGGAAGTGGAGTTCCGCGACCGTTCGGGCAATTTCTGGAAAACCAGAAAAGAAAAGAAGAAAAAGGAAATCCAGACCATTGCCGACAATTCCAGCCAGTATATGAAAGACATGACATCCCTCGACCAGGATGCCTATATCAAAGTAATGGCCGTATTTTTTAACCCGGAAGCATGATAAAGTTTATTGAAAATACCGGCGATTTCTTTTCCTCCAATTATTTTAATGAGGATTTCGTTGCACATGTTCAGAAAAAATCGGGCTATGCCTCTGACGACCTGAAACAACTGCAAAGCCGGATTTCTCCGCTGAAGGACAAATACTTCAAATACAAGCAGCGGATTATCGAAGGCCATCTCCGCACCAAAGACAAGATTTACGAAACCCATCTTTTTCACACCCTGCTGCTGAATGCATTGGGGTACGACGGCGATCACCCACAATATGACGAACCTTTTCATTTTACGGAAGAGGAGGTGATCCCCGTAAGGCATAAACTGTACCGTGGCGACAAGCTCCATTTGCTGATTATGGAGATGCAACCGCTGATCAAAGAGGGTGATGAAGACCCGGACGGTTTGTTCGAGCAACGCTACAACGTGGAAGACGAACTGAATTATACCGTACGCGAACAGCGCTACCACCGCTCGCAGTGGGACAGGGTGTTTACCGTACCTCCGGGTTTGAAAATATCACCGGTAGTCATCAACAAAGCCATTTCGCAGTTGTGCCTGATGGAACCTGACGACCGCCCGAGGTACATCCTGCTGCTGGCAGGTAACACGGTTTTCCTGATCGAGGCCGAAAAGTGGTTCCGGGGCTCTTACCTGCGGTTCGACCTGGAAGAATTGTTTACCGAAGCTACCATCGAACGAAAATATTATTCCCTGT
>JAOZOO010000040.1 GCA_029933225.1 Bacteroidales bacterium | reverse complement strand
AAGCTGCCAAATGGCATCAGGATGACGAATCTTCTGCAACAGACTAATTCTTACTCCATCTGCTAACATGCAACCCGACTAAAAACTACAAAAACAAGGTCGTTTATCCTGAAACCCTGACTTTCACGTCAGGGTTTTTTTTTAACCCGGTGTAAATAATGAGTTAAGTGTTAGGATGGAAAAAAGTAGTGTGTTTTGTTCTTGCCCTAAATTGCAACATGCACCCATTGCAACTATTGCACCCAATGCAGTTATTATGGTAAAACACTCTTCCCGGTTCTGCGGACTCTGATAGATGTTTTCCACTTTATACCCTCTGCTCCCCACTCATGGAAAACCACTATTTTTTTTGTTTACCGGAATACCCTGAAGGAAATCATAAAAGACTGTTGCACTTTTGTCTCACGGTAGAACCTAAAACAAACTAAAAACTCCATTCGGTTACCATTAACCAGTTCTATTGCCGGCCAGACAAACGGGAAGCTTCAATCAACCCCGCATTTGCGGGGTTGTTTTTTTATTAAGAAAACAACCCGGCCTTTTCACCAATTCTGTATTATTCTAATTTTGCGCTGGTTTATTATCCCGGACGATAATTAACACAACAGACAGGTAGCTAAAATTCGGGGAAGAATACGTGTTACAAGAAAAACAATAGAATGCACGATATCAGGGATTTTATACATCGCAAGCTGGTTTTTAATACTTCAAGGCAACGACGGTTTGTTCTGATACTCAGTCTTATCATCGGCATTATCAGCGGACTGGCAGCCGTATTCCTGAAAAATCTGGTTCACCATGCCACCGATTTCATCATGCACGGTTTTGATTTTACCGAAGGCAATTACCTTTATCTTATTTTACCACTGACAGGTATCGGATTAACGATACTGTTCACATTGTACGTTGTTAAAGATGACATCAGTCATGGCGTGGCCCGGATCCTTTATGCCATTTCAAAAAAGAACGGCAAAATCGAACGGCACAATATGTATTCATCAATGATCGGGAGCACACTGACCATCGGCTTTGGCGGTTCTATGGGACTTGAAGCACCTATTGTGCTGACGGGGAGTGCATTCGGGTCTTATCTCGGACGGAGGTTTCATCTGAACCGTAAAACCGTAAATATTCTGATCGGTGCAGGAGCCACCGGAGCACTGGCCGGTATTTTTAAAGCGCCCGTCGCAGCCGTAGTATTTTCGCTTGAAGTGCTGATGCTCGACCTTACCATGGTCACACTCATTCCCCTGCTGATCGCTTCGGCAACGGCCGCCACCATTGCTTTCTTTTTTATGGGTTCGCAGGTTATGTTTTCATTTGAACTGATCAATCCGTTTTATATCAAGCATCTGCACTGGTATATTTTCCTTGGCATTTTCACGGGCTTAATATCCGTTTATTTTACACGCACTACGCTGTTCATCGAATCGGGAATGAGCCGGATAAAACACAAGTGGCAAAAATGGCTTTTGGGTGGAACGGTTCTCGGCATTATGATTTACGTGTTTCCGGCACTTTACGGCGAGGGGTATCAGTTTATGTATGATCTTGTCAATCAGAAAGCCACAGGACTTATCAATGAAACTTTATTCGGCAATATAAATGATATCTGGTATTTTATTTTACTGCTTGGTGTGATCATGCTGGTAAAAGTTGTGGCTATGGCTCTGACAGGAGGCAGTGGCGGCGTGGGCGGGATTTTTGCTCCTTCGCTGTTCGTGGGCAGTGTCAGCGGTGTTTTTTTCAGCAAGCTGATCAACCAGTTGTGGCCGATGGCCGATGTGCCGGAAAAAAACATGGCCCTTGTAGGTATGGCGGGAGTAATGGCGGGTGTGATGCAGGCCCCTCTGACGGGGATATTTCTGATCGCCGAAAGTACCGGAGGTTATGAATTATTTACCCCTCTGATGTTTACTGCCGTAATTTCTTACCTGACCATGAGGGCTTTTGAATCGCGCAGCATTTATACCAAACGACTGGCCGAACGGGGTGAATTGATGACCCACGACAAAGACCGGAATGTTTTGCAGATGATGAGGGTTTCACAACTTATCGAAACGAACTTCCGGAAAGTCAACGTGAATGGTACCATGCGCGATTTTACCAAAGAAGTGGCCAAATCACAAAGGAATGTGTTTCCCGTTGTGGATGAAGAAGACAATTTTTACGGGGTGATCTTTATCAACGATATCCGGCATATCATCTTTAAAACGGAACTGTGGGACAAAACCCTGGTAAAAGAACTGATGTTTATGCCTGATACGATCGTTGACCCCGATGAATCCATGGAATCGGTGGCAGCCAAATTCCAGACCACGGACAATTACAACCTGCCCGTCATCAAAAATGGGAAATACCTCGGTTTTGTGTCGCGGGCAAAAGTGTTTTCAACTTACCGTAAACTGCTGCGTGAGTTCTCGGATGAATAGAGGAAACACTGGTTTGAATTTTAGGTTGTATTAAATAACCTGAAATATTAACTGAAACACACAAACAAAATAATTCGTTTCTCCCTGCCCGCCGTTGCACTCTTGCAGGCGGGCGAGGAAATAAGGCAGGTCTGTGTGGAAGCTGACGTGGGAGTTCGAAGCAACCAACGGGTATAACGAGGTTTATTATTTCATAGCATCAGGATTCTCACGGCGCGCTTACCCACAATCCAACCCTGGGCACCTCAGAACTAAACGTGGGTAGTTATTTACGATTTCATAGGCAACATCACATTACCTCATGTCGTAATGTGGGTGCTTATTTCAGGGAATTCTTTGGGGGGCACCAACCGCGGGATTAACGGTTAGCAGAGTTTTCCGGTTAACAAAGCTACTCGTTTCACACCAGCCTCTCTGCCACATCCTGGATTTTATTGACCGGGACAATTTCGATGTTCATCCTTTTTTTGTCAATTCCTTTCAGGTTGTACCTGGAGATCATGATCTTTTCAAAGCCCAGCTTTTCGGCTTCGAGGATACGGGGTTCGATACGTGAGATGGCCCTGATCTCACCCGACAGCCCCACCTCACCGGCAAAACAAATATTGTTGTCCACCGGCATGTCTTCGGAAGAGGAAATGATGGCTGCCACCACGGCAAGGTCAATGGCGGGATCATCCACACGAATGCCGCCGGCGATGTTCAGGAATACGTCTTTGTTACTCAGCCGGATGCCGCTTCTTTTTTCCAGCACAGCCAGCAGCATGTTCATTCGCCGCAGGTCAAAACCCGTGGCCGAGCGCTGGGGTGTGCCATAAGCTGCCGTACTAACCAATGCCTGTGTTTCCACCAGCATAGGGCGTTGTCCTTCAATCATAGCAGCGATGGCTACTCCACTGACCATCTCGTCCCGTTGTGAAAGCAAAATCTCGCTGGGATTGGAAACCTCCCGCAGCCCGCCCGACTGCATCTCAAAAATACCCAGTTCGGAAGCAGAACCGAACCGGTTTTTGATCGTGCGCAGGATGCGGAATCCGTAATGTCGGTCGCCTTCAAACTGGATGACGGTATCTACCATGTGTTCCAGCAGCTTGGGCCCGGCCAGCGAGCCATCTTTGGTAATATGGCCGATAAGCAAAACAGGAATATTTGAAGTTTTAGCAAACCGTTGCAATTCGGCAGCCGTTTCCCTGATCTGGGAGATGCTCCCGGCAGAGGAGTCCAGCATATCGGTGTACAATGTCTGGATGGAGTCAATGATGACCATGGCGGGTTTCAACTCTTCGATGTGTTTGAAAATCTCGCCGGTAAAAGTTTCATTCAGAATATAGCACTCGGGATTGTTAATTCCCACCCGGTCGGCGCGCATCTTGATCTGGCGATTGCTTTCCTCTCCCGAGACGTACAATATACGTGTGCCATCGAGAGATAATGCCATTTGCAGCAGCAGGGTGGATTTTCCGATACCGGGTTCGCCGCCGATCAGGACTACCGATCCGGGAACCAGTCCGCCGCCCAGCACCCTGTTCAGCTCATCCGACCGGGTGTCAATTCTTTCCTCTTTTTCGGAACTGATCACATGCACCGGCGCCGGTTTGCTTTTGTGTTTTTCACCACCGTATCCTTTCTGCTTACCAGCCGGTTTGCTGACGATTTCTTCCACAAAAGTATTCCACTCGCCACAGGCGGGGCATTTACCCAGCCACTTGCTCGATTCGAAACCGCAGTTCTTACAAAAAAAGGTTGTTTTTGCTTTGGCCATCAGTTGTAAAGGTTTCAGCCAAAATTACAATAAATAGTTAATGTATTCTTATTGGGCAAACGTTAATCCGTTTTATTAAAATGAGTATGTCTCAAAAGTCCTTTGCGTCACTCCGTGTCTGCTTCGTGTATCTCTGTGATATAAATTCAATAAGCTGTTAGAAGGTTCACAGAGAATTCACAAAGTACCACAAAGTTTTTATTATATCAATAAATCAGTAAAAATTGACTTTTGAGACAGCTTCTAACTGATTTGTTTCAGCATCAAATTTTTACATTCTGCTCCCTTTGATCTTCTCCTCAATGGCTGTTGTGGAATAGCCGGGCAGGAAGTCAATGGTTTCCACGGTTCCGCCTTTGGCCAGTACGATATCGGAGCCGACAATATCTTCTGCTTTGTAGTCGCTGCCTTTCACCAGCACATCGGGCTGTACCAGTTTGATGAGTTCGTAAGGTGTGTCTTCATCAAACAGGATTACCGCATCTACAAAATGCAGGGCTGCGACAATGGTTGACCGGGCTTTCTCATCCTGAATGGGCCGCCCGGCTTTTTTGATCCGCCTGACGCTGGCATCGGTATTTACACCGACAATCAGAATGTCGCCGAGATCTCTGGCTTTGCTCAGATAGTCAATATGCCCGAGGTGGAGCAGGTCGAAAACTCCGTTTGTCCACACAATCTTTTTCTCCTGAAATCGCCACACGGCCAATTGATTAGGTAAATTTTCGAGATGATAAATTTTCTTTTGAATGATTTCCAGTTGTGTCATCAGTTCATGGGTTTTTGTTTCCGTGCAAAAATTCCGATTAAAACATACGACAGGGCGCCAACGATCACATTGAACATGGTTTGTCCCGCATGCACAATGGTGGCGTAAGACATGGCAGCTACATCCTGTACGGAATAAATTTCAGTAAGAATTACCTTCACAAGATAATGATATGTTCCGATACCTCCCGGCACAGGTGCAACAATTCCGAGACTGGCCAGCGCCATCAGGGTCAGCCCGTCAACGAAAGTCAGGTGGCTGCTTTCGGCCAGCATTTTGAAAGGCAGGTACGTCATCACTGCATAAAACAGCCAGATGATAAAAGTATAAACAAGGAATAGCCCTTTTTGCCGGAGTTTGGCGATGGTCTTGATGCCCTCCCACAATCCGTTGAGAAAGCTCCTGATATTTTCATAAAACGGAAAAGCTTTTATTTTGTACCGCAACAGCCATATTCCCCAGATCAGGCCACCAAAAAATATGAGGATGGCCGCAGCAAAAACAATGATGTTTACCACATTGGAAAATAAGGACTGGATGATTGGATCAAAAATTTTATGCAAAAAACTACCAACCAGCTTCAACTGAAAAATCATCGTAAAGAAAATGATAAGTGCCAGAATGATGAGGTCAAAAAATCGTTCGGAGATAACGGTTCCGAAAAGGGCATTGAAAGGTATCTTTTCTTTTTTCGAGAGCGTCCCGCACCGGACAATTTCACCCATCCTCGGAACGGCTGTATTGGCAAGGTAACCGATCATGAGGGAGAAAAATGTGGACCATAGCCTGGTTTTGTATCCCAGTGAGTTGATAAGCAAATTCCATCGCAACGCCCTAACTATGTGTGAAAGGAAAGCAAAAAACAGCGCGAAGAACAACCAGCCGTATTCGGCTTCGCGAATATCTGCCCACAACTGGTTCAGGTTGATGGGACGGATGGCCAGCCAGAACAACAATACACCGATACCGAGGAAAAACAGGTATTGAACAACTTGGATTAATCTCTTTTTCAGCATGTTTCTAAATGCTGTTGTTCTTGTCAGGGAAAACGATGGACGGTTTAAAAGATTTGGCTTCTTCGAAATCCATTGAAGCGTAAGCCACGATGATCACCAGGTCACCTATTGATACCTTGCGGGCAGCGGCCCCGTTCAATGCAATGGTTCCTGAACCGCGTTCACCTTTGATCACATAAGTGGTCAGCCGCTCCCCGTTATTGATATTGAAAATGTCCACCTTTTCATTTTCAATCAGGTTGGCGGCATCCATCAGGTTTTCATCAATGGTGATGCTCCCGATATAATTCAGGTCAGCCTCGGTGATGGTGGCCCGGTGGATTTTCGATTTGATAACTTCAACAGTCATGACAGTTAAATTCGGGATGCAAAATTATTAAATAAATCTCATATTGTCTATTAATCTGACATTTCCGAGCCAGCAGGCAACAAAACCGATGATTCCAGATGCATCATTCCAGGTTGAAACGGGCTGAAGTTCCTTGTCATCAGATAGTTCAAAGTATTCCAGTTTAAATTCAGGTTGATCTTTAAAACGGTTTTTTACAAAAAATCTGATCTCATCCGGGGTCATAAACCGTGATTTTTTCACAGCTTCTTTGAGCGTTTGATGAATAAAAGGTGCCATTTGCCTTTGTCCGGCAGTCAACCGTTCATTGCGTGACGACATGGCCAGCCCGTCACCTTCACGGACAATGGGACAGGGAACGATGGTCACCGGCAGGTTTTCCATCTTCACTAATTTTTGAATGATGGCCAGTTGCTGAAAGTCTTTTTCTCCGAAATAAGCCCTGTCGGGTTCAATGATTTCAAAAAGTTTTTTTACTACAATGGCCACCCCGTTAAAATGCCCGGGGCGCATGGGGCCTTCCATGACTTTTTCCAGATCACCGAAGTCATATTGTGTGGAAACAGGCTCCGGGTACATCTCTTCCGCATCGGGATAAAATAAAAGGTCACAACCCGTTTCTTCAAGGAGTTTCCTGTCTTTCTCAAAATCTCTCGGGTATTTTTCCAGGTCTTCGGGATTGTTGAACTGGAGGGGGTTAACAAAAACGCTCACGGCAAGGATGTCGTTTTCTGCCTTTGCTTTTTCCATCAAACTCAAATGCCCCTTGTGCAAGGCTCCCATGGTGGGAACAAAGCCAACAGACAACCCTTTGTCTTTTGCGTCCCGGACAAACCGTTTTGTGTCGGTGATTTTATTAAAGATTTTCATTGTTTTACAAAGTTACGATCTTCCGGTGCCGAAATCAAGAAGGAAATATTTTATTTCGCGCGACTCACAATTTTCTCCAAGTCTTTTTCAAGACTCTTTTTCGGTGTCTCCACAATGCGCCCCAGCTCCTTGCCGTGCTGGCTGACAATGAATGTAGGAACCCGTTCTATTTTCAGTGAGGTAATGTTGGTCGTATAAGCATTCTTATCCCGGTCAACGGCAATGATCTTCAGGTTTTTATCATCGTAACCGGCCTGATCAATCACTTTAATGAACCGCCCGACCTGCAACTGGCTGTCGGAACACCATGAACCGAAAACAACTGTGATATCCACATAGTTGATCTTTTCTTTCAGCTTTTCAATGTATTTGTCGGACGGCTTATACGTTTCGTACTGGCTTTGAAAATAATAGCCGAACTCACTGTTTTTCAGTCCCGGAAGGCTACAATATCCAATGAGAATTTCCCTTTTCGAATTTTTCGGGTCTTTGATTTTTGTATTCATGTTCTGCGCCAACAGACTGCTTAACGGTAACAAAATGGCGAGAAGAGAAATCAATATGGTTCTCATGTTTATAAATTTAAAATTGGTTGCTGCAAAGTTAGGTTAAAACGCCAGACAGGAAAGATTATTTTAAATCCATAAAATAGAGCACATGGTTTTTATCATTGTATGTATTGTAAGTAAATGCAATTATTTTATCAGCAGAAGAATTGGTAGTTAAAACCGCATAATCATCAGCATTAGGTAATGGAATTTTTTCTTTTAATGAATAATCGTCTGTTCTCATTACGTAGATAAAATTATCATAAGGGTCTCCGTTTACCCCAAACAAAGTATTTCCATCCGGGGAAAAGGCAGCATATTTCGGATAAGTACCGATATCGAACTCTCCCAGCACATTTTCTATATTTTGCGTATCAAAAGCAAAAAGTGTATATCCATAGCCATTCCCTCCGCCACATGGTAGAACAACAAAATCGTAATTCGGGCAAATCGCAATATGCCGGGGATTTGATCCTGCATCTGATTTTGTCTGGATCAGTTGAAAATTATCATTTGCAACGGAGTATTTCAATAGCGTAGCCGGTGTATAGGGCCGATAACTAAAAAGCCATCGATTTACCGGGTCAATAACGATTGATCTTCCTTCCAAAGAATTATCTTCTTCCAATACATTTCCGTTGTCCATATCCAGAATCAATAACCCGGCATCAGACAGGACATAAATACGTCGGTTTATTTCATCAACGGCTATATCTCTGCCATCATGTGTATTGGAAAAGTTCATTAATGACAATGAGTGATTATCATTATCCCAGACAGAAATGTCTCCCGTGAACTGATAAACGATATAGAGCTTTTTGTCCGTTATGGAATAATCAAAAGCAACTGGCTGTGTATAAGGCAGATCAACTTTCTCGATCGTTATATCATAAGGGTTTATCAAGAGTAATTTATGATTTGTTTTGTCAATACCAAACACAATACTGTTATCCTCGCTGTAAGTCAGGTCGCTGATTATTCCATCCATTATCAAACCGGGCAAAATGGTTACCGCTACCGTATCGGAATATCCGACGGCATTTTTATCGTCGTAAGCTCTTGCATATATTTTATGTTCGCCGCTGGTCTGGGGTAGCCAGGTTGCATAAGCCCATGATGCGTCTTCAGTGGCAATTATTGAATCATCAACCAAAATTTCAATATATTCTACATATCCGTCATTATCTGAAGCATCAACATCAATATAAACGTTTTGCCCGGGATAATAACCCGAATTGCCCGGCTGCGGAGATTTTATTTCAACTTCAGGGGGCTTATTGGGGGAGACGGTAAAAAACGAAGGATCCGATTTAGCAGTATTGCCTACTTCATCTTCTGCGATTGCATAATAAGAATAACTCCCGGCAGGTATAGAATCAACAGTAAAAACACAATCTCCGGAAGGATCAGATCCATATAATTGATCATTCAGATAAAAATCGGTTTTGATGGTTTTATGATTTGGAAAATAAGCGTGAACCGTAAATGTTACATTGTCATATTCGTGAATAGTGTATGAAGGCGAGCGATATATGGTTATTTCAGATCCCTGAGTATTGGTTACGTTAACGAGTACCTGATCTGAAGTGGCACTTGCGTTATCGTTGTCGATTGCTTTCAGCATAAGGATAACTTGCTGCGGAGTAGTAAAAACCATTTGTTGTTCCCACGGTTTAACCGAATCAATAACATACAGTTGGTTATTTTGATAGAACAATACTTTTGTGATGGTCCCGTCCTTATCAGAAGCATTTGCAATGACTTTTAGCGTGTCGCCAACCTGAATGGATGTCTCGTTTAGCGGAGTTAAAAATTCCACTTCCGGCGGAATATTTTCTTTTGGAATATCCGGTTGATCTTTTTTGCAAGATGCCATAACAGATACCATTACCAAAACAACAAACAGATACTTTTTCATTTTTAAAAGATTTTGTTCTTAAACATACTGAGTTTTGGTGTTTAGTTTGAATCTTAGTAAACAATGATGTACAAATTTAATAATTTTAATAATCAGGACTTAAGTAATTACCATTTACGAAATAAATGATTCCGTTGCAGGCCATGCCTGAAAGACGGGAAAAAATGAATGGTGAAAAACCCTTATCTTTGAAAAACCAATCCGTTTCCGATGAGCGATGAATATCCCTTACAGTCAAGCCGGGAGCCGCTGGCCCGGGAGTATGAAACCCTGACCAGGGAAGAATTGAAAGCGCGGCTTCAGGTTTTCATTGCCGGACTGTTGGAGCAAGATTTTCAAAAGCTCTGCAACCTGATGTACCGCCACGACGTGAAAGAAGAAAAGTTTCAACTTGCGCTGCGGCAGGGTGATGTGAACCGGCAGGCCGCCGAAATTGCCGAACTGGTCATCGAAAGGGAACTGCAAAAGGTGGAGACAAGAAGAGCATACAGGACACAAAAGGAAAAGAAACAAAGAAGAATTGAGGAATAGTTTTTTAATACAAATCAACAGGGACACATTATTTTAAAATACCTGTTCTTTCGGAGAAAAAACTGAATTAACTACTTTTGTAGATAACGGCAACACCACGGCAATGACACTTGATGTTCAAACAAGCTACCCGGACGAAACCATGGAAGTGAGGCAGCAACTGTTAGACGCCTCTCCTTTCCTGAGCGACGCGGTGATGGTAAGCGCCGTGGAAAAGGAAGACGTACTGCCCAACAGCATCATCACCGAAGTGCTGACGGCCAACCCGCAGTCGGCCAAATCGGACAAAGTGCTGAACAAGCTGAACGAGCGCGATAACCCGCCAAACGACAACCAAGTGGCTGCCATCCATGCCAACGATACGGTAATAGGGCACAAAGAGCGGCTCGAAAGCAAACGGGCTTATTATGCCGGTGAAAAAGCCAAAGAGGTGTACCGGCTCGTGCGGATGTATGCCGCCGACAGTACCGTTACCGCCAAAACCGACAGCATAGAAAGCGCCCTGACCAACATACACACCCCGGGCGTCTATTACCAACGAGCTTTCTGCCGCTACAACAAAGGCGACAGCGCCGGAGTGATAAATCTACTTAACGACATCCCTTCGGAATTCGACTTAAACGCTGCCCAAACCGATTACCACAACTATTTCGAAGATTATTTCAACATATTGCTTACGCTAAAATCGGAAAACAAAGCCGTAACCGAAGCCGACAGCGCGCAAAAAGCCGTTTTGTACAACATAATGAACAACACCGGCGGACTGCTGCAGGCACTTGCACGCAATACTTTGATTTATACCGACGGACTGGTTTACCACGAACCCTACATAGAAATCGACACCTCCACCATGAAAACGGCCAAGGCAAACAATCCGTTTTCGGATAACTATTGGAAGCCCGATACATGGTTCACCCTCTATCCCAATCCCGCCGCGGAATACATTACGCTGGAATACAGGTTAGAGCTAACGGTTGAAAATCCGGTAATAGAAATCGTTTCGCTTACAGGCGTACATGTGGAAACCTTCCGCTTGCTCGGCATACAAGGCGTAAAAATCATCGATTTGCGCCGTTGGGAGCCGGGAACATATATAATTCGTTTAAGCAACAACGGCAAAACACTGCAAAATGAAAAGTTTATTAAGTTTTAAGTCGGAACAAAATATCAAAAGGGCAAGGCACTGCCTTGCCCTTTTGCTTGTTTTAACCGCTCTGTTACCGGTAAGACTCAATGCACAGAAGGAATTCAACTATTTTGAAAAGCGATACGACTTTCATAACAACTACGACCGTGCCCAAAATATTTTACCGGTTGATAGCAGTTATATTATTGCAGGTATTACCGAAGACAGCTTGTATCCTTATAACTACCATTTTTCAATAACTAAAATTTCATCCGAAACCGGAGAATTATTACTAAATAAAGAATACGGAAGTGACACTATAAACATTTTAACAGGAAATCCAAAATCATTGATTAAATACAATGATGAAAAGTACTTGCTGTCAGGAGCAAAATGGGTATATACAGAAAATGGACGCCAACAGCCTGGTGTTATATATTGTTTTGACAATTTGTTAGATACTTTATGGACAAAGGAATTTGCAGAAAGAACAGAACCTTATGATACTGCTTATGGTTTTTTTCAAATTTATAAAGAAAGTAATTATAATTTCATCTTAACCGGTGTCCAAATGCCTTACGGATTACCAATGCGCATATGGCTACTCAAAACCGACAGCCTTGGCAATAAGTTATGGGAACGGTTTTACGGCGAAGGCGAGCAGTACTTTCAGGGGCACAGCGTTGTGCAAACAAATGATGGCGGATATGTTATTGGAGGCGGTAAATTTACAATAGGGTGGAGCGGAACCCTCGACCCATTATTAATAAAAACTGACAGTCTCGGTAACGAGGAGTGGCGCATAAACCCCGGCAACCCCAATGTTGACGACAACAAGGTGATGGTGGCGCTGGCATCGGACGGGAACATCATTGTCGGCACCAATTACGGTACGGAACAACATGTTGATAATAGGGATGCTGTTGTTAAAATAATGAAAATAACCCCTGAGGGTACGGTGCTGTGGGATCATAATTATTTGGAACCACAATGGGATAATTTTTTATTAAATATCACCGTTTTAAATAACGGAAATATTATTTCAAACGGTTCATATACAACTTATTATATAGGAACTGATTATCCGGAATCAATGGGTTGGATACTCTGCACCGACAGCACGGGCACCCAACTCTGGTACAAGGAGTATGCATTGTTAACCGCCCACAACAGCTTTAACGATTTGTACGATGTACGCGAAACGCCCGACGGCGGGCTGATAGGTTGCGGCATGGTTAATCCCGGTTTACCCGACACAGGCACCAATGATATCTGGCTAATGAAAATGGACAGCACGGGCTGCCTGTATGCGGGCTGCGACACTACGGTGGTGGTGGAAGAAATTGCATCACCGGCAGATGAGGTCGGTATTTACCCTAATCCCGTTACGGGAGCGTTTTCCGTTGACATCGGCAAGCCGCTGCCGGAAACCGGGCAGGTAGTTTTATACAACCTGTACGGGGTGAAAGTCAGGGAGGTCGAAATCCCCAAAGCCGTACGGGTTGTAAACATCAATGCTTCCGGCTGGCAGCCCGGCTTGTATGTGGCCGTTGTCAGCAGCCTGGGTAAAACGGTGGGGAAGAAAAAGTTTGTGGTGAGATAGAGCCAATAATTTTTTTACATGAAAAACCCCGCCTCATCGGGAATGAAGCGGGGTCATGAAAAGTCAAATGTTGTTTATTGTATTTTAATGTCGCGTGTAAGACGGGCTTTTTCGTCTTTGGGAAGGGTGATTTTCAGAATGCCGTTGCGGTAATCGGCCTTGATCTTGTCGAAATCAATAGTCTCGGGCAGGGTGAAAGAACGGCTGAAACTGTTGAACCAGAATTCCCTGCGGGTATAGTTCTCGTTCTTTTCTTCTTTCTTTTCTTCCACTTCCCTCGAAATGGTCAGAATCTGGTTGTCGAGGTTGATCTTAAAGTCTTCCTTCTTCAGACCGGGAGCAGCCATTTCAAGCACATACTGCTTTTCGTCTTCTTTGATGTTTACGGCAGGAATGTCTCCCCTTTCCATTTCCGGTTTGTTAAAAAATTCGTTCTCAAAATCACGGAAAAGTCCTGCGAACAACGGGCTGTTTTGAAATCTTACTAAGTTCATGATTTATCCTCCTTTAATTTTTATTAATAATTATCGTTATCTGTCAGTGCATTTTTCAATTTTTGTTCCACCGGGAGGAAATGGTTATAAATGCGCCAATATGGCGGTATGATTCAAAAGCAGGTGTCAATCTGGCGTGTATTTTAATAAATTTTGAGATTTTTACTCCTTAATGTTTTTGTAATTTAGCCGTCCAATTTCCCGGAACTTTGGATAAGATCATCAACAGCTTACGTCCCCGCAGGATCATCTGGCCTATTCTTATCGGATTAGCGGCAAGTGCTTTTTTGTTGTACAGAAACTTTGATACCGACAGTTTCTCGTTCGTGGAATTCTCCTGGCAGGTAGTTTTATTTCTTTTCATTGCCCTCCTGATGATGGCTGTGAGGGATCTTTCGTATATGTACCGCATCATCGTAATGACTGACCATCGCATGAGCTGGCGGCAGGCATTCAACGTGATCATGCTCTGGGAATTCAGTTCGGCCATATCTCCTTCGGTGGTCGGCGGGACAGGGCCGGCTATTTTTTTCCTGCACAAAGAAGGAGTCAATGTGGGTAAAAGTACGGCAGTAGTGCTTGCGGCTATTTTTCTGGATGAATTATTTTTTATCCTTTCCGTTCCGGTTGTTTATTTTATTTACGGCGACAATATTTTTCCGCCCGAATCCGCGAGAATCGTTGAGATCACTTATGCTTTTTACGGAGGTTATATCATCATTCTGATATATACGCTGTTTCTGGCTTATGCACTGTTTGTCAATCCCCACATGTTCAAATCGTTCATTTCCTGGGTTTTTCTTTTCCCCATCCTGGTCAGGTGGCGGATGCGGGCACGAAAATCGGCAAACCAGTTGATCCGTACTTCAAAAGAATTGCGGGGAAAACCCTTTTCATACTGGGCCAAAAGTTTCATTGCCACCATTTTTGCCTGGACAGGTCGCTACTGGGTGGTCAATTTCCTGCTGATGGCATTTTTTTATCACCGCTATACTTTGTGGGATCAGTTTCTGATTTACGGACGGCAGTTGAGCATGTGGATCATTCTGCTGATCAGCCCAACCCCCGGTGGCAGCGGCATTGCCGAATACATCTTTACTGATTTTCTCGGTGATTTTATCCCCAATCCTTCCTGGATTGTCCCACTCGCCATTCTCTGGCGCCTGATTTCTTACTATCCTTACCTTTTCATCGGAACTACGGTTTTGCCCATCTGGTTGCGGCGGGTTTACCGTAATGAAAAAAAATACAAGGTAATCGATTAGAGCGATTTTTTTCAACCGTTTATAACCCCCGGAAAATACCCTGATACTCCTCCAACAAATCCTTAATGATCAGGAGAAATATAGTATTTTTACCTCCCGAATAAAGAATACTGAATATGAAGGAAGAACGTCTTTTTAAAGAATTCCCACCGGTGACAACCACGGAATGGAAAAAAAAGATCATGGCCGATCTCAAAGGAGCCGATTACCATAAAAAGCTGGTTTGGAAAACTCCGGAAGGTTTTGAAGTGGAACCTTTTTACCGGCGTGAAGATATGGAAAGCCTTGACCATCTGAATACTTATCCCGGCAGGTTTCCATTTACGAGAGGAAGGCAAATCAAAGGAAACATTTGGCTGATACGTCAGGATATCCGGGTCACGGATTTTGAATCTGACAACAAAAAAGCCCTTGATCTGTTGACAAAAGGGGTAAATTCCCTCGGATTTTTTATGCATCCAGACTATATACCCAAAACAGGAGACATTGAAAAACTGTTGAAAGGTATTGACGGGAACTCAACAGAGCTTAATTTCAGCACACATTATCCGTTGGAAATGTTAGTCGCTTTGGAAAATGTGGCGAATAAATACGGATGGCAACCCGCCAAAATGAAAGGTTCCCTCGACTTTGATCCGTTTGGCCATTTCAGCCGGTATGGAAGGTTTTATTATTCCAAAGAAAAAGATTTTGAAACACTGAAACAGTTGATGGAAAAATCACCGGTATTCCCGCACTTTCACATCATCACTGTGGATGCTGCCTTGTTTGCCAATGCGGGGTCCGGGATTGTCAGTCAGCTTGGTTATGCGCTTTCAAAAGGTGCCGGATACCTGACTTTTCTTACGGAATCAGGAATAGATGCCGCACAGGCCGCTTCTCACATTCGTTTTCAGTTTGCCGTGGGTTCGGGTTATTTCATGGAAATTGCCAGGTTCAGGGCGGCCCGCCATCTTTGGGCGCACGTCACGGCCGCATACGGGGTGAAAGAAAACAGCAGCAGTGGAATGTTCATCCATTGCGAGAATACGACCTGGAACAAAACATTATACGATCCCTATGTGAATATGCTGCGTACCACTTCCGAAACCATGTCTTCACTTATTGCCGGCGTGGATTCCATGAAGGTGCTGCCGTTTGACGAAGTCTTTGAAAAACCAACGGCTTTTGCCGAACGTATTGCACACAGTCAGCAACTGATTTTAAAATATGAATCTTATTTTGACAAGGTTAACGACCCGGCAGCCGGTTCTTATTATGTCGAGGAGTTGACCGGTAAACTGATCAGGGAAGCCTGGAAACTGTTTCTTGAAACCGATGAAAAAGGCGGGTACCTGAAAGCATTTGAACAGGGATTTATACAAAACCGGATACATGAGGAAGCAAACCGGAAAAGCCTGGATATTGCACAACGAAAAAAGATTCTACTGGGAACCAATCAATACCCCAACACAACCGAACATATTGAGAATACGGATATTTCTTTCCCTGAAGAAGAAAATGATACCGGGAACATCGAAACCTTAAAACCGTTACGGGGTGCCGTTCCTTTTGAGCAATTACGGCTCAAAACGGATCGTTATGCACAAAAAAATCATCGGCCGGTAGTCTGGATGCTGACTTATGGCGATATGGCCATGCGTAATGCAAGGTCGCAGTTTGCAGCCAATTTTTTCGGCTGTGCCGGATTTGAGATCGTCAATAATCCCGGATTCGAAACCTTTAAAAAAGGAATTGAAGCTGCAAAAAAAGCAAATCCGGATATTGTGGTGATTTGCAGCTCGGATGAAGAATATGGCGAAACTGCAATCCCGGTTTTTCATGCTTTGAAAGACAAGATGATCGTTGTGCTGGCCGGATATCCTGAAAGTCTGATTGACCGGCTGAAACAGGAAGGTATGGAACATTTCATTCATGTACGGTCGAACCTGCTGGAAGAATTAACAAAATACCAACATCTTTTGGGAATTGAATAAATCTTGAGATCACAAAATGAGATCTCAAAAACAAAAAATAACCTGAAATAATGAAACCGAACTTTAAAAAGATAAATATCACCGACATGCCGGCGAGTCTGCCCAACCCTGCGGAATGGGAAAGCGCAAACGATATCCGCCCGGAATGGGAAACTCCCGAGCATATTTCGGTAAAACCGGTCTATACCCGCCTGGCCTGGGAAGGCATGGAACACCTGGACTATGCCGCCGGGTTGCCGCCGTTTCTTCGCGGACCATACTCTACCATGTACGTTACCCGCCCGTGGACCATCCGTCAGTATGCGGGTTTTTCCACGGCTGAAGAGTCCAATGCTTTTTACCGCCGCAACCTGGAAGCAGGGCAAAAAGGGTTGTCTGTGGCTTTTGACCTCGCCACACACCGCGGATATGATTCGGATCACGAACGTGTTGTCGGCGACGTGGGGAAAGCCGGCGTGGCCATTGACTCGGTGCTGGACATGAAAACTCTTTTTGATGAGATACCTCTCGAGGAGATATCGGTTTCCATGACCATGAACGGTGCTGTTTTACCGATAATGGCTTTTTATATAGTCACGGCACTTGAGCAGGGAGCACGCCTCGAAGACCTTTCGGGAACCATCCAGAACGACATTTTAAAAGAGTTCATGGTGCGCAATACTTACATTTACCCGCCCGATCCTTCCATGCGCATCATTTCCGACATTTTTGAATACACTTCCGAAAAGATGCCGCGATTCAACTCCATATCCATTTCGGGATACCACATTCAGGAAGCGGGAGCTACTGCCGATATAGAGCTGGCTTACACGCTGGCTGACGGACTGGATTATATTCGTACCGGCCTGAAGGCAGGATTGAAAATTGATGAATTTGCCCCGCGCCTCTCCTTTTTCTGGGGGCTGGGCATGAATCACTTCATGGAAATTGCCAAATTACGGGCCGCACGAATGTTATGGGCTAAGATCGTAAAACAGTTCAATCCTTCCAATCCCAAATCGCTGGCGCTGCGTACACATACCCAGACGTCCGGGTGGAGTCTTACCGAACAGGATCCTTTCAATAACGTGGCGCGTACCTGCATCGAAGCTATGGGTGCAGCTTTGGGTCACACACAGTCGCTGCATACCAACGCACTGGACGAAGCCATTGCCCTCCCCACTGATTTTTCGGCCCGCATTGCCCGGAACACCCAGATCTATTTGCAGGAAGAAACCGACATTTGCCGGTCGGTTGATCCGTGGGCCGGATCGTATTACGTGGAGAAACTAACCCATGAGATCGCTCACAAAGCATGGGAGCACATTCGTGAGATCGAAGAAATGGGAGGCATGGCCAAAGCCATCGAAACGGGCCTGCCCAAGATGCGTATTGAGGAAGCTGCTGCCCGGAAACAGGCCCGGATAGATGCCCATAAAGATATCATCGTGGGAGTCAACAAATTCAAACTGGAAAAAGAAGACCCCATCGAAACCCTTGAGGTGGACAATACCGCAGTCCGGGAGTCGCAGATCAAACGGCTGAAATATCTGAAAGCCAATCGTAACAATGAGGAAGTGCAAAAAATCCTGGATGCCATTACGGAAACATGCAAAACAGGAAACGGCAATCTGCTGGAACTCGCTGTGGATGCTGCGAAAAAACGGGCAACACTCGGTGAGATATCCTTTGCCTGCGAAAAAGTATTCGGTAGGTACAAAGCTGTGATCCGGTCTATTTCAGGAGTTTATTCTTCCGAAGCGGGTACGGAAAGTTCCTTCATAGAAGCCCGCCGGTTAGCCGATAAATTTGCCGAAATAGAAGGCCGGCGACCCCGCATTATGATCGCCAAGATGGGACAGGACGGACACGACCGCGGTGCCAAAGTCGTTGCAACCGGATATGCTGACATCGGATTCGATGTGGATATCGGCCCCCTGTTCCAGACACCCGCCGAAGCCGCCCGCCAGGCCGTGGAAAATGACGTGCATATATTGGGTGTGTCCAGTCTGGCTGCAGGACACAAAACACTGGTTCCGCAGGTGATCAATGAATTGAAGAAATACGGCCGTGAGGATATCATGGTCATTGTGGGCGGCGTGATCCCGCCGCAGGATTACCAGTTCCTTTATGATGCCGGCGTAGTAGCCATTTTCGGTCCGGGAACCGTTATTTCGGAAGCCGGTAAGAAAATGCTCGAGCTGCTTATTGCTGCAAGAGCCGGTTAGTCAAAATCTCCGTTTTCAGATAAAAGAATAGCAGCAGAACGCGTCCCTGGAAACTGCGCCATAATGATGATGATAATGGAAGTGATGGGAATGGCCAGGATCATTCCCACGATTCCCCAGATGCTTGACCAGAAAGCCAGGGCAACCAATACTGTCAGGGGGCTGATGTTCATGCTTTTCCCCATCATTTTTGGCTGAACGAAGTTTCCGAGAATAATCTGAATAATTTCAAGTACCACGAAAACATACATAAAATGGATCAGGTCACCGAATTGAAATACAGCAAGCATTGCCGGCAACAGTGAAGAAATAAACGGTCCGAGATAAGGAATAAAATTCAAAATAAATACAAGAAAAGCCCAGAGTACCGGAAAATCGATCCCCATGATCAACAAAGCAAAATAACTTACCAGTGCCGTCAGAAAACTGATAAAGATCATGGAAAACATGTACGATCTTATAGATTTATCCACTTTATCAAGAAGATGGATAAAATTATGATATTTCTGACTTTTTTTGGGAAACAGCTTATCTATTTTTACAGATGCATTAGCCTCTTCAAGCAACATAAAAATAACATAAACAAGAATGACCATAAATGCCGTCAGAAAACTTGATAAAGAATTGACAACGTTGGTTGCAATAGCTGCAATGTTAATTTTGGAAACGGCTTGTTTTGCATAATCCATCACTTGTGGGTTCTTTAAAAATGTTCCCATTTGTGTAAACAGTTCCTCCGTCTTTTCACGATATTGGGGTGCTACTTTGTTAAACTGTTCAATATTTACACTGATAATCTGAAATATCCCGAAAAGAATAAGAACGATCACAACAAAAGATAAAAAACCTGTTAGCCATTTCGGAAGGGATTTGCCTTTGATCCTGATCTTTCCCATCGCCCGCTTCATTTCCAATATGATGTACCAGATCATCAGGGAAAAAACAAACGGTTTCAGGATATTCTCAAAATAAATCAGTAATAAGACCGACAGGGTAATGACAGAAAAAGAAAAAAAACTCGTTTTTAAGGCGTTATTCTCACTGTTTATTGTATTTTTTTCCATCAAATGATCATTTTTGGTTTGTAAAATTATTTATCTACAAATACTGTGTAAAGATAAATGTATTTTATAAGAACGTCATTGGCCGCAAGAATCAACAGTTGATTTTTTAAAAGATATTTTAGGATATTTTTCTTTACCCCGATTCTTGGGGAGTTTGTCAGATGATCCAGGAATACTGGTAATTCATGATCAGAAAAATGATCAGGATGACATTGGCAAGGATGCCGTACCGGGTATCGGGCAATCCTGTGGTGCAAAGAAGGATGGAAAAACCGGCAACATACCAGATATAACGGCTCCAGAGAAGCGCCCCCGCCAGCAAGTCGTATCCAATATAACCGAACCCCAACGCTGTTAACAAATAAAAAAAGCCCACCAGACGAATCCCGTCTTCTCCCATCTCAAGATTTCCGGGGTATAATGTTGTTTTATAAGGAATGTTTTTATCTTTCAGCAGCCGCCAGTAAACCATGAAGCCTACCAGATGAGCAAAACCATGAAGGAAAAGAAAAATGGCTAAAGCTATTTTCATAACGGCAGTTTGTACGAAAAACAATCAATCGGGTTTCCCGGAATACTATTATAAAACAAAATTAACATTTTGATCATATTAAAACCAGAAAACTGATTCTTTACCTGCAAGCATATTTTTTAGGATATTTGCACCCCTGAAAAAGAAAATCTTAAAAACATTATATCATGGAAAAACACAACGAAAAAACATGCTTGTTTTGTAACCGGGACGCCCAGGAAGTGCCTCTGGTTCAGCTTGAATACAAAGGACAAAACTATTATATCTGTCCGCAACATATCCCGGTTTTGATCCACGACCCTTCACAATTAGAAGGACTGCTGCCGGGAGCGGAAAATATGCAGGCAGGGTAAGTGAGATTGATATTGGATATTTAAAACCCAAAGTTTGAAGTGGTGTATAAACAAGCCCCGCTTGTCCGAAAGCACTTGTTTTACTCCGATCCGCAAATCACTTCCATCACATCCTCGATGTCGCCGGGTGTACCGCTGATCTTCATAAATGTGCCCATGGTCAGTTCCGGCCAGTAGATGGCGATGCGGTATTTGCCGTGCAACATGGTGGCTTCCTTGCCCTGGAGTATGATCTCATAAGGCAGGTTGGCTATATGGCTTTCGCCGACAACAGGCAGGAAGGCCGGTTCTCCTTCTTCTTTATCCCACAACCCCACACCAAAAACGGCAATTTTTTTTCCGGGAAATGTCTGCTCAAAAACTTTGATGGTGTTCTCTTTTCCGGCATTCAGGTTCTTGCGGATGGTTTCCAGTCCCTGCTCGAATGAATCAAACTCATTCAATTCTACAGGATCGTCAAAATAAGGCATCATCATCATGTAATGATAATGCGGCAGGTCTTTGGCTTTCTCGCTACCGCCAAAAGGAGTCAGCTTTCCCATAGGCCTGAAGATGTCTTTTATCTTCTCCGACATGTCTTTAAGCTGTTGTTCCTGTCCATTCAACTGTTCACCCCAGTATGCCAGAAAAACATATTCGGGATTCAAAATGCTGACGGTAACCGTATCACCATGACGCATCAGTCCTGCCCGCATCACGCTGGCCAGGGCACCCCGGTCTTTGAATTGCAGACTAAGGTTTTTCAAATCACTGTTGGTAAAGCAAATGACCCCGAGGTCATCTCTTTTGGCCGGGTTGTATTCGCCGATAACGTCCCAGCCATTTTCCGTAATGGCCTCAATAACCTGTGTACCGGCATCTTTCATGCTCCCTTTGATTTCAGTGACTTTGAAATAAGGGGAAAGCTCTTCATCCTGTGCAAAACCATTGTTGATGATGATAATGAAAATAATTCCAAATATCCAGATTGACTTTTTCATATTGATTAATTTAAATGTTTCGATGTGTGCAAATGTAAAAATATTGTTATTTAAATAACAATACTCTTTTAATTCAGAACATTTTTAAATTATGATGATTTGTTTAAATTTGAGGCAGGAAACATAGAAACCTTTGACAGCAATTTTTAACCATTATAATTTCAAGAAAATGAAAAAGTTATTGATAGCGCTTTTGATTCTTTCCAATACCGTTTTTGCCGTTGACACCGAAAAAGAAGTTCCCTCAAAGATAACGGGTGCAACTGTTTTTCTGAACGGTGCGCAAGTCACCCGTGAAAGCAGTGTGACTCTTCCGAAAGGGAAGACTATTCTGAAATTCAAAGAGCTGTCGCCATACATTGATAAAAACAGTGTCAAAGTGAAAGGCGCCGGAAATTTCACTATTCTTTCCGTAAACCACAGTATCAATTATTTACAGAATACGACGCAGAGTACCAAAGTAGCTGAACTGACAAACAAAATGGAACAGCTTTCCAAAGAGATCGAATACAAAAAAACAGAAATGTCTGTCCTGAAAGACAGGAAAGATTTTCTGATCACAAACAAAAAAATTATCACCAATGAAAAATCCATGTCACCGGCAGATTTCAAATTATTTAAGGAAATCTTTTACACCGATATGGAAAAGCTTGAACTTTCAATGCTGAAGAAACAACGGGAGATTAATGAGTTAAACAAAAAGATTGCATCTTTAAAAAAACAGATCAAAGAACTCGATGCGAAAAAAGACCTGCCGACTTCCGAAATAACGGTTATCGTCTCGGCAAAAAGTGAAACCAAAGGAAAGATTGTTTTAAGCTATTATGTCGGAAATGCCGGCTGGTATCCTTCTTATGATATCCGGGTTGATGACATCAACAGTCCTGTCAAACTTTTTTACAAAGCCAATGTTCATCAAAACACCGGGATAGACTGGAAAAATGTGAAACTGAAATTCTCAAATGCATCCCCTTCAGAAACGGCTAATATCCCTACTTTATATCCGTATTATCTTGATTTTAAAACTTACATCCAACAGGATATTGATGTTGGCTACCAATATCTACCCGGAGTGAGGGAGGTGAGCGGCGTGGTCAGGGACAGCGAAAGCGATGACCCCGTTCCTTATGCCACTGTGGTTGTAAAAGGTTCATCAATAGGTACAACAACGGATAAAGACGGTAAGTTCTCCTTGTCGCTTCCACCGGGAGCTAAAACGCTGCAAATCGCTTTTGTCGGTTATAAAACCGTAGAAGTTCCGATAACAAATAAATTTCTGAGTATTTCATTAAGCCCGAGTGTTGAGATGTTGGAAGAGGTCATGATAAGTGGTGTCGTCGCAGGAGTACATCGCAAACCATTAATTTCAAGAAAAAAGAAGAAAAAGCAGGAGGACAAAACCATACCTGTTGACGTAAATGTTTATGAGCACAAAACCAATTTTGAATTCAGCATCGCTACACCTTACACGCTGAGCTCAAATTCCAGCAACCTCACAATTGAAATGAACGAGATTGAGCTGAATTCATCTTATGTTTACAAATCCGTTCCCAAGATCACCCCGCAGGCATTTCTGATCGCTAATGTGGTTGACTGGGAACAATACAGCTTACTGGACGGTGAAGTGAATCTGTACTATGAAAACACGTTTGTCGGTAAATCGGTGCTGGATCTGAAACAGTTGAGCGACACCCTCGAAATATCCCTGGGTCCTGATAAAAACATCTCCATAAAAAGAACAAAAGAAAAAGAGCATAAGAGCAAACAGTTTATCGGCGGAAATGTCATCGAAAGCAGGACATGGAAAACCACCATCAGAAATAACAAGTCGGAAACCATCAAACTGATCGTGCTTGACCAGGTTCCCGTATCAAACAATCAGGAGATTACCGTGGATGTGAAAAACTTTTCTGGCGGGAAAATGGATGCCGAAACCGGGGAAGTCACCTGGGAAATAGAGCTTGCTCCCAAAGAAACGGTGGAAAAAACCATCGCCTATTCGGTGAAGTACCCGAAAAAGAAAGATCTGGTTGTTGAGTGACAGCCAATCCTTTACAATAACCCTTTAAACCTTGTTTTAACCTTTTCTAAAATTTTCTCCACCTCTTCGACCGGTATCCCATGGATTTCGGCGATCTGAACTGTTGTGAATTTAGCAAAAGCATAATGTTCGACTACCGACCGGCTTAACTCGGGCAGGTCATTATATGCTTTGCCAACAAGATGGGTTTCCGCTTCAGATAATTTTTTATCACCGGTCAGGCCAAACCCTTCTACAAGGTCATCGATTTGCTGCTCTTCAAGCACCAGAATATTTTCTTTGTATTCATCCTGGTGATAGGAAATGTCGTCCAGGTCCTCAACCAGCACAATTTCTCCTTCGGCATCGGCTGTATATTTTTCTTCGAGTTCCCTAGTTTCTTCAGCTAGCAATGTCTCCACAGAAACTCTTTTACTGGTATGTTTTTCTTTCAAATTGAGCAGGATTTCTCTCGCTAAGGCATACATCTTGATTTTCAGTTTGTCGGGATCAATCAGTCCTTCCTGAAATTCATCAAACACTTTCAGGTAAACGTCGTCCACGATATCCTGGG
>JAOZOO010000261.1 GCA_029933225.1 Bacteroidales bacterium | reverse complement strand
AGTTCTGCATTTTCAGGGAATCCTTTTTCGTCAAACAGTTCAAAGACAGGAGAGGCGTGCTTGCAGGCAAGGAACATTCCTTTCGGGTCTGCCCAAAGATCCTCTTCGGCAGCAGTGACATAAACCGGACGTGGAGCTATCAGCGCGATAAGTTCGTGTTGATCGACAGGCAGAGCATCTTCATTGTCATTGTATTTTTTAAAGTTTCCGCAAAACCAGTGCGGGAATGAGGTGTTTATCCGTTTCACAGTCTCGCCAAAGCGTCGGCGTGACAAAGCCGCTCCTCCGCATCCCGATTCGTTTGAGATGACAACAGCAAAGCGGGGGTCTTGAGCTCCTGCCCACAAAGAAGTTTTACCGAGACGCGAATGGCCCATGACGGCAACTTTTTTACCGTCAATGTCAGGATCTTCAGTCAGATAATCCAAAGCTCTGCTGTATCCCCAGGCCCATGCACCTATCGAGCCCCATTCACCGGGTGCAGGTTTTGTCTGACCTTCACGGTAAAAAAGCGGATGTATCCCGTTTTGAAATCCGTCATCAAAATCGGGGTCGATATCTCCGTAGTATGCTGTTACCAGAGAATATCCGTTTTCAAGTATCATTGGTACAGGCCAGCGGCTCTCCCTGACACCCCGTGAGGCCGGTGTGGCTTTATTTTCGGTTATGCCGAATTTTTTGTTGTTATGTACCCATGCTTTGGTTATGATTATACCTGTGTCCTTGTTAACCGTCTGATTTCCGTAAAAATTAAAACCAAGAAATGCGGGGACAGGCTTCGATGAATTATTTGGAATGTAAATTAAAAGATTTAATGCAGGATCGTTTTTGCCTTCTCCGAACTTTATCTCAACCTGTTTACGGGTTGCCAGTCCGTTCAAAGCATTTTTATCGACTGAAATAACTTTAAAGGAAGTGTTTATCTTTTTTGAAGGGGTTTCGCCGTAAACATTCTCCTCAAAAAGTCTGACCAGCTCAGGATACCGGACATCCTGCCACATCTGCGGTGATGTAACAGTTTTACCGTTCTCTGTTATCAGAGGATCGGGCAGTGTGTATTTTGGCACTTTCGATTCATCGTAGTTTGCCTGGGCAAAGGCATTGTTACCTGTCAGAAAGAGATAAAAAATACTTAAAAGTATGAATGCTGATCTTTTCATTTTTTATGATTTAAGCGTAAAACGATTATTTTTTTGTTTTCCACAATCTGCTGTAATTATCGATATGCCAGATATATTTACTTTTTTTCCGTGTTGCCGTTGCTTCGAAAAGAGAGCCTGTTGTCTGAACTGATTTGAGGTACTTCAGTTTTTTTGTTTTAAGGCCTGTGTTTTTTAACTGTTTGGGTTTTTTAGCCCATTTCCCTGTCGATCGTCGGTAAGCTTGTTGGGCGTAATACACATTCATCAGTTCCCATTTCACATTCTCATCTTTGTTATAATCGAATTTCACCTTTTGGGTTCCTGGTTGTTCTTTTGAGAACTGTATGAAGCCCCATGTCTCGGGTTCGTGCATGTTGATCACTCCCTGTGGCGACCATACCCAGTTATTTTCAGGCAGTGGTTTGCTTGTAGCAGGGTCTTTAATCTTTTGATATTTTCCGTCAGCGATTTCGGTTTCCCATTCCACACGACTGAAGTTGATGCGCCACTGAACGCCGTCGGCAGCTTTCGGGCCTCTGTTGAACTCGTTAAGCACCTTAATCGGTAAAGCAACCTCAACGGTCCATTTGTCATCCTCATCGGACGGGTCGTTGATAGTTCCGTAAATTTTAACTGCCGACTTCAGGCCGTTGATGTCCCAGTTGTTTATCGGTGGTCCGCCGTCACGGTAAGGTTTTACAAGAAGCAGGTCCCACACGGTGTTGAACGCATTGACCTCGTATTCGTAGTATCCGTGATTATCCCCGTCGGGATCAAT
>JAOZOO010000260.1 GCA_029933225.1 Bacteroidales bacterium | reverse complement strand
AGATGTACTCGATGTGTGAACACCACATGCTGCCGTTTTTCGGGAAGGCTCACGTAGCTTACATCCCGCGCCATCACATCACAGGACTAAGCAAAATCGCCCGTGTTGTTGAGGCTTATGCCCGCCGCCTTCAGGTTCAGGAGCGCCTGACCACACAGATAAAAAACTGCATTCAGGACACGCTTAATCCGCTTGGTGTTGCCGTGGTTATCGAAGCGCAGCACATGTGCATGCAGATGCGGGGCGTGCAGAAACAGCACTCCGTAACCACAACATCCGACTTTACCGGTGCTTTTCTGAACAACCTCGCCACACGTGAGGAGTTCATGCGGATAATAGGAACGAATCTGCACTGAAGAAGGGGCTGAGATTTCATTTTCAGAATACATGATAAAACCAATGTTGTCGGGTATTATACCCCCTCCCTTCGGGTTTCCCCCTGTCCCGCCTGAGGCGGGAGGGGACGGAAGGGGGTAAAAACATTTTGGACATTTTTTTGAAGTGTACGATATAGAATAAGGTAATAAGGTTTGTCCTGTTTCATTTGTCCTTTGTACTAAGGTTATTTTAAAAATAAGGTTTAACATCGATATTTAAAAAACCTTATTTTTCACATTCAACCTTCGTAGAAAATAAAATTGTTAGAATCCCTTATTACCTTATTAACATTGTGAGAACTTGAGTTACGAAACATCAAATTCTACATTTAACCATTGATCACCACAGCCATGCAAAAAACAATTACCCTCTCAACCCACGCTCATGAGATTTTGGTTGATATCACCTCCGAGGTGCTCTCTATTGTTAAAGAGTCCGGGGTGAAGAACGGACTTGTCAATGTTTATGCACAGGGAGCTACGGCTGCAATTATGATACAGGAGAACTGGGACGACTCGGTGCAGACCGACGTTGTTCATCTTTTGCAAAAACTCATCCCCCACGGCGTTTGGCTGCACGACAGGCAGGACGGCAACGGCGATTCTCATCTGAAGGCAGGCATAGTAGGCCCCTCGGAAACTATTCCCCTGATCAACGGAGAGCTTGGTCTATCAACCTGGCAGAACATCTTCTTCTGCGAATTCGACGGCCCCCGGAGCAACCGTAAGGTTGTTGTTACCGTGATGGAGATGAAATGAGGGATTGCCAATTTGGATCTTAAGGGCTGCATGGAAATAATCAGATAATTTCTACAGTGCTATGTGAATAATATCGGATAATATTTACAGTGCAGTGTGAAAATTATCTGTTTTTTATACAAATCAATTTCTAAATTGGTAAGCCCGGCCTCGGTCTCTCAACCTGGCAAAACATCTTCTTCTGCGAATTCGACGGCCCCCGAAGCAGCCGCAAGGTTGTGGTTACCGTGATGGAGGAACAACCCGCTATTCGTCATTTTCATGACGGGCATAATTTAGTTCCCATTTCCCATCCCGTTTTTCGAATGATGATCTTTCAAACCAGTCGAATACCCTTTTTGACGAGTCGTTATTCAAATCATCAGGATCATTCTCAGTTTTAAAAACCGTATGAGACAGATGGTTTGACATTTCGTTCATAAAGTTCTTCAGGTTATCGTTGTTTATGCTTTTGGCTTTTTGTTTTATTAAACCGGTATTACAACGGTCTTTACGCTTCAAATCGTCTTCAATGCAATACTCCTCCCTCTGGCATAAAATTGCCAGGCCTGACACCATCAATATTTCAAGAGCCCTGAGTTTCATAGCTTTAATTTTTCTAATCCGAACTTGATGACCTTTCCGGTTCGAAACAAAGTGAAGAACAGGAAAGCGTCGAAAAAACACCAATTATTCTTTCAGTACGCAGACTGATATCTTAGAAGGCCTTTTGGCATCATGATAGATCCGGTGTGTGGCTTTGATGAAATCTGATTCATCCGCTTTGTAGATATTTACAATCACCTTTCTTAATATGGACT
>JAOZOO010000259.1 GCA_029933225.1 Bacteroidales bacterium | reverse complement strand
GAGTTTGGAGTTCAGAGTTTGGAGTTTGGAGTTCAGTGTACGTCCCTGAAACAGGTTGACTAAATTTTAAAACAATCCGAGTCCTTCTTCCTCCTCTTCCGGTTTGCTTGTGCCACTGTAAATGAGGTGATGGAGTTGCAGCATGATATTCCCGATCTTGTATCCCCAGTGTTCGGCAAAAAGGGTTTTGCAGTCCGCCACCGCATTCTGCCTGGCGGCGATGGTGTTTTTCTGGTACAACAGGATAAAGTCTTTCATGTCCTGATAAATGTCGGACAGGTTTTCCGAGAGACTGGCTTTCAGGGGCTCCGTCTCGTTGATGTACAGCGGATCGATCACCCAGTATTCGTCATCGCCTCCGAACTTCTCGCGAAGGGCATTGAAAACGTTTTCCCATTGTTCTTCTGTTACAAAGCGCATGTTGGCTTCAGGGTTTTCCACGGTCACATCCGGAAGTAGCGAACCTTTGGTGTACATCAGGGGAAGAACACGGTGTACAAACTCCATGACGGAGGTTTTTGATTTTTTTTCGAGTGTATCCATAAAGAAACAAAACTCGTTGGCTACAAGCAGCATTTCAAGGGCATTTTTACCCATAGTGATGTCGTCCTGCATTTCAGTCATTTGATCCTGTTTTGGAATTAAACATTAATCGGGGGGCAAAAGTAAGAAGTAATACCAATGGTATATGAGAATTATACGGAATTATTTTTCAGATGTATTGTAGTGAATAATGATTTTTATATTTTTGCATCCTCAAAAATGGCGAGGTAGCTCAGTCGGTTAGAGCGTCGGATTCATAACCCGGAGGTCCCGAGTTCAATTCTCGGCCTCGCTACAAAAAACACCGCGTTAGCGGTGTTTTTTTATTCTTTATCAAAATATTCAACTTTTCCTTTCCGCCACATTTTGCCTTCATCCACCCCTTTGATAAAGCGGTCAAGCCCGGCAAAATAAGCAGCCTGGTCGTCCCACATGGCAAGATGGCTTCCGCACATGCAGTACAGGAAATGCCCGTTGGGTATTTTCACCGCCATCCAGTTCAAATAGTCCGGATCCATTGTGCCATATTGAGCGCCGATGACAAGGGTGGGGACTTTTATTTGATCGAGGTCTTCCGAGCGATCCCAATGAAGCAGTTTTCCGGAAGCCCCGAACTCACTGGGTCCCTGCATTAATGTGTAAATGGTCATGTTACAGTGTTCAAAGCCCCGTTTTACTGCATCAGGGTATTTTTTCATCCGCAATACATGTTCGGGATAAAAATACTTATTCAGCAACTCCTCATAGCGTGGATTATCATAATCTTTTGTTGCTTCAATTGCTTTGATCTCCTTCAATACTTCAGGTGGCATTTGTTTTGCCAAAACATCATCAGCATACTGGTTATATCGCGGTATGCTGGCCATCATGTTGGAAATGATCAGCCCTTTCAGGTTTTTCTGGTATTTCAGCGCATATTCTATTGCCAGTGCACCTCCCCACGAATGGCCGAGCAAATAGAAATTGTCTTTGTTTAAACCGAGCGTTTTTCTGACCTGTTCCACTTCTTCCACAAAACGGTCAATATTCCACAAACTTGTGTCGTTGGGCTGATCGCTGAAATATGAACCCAACTGATCGTAATAGTAATATTCAAAACCTTCTTTCGGGAAGTATTTGTCAAAAATCTCGAGATATTCATGACTGCACCCCGGCCCGCCGTGCAGCAGCAGGACTTTAATACGCGGGTTGTCGCCAACACGTTGTGTCCATACCTTGAAATTTCCTTTTGGGGTGGTTATTTCAACTATTCTGATTCCTGCTTTATTTTCTTTTGATGTTCCGTTTTGGTTGCAGGAAATCAGAATGAATTGAAAAATGATCAACAAAATGAAAAACGATTTAACCGATTTCATTATTCAATTATTTTGGCGGAAAGTTAATTCTTTATTTTGAAACAGGAGGGGTTAA
>JAOZOO010000258.1 GCA_029933225.1 Bacteroidales bacterium | reverse complement strand
TCATCGGTATAGACAGCCGTGATCAGCAGCAGATCTGTGCCGGGGACGGGGGCGACATAACCTTGCTTGAGATAGGAGCCTTGTTGGCCGGGCTTTTCCCAGTACCATTGGGCGAAACCACCACCCTTATTTGCTTTTTCTATAAAATCAGCAACCTGCTTGCGGGCGAGGGGGGATTCAGAAAAAGAATTGATGCCGACCAGCTGGGGGGCGGTGGGCAGGGCGATGCGGGTCCCGTCGCGACGATAGGCGAAGAAGTATCCGGTTTTGTTCGGGAAAAAGCGAATCGGGTTGATGATTCGCCGGACATAGGCTTCGCGGTTTTCCTGTCCTTTAATTTCCGAGAGTGCTTCGCCCAGGGCCGTGGCCATGATAGAGGCCAGGGCCTGAACTTTGACCATGTGGCCCTTGAGCATGATCTGTTCGACATGGGCCAGGGCGACCTGCTCCAGATCCTTGATTCGCGTAAGGTTAAAAAACAGCAGCAGCCCGGTCAAAAGCGGGATCAGTGCTACCAGCATGGATAGCTGCGTGGAGATGGATCTCTTGCGGAGCAGTTTCATGGAAGCCTCATTTTTTTTCGGGTACAGATAATAGAAAAGTCAGTAGTGTCCAATTAAGATTCGAATAAATTCAATTGGATATGTCCGCTAGTAATTTTAGTTTTGTAATCAGTTTCTGTGAGCGCCTGTAAAACGGGCATTTTCTCAAAAAGAGTAATACTAAAAATCTGTAAAATTGTGTAGAGGCTCAGATCCAATTTTAGCCGCTTTTTAATTATGGCAACCAGGACATACACAGATATCGCAATCCAGATTTGGGTTTTTACCGCATTGACGGAGGTGCCATAAAAAGCCTTTATGCGCAGATGTTGCTTGATCCATTTGAAAAACAGTTCGACTTGCCATCGGCAGCGATAAAGTTCGGAAATGGTTAATGCCGGCAATGTCATTTGATTCGTCAGTAGATTTAACCGGTTGTTTTTGCCGGTATCCAAAAATACGACGCGACGAAGTTTTTCAGGATAATGCTTTCGAGTATAAAACCCGGTGGGCACGACAATCTGGTCGCAGCGCAGCCCACATGCTTTATCCACCGGCATAGAATAAAGTCGCTTCAAACGCGTATTGACTTTTGCCCGAACTACAAAATACGAAGCAAATTGATGCAACACATAAAGTCGTTGAAAATCCAGATAACCTCGATCCATTATGTAAATGGCCCCGGCTTCGGGGATGAGTTCATCCAGGATGTTGACTTCATGAACCGCGGCTTCGGTTATACGTATAAAAGAAGGAATACTGCCTTTCAGGTCTAACAGCGTATGCAACTTAATGCCACCCTTGGTTTTACGAAAGCGTGCCCAGGGAAAAACCGACAGGCATAGATCAATGATGGTGGCATCCAGAGCATAAATAGTTTCTTGAAGCTGCAGTCCAAAATCATCGTCTGCATATAGCTGCCGGGCCTGATGGATAAGGATTTGAGCAAAATCACAATAGATGCGCCAGTCTCGATTTTCATTCGCATAGGCAATGGTAGAGCGCGAGACTTTGCCCCGGATGCCCATGTGGTAAAGTTTGTCTTTCATGGCACGCAGGCAGCACTCAATATCTCGCAGACTCTCGCGATAAGTTAGCTGGGCAAAAGCCATACACAGAAACTGATCATAACATGTAAAAGAGCGAACTCGAAAATTGCCATTATAGCGCTCAACACATTGACGAAATTTTTTGATCGGCACAAAATCCATGATCTGGGAAAATACGGTTTGACCTTGGTGCACTGGTGGCCCCCTTTCGATGCTTTATTTAGGCATCAATAGGAGTACCAAAAGGTCTAACCCAATTTCAAATCGATCCCACCCAATTTCGTCAATATTTGATTAAATTACTATCGGTTACAAGTTTTTTAAAATTTTTAATGGGACAGCACTGATCTGACGATTATTTTGATTCTGTT
>JAOZOO010000257.1 GCA_029933225.1 Bacteroidales bacterium | reverse complement strand
CCTGAATAATTCATAGGCCCCTAATTCGGCTGTTTCCAGTGCTGTAATTTGACATATTGGCAGCGTATAAAGCTCTTTGAAAATGTGAGATTGGGAAATTTATAATTCCGGTTCAGATTTTGGAGAAATAAGTTGGCAGAAAATGGAGGATTTACTCAAAACCCAGGCATCGGGGCACACTTGTCCCTCTCAAGTGCTTCTACTGCTGATTTGACTATTACTGTGAAAGTGCTGTAAGAATGCGTACAGCTAACACCGCTGTCGCATCGATATATCCGGTGGATGGTGCAGGGCTTCCAGAATCCCGAGTGTTTTTGCGAATATTCTCTGGTATGGATATGCTGTCGGCAGGTGAACCTTGATTTTTGTCTTCAATTCAATTATCCGGGCACCTACTTTTAGCAGCTTCAATCGTATGGTGTCAAAGGTGGCAGTCGCAAATTCAGTACCCTTTAGTAACTCAGAACGGAAGGTATGCAGAAGAACATAGGCTGCACTGTGAAGGTATAAACGAAACTGGTTTGCCAGGAATGAATGACAGGATGTGCGATCACTTTTTGTGTAGGTCTTGTGATCCTTGATATACAGCTCATCATTACCCCGGGCACAATAGATCTCTTCATATAAGTTTTTGGCTTTTGCCGCAAACATATCAGTACTGATGAATCGAACGTTTAAACCCTTTTCGGTCATCTCCACCTTTGCCACCACTTTCCGGGACTCAGACCAACTTCCAGCCTGATACGCAAAGGAATGGTAGCGCTTAAAACCGGCTGGTTTATCCTTTACCTGATCAATGAGGAATTGAACGGTTCCCTGTAGTTTAACATTGCCGGTTAAACCGGCAATCGAGTACATGTTGTCTTGTCCGGAGATATATTCAAACACTTCAGGTCCGGAATAATGGCTGTCCCCACGGTAGACCATTATCGTATCCGGCCACTGTTTTCGGATTAGGTCAACGATCCGTTCGAGATAAGATAATATCTCCTCGCCCTTTGGGCGTCTTCCTGGACGAAGCACTGTGGCGATGAGTTTTCCACTGAACCCTTCATAGACGTGCATGGGCTGATAGCAGGTCTCTCCATAATAGCCGTTGAACAAGGCCAGTTGCTGTTTGCCATGACAGGTATCATTTGTATCATCAAAATCCAGTATGATTACTTCCGGTTGTTCCTGATATGATGAGATGAAATGATTCACAAACCCATCTGCTATTTGATCAAGTTCTTCACTGGTGACCATGTTTTCCAACCGGCTGATTGTAGGCTGACTGCCCAGGTCTTCATCTTCATTTTCCGGTAGACGGGCAACCGCCATTTTGAAGGCAGGGTCTTTTCGAAGGGTTTTGCAGTCATTGGCATCTTCATAGCCGCAAGCGATCTGAAAAACGCGCTGAGACATGAGGTCCTTAATGGTATGCCTGATGAACAATGGATTACGCGAATCGGTTATACACTCAGATATTGTATTGACAATGCCGACCCTTTTTTCGATCTCACTTAACTGTAGAACACCACCATCGCTGGTGATATTGCCACCCTGAAAGTCGATTGTGATCTTTTTGCCCTGGATAGGCGGTATGGCTGAATCTGTAGAAAATAATGTTTGTTGTGTGTCAATTTGACCGGGTAAATTTTGCATAGAGGGCTGTGTGGTGTCTTCCGCTTATTTGTTACTTGTAAACATAACAAATTTAAAACATTGAGGAGATCTATGCGGCCCTTTTATTTTATGCCAATGAATAATCCAGGCTAAATTCCGGCGGAAGAAAAGATGGCAAATTATCCCATCGGTGTCTGCAAATCTGTGTAAGAAAGGAAAACTGATGAAACGACTGCTTCGTGCCGGATTGTTCCTGCTGGTTCTGCGGATCGGAATGTCTGCCGGCATCAACTATACTTTGGATCATGTCGAACCGCCTGACTGGTGGATCGGATTCACCAATCCCCAGCTTCAGCT
>JAOZOO010000256.1 GCA_029933225.1 Bacteroidales bacterium | reverse complement strand
ATTTTTTTGGAAATGATCTCCCTGATGCCTTCCCTAATCACTCCGATAAGCGACTCCCTGTTTTTCAATATATGATCGGTAAAATAGGATTGACTGATGTCAATGTGTCGGAAGCTTTTTTTGGCTTTCCGGGCAAAATATACAGCGAGGATCGTTCTCGGCACAAATATGAACAAAAGAGTTGTCAAAGCCATTTTGTGTATCCACGGCCCGGCGGCAGTCCCGCCCGGTTCCATGAGCTGCTTTACGGTTTCCAGGGTAAAAAAGTGACCGTCAATCAGCAGACTTGCCGGGCCAAAAAGAAAGTTCAGCATGGTTTTCACCGTTTCGGGGTCGGAAACAAAAGTGCTCTGCCAGATGATGTTGTACCTGAAAAACAGCCCCCTGAAATAAACGCCCACCAGCGCCCCGAACAGCAGCCCGATGGCGCCGGTATTCAGCAGGCTCTCAAGCCGCAAAGTCATCGCCCGGCCACCGATCTCCTTGTAGGAAGCCCAGAAAGCCGGTATGATTTTTTTTACGATCAAGACTTTCGTGCTGCTGTCAACATATTTGGATTTCAACTGAATAAGTCCCCGGTAAATACCGCCGGCAATCCAGTTGATCAGAAAATTGGAAGACACTTTTTTATGCTCATCCTTCTCTTCATCTTCGGTTTCCATATCCGGTTTACGGTTCCTTTCCGGCAACCTGGGCAGGCGGATGTGCCAGAATGCCTGGAAAAGAAAAAACAAATAAACCAGCAGGTTCCACACCAGCAGGATGGTGATGGGATTGTAAACCACATGGATCATTTGCGAAGGGCCGAGGTAGTTTGACAGCAGGCCCACGACAAATGTGATCAGTAAAGTGAACTTCACCCAGTTTCCGGGAAACCGGTGAACGGAAGTCAGGTGTTTCAGCGGCTCCGGCAAAAGTTTAAAAAGATAGGATGCCCTTCTCGCAATGAACTCCCGGTCGCTTTTTGCCCCGATCGCATAAATATTGGCACTGGAAACAGCCATCGGCGCCAGCAGGTTCGGCCCGTTTTCTTCAACAGCTTTCACCGCCAGGATTTTTATATCCTGTGCTTCCGGGAAGACGTTTCTTTTTGATTTCCTTTTTTGCATCGGACAACGAATAGTTCAGGGCATTAGCAAAGTGTAAAAATAGGATAATTCGCAGTTTGGTGAAATATTATTTTACGGTTGGATCAAAAGCGGGTTGATTAAAATATGAATCCTTGCTTTGTAATTCATGTTTGGTATTTTTGCCGGCGTGATCATTAAAGTTTAAAACTCCCATGTACCCATATCTCCGACTGATCAAAGTGCTGGCCCGCAGGCGGCATGACAAGGATTTCAAAGTAACCGATGAAAGCATTATCAAATTGCGGGTTTGCCTTGTGGATATTGATCCGTTTCTGGAACTCAACAACGGACGCTACCTCACGATGATGGATTTCGGGCGTTTTGATGTGGCTGTCCGCACCGGGTTGTGGAAGATCGTGAAAAAGAACAATTGGGGTCTGGCCGTGGCCGGCGCCAGTGTGCGGTTTCGTCACCGTCTGAAACTGTTCCAGAAATATGAGCTGCACAGCCAGGTCATTGGCCGTGATGAAAAATGGATCTACTTTCACCAGAAGATCATCCGCAACGGACGAATCCATGCTTCGGCGCTCATCCGTACCGCCGTTACTTCCAGAAAAGGGATTGTCAAAACGGATGAGGTATTCAGGGCAATGGGTAAAGAAACACTTCCTCCACAGGTACCCGAATGGGTCAGAGCATGGGCCAAAGCAGATGAGTTGAGACCGTGGAGTGAATGATCTATTGTGAAGAAATTGCAAAAGGCCATTTACAAAATAACCCGGTTTTTGTAAATCATGATTTACACATTTTCCTCCGAATAAAAGAAATCCCCCATTTCAAGCGGAAACATCGGCTAAATTTTATCCGTCAGTTGCCGGACAGGTTTTTGATGTGCT
>JAOZOO010000255.1 GCA_029933225.1 Bacteroidales bacterium | reverse complement strand
GTCTTCATTCAGGTCGATCCGCTAAATGAAACTTTACGTCCGGCGATGAGCTCTTTTAAGTGGGTGCTGATGCTCACGGCATTGCATCTTCGCTTAGTCACAGGTTCCAAGCTGTGCTGCGGAAGCCATGCCTTTGGTTCTTCCTCGTCGATTCACACCCACATAAAAAAGCTCATATTTGACAATGGGTTGTTAAAGTTCACGGTTACTGGCACTGCGGCCTAACCTTTGTCTATTTAACCCGTTTTAGATACAATTAGAACGAAATATAATTAAATAGATAAAAGAATGATACCATCAAAATGATAGTATTGTCAAGTAAAAAGGTGTTTTTTTGTGAAAAAAAGAAAAATTGACAGTATTTTGGAGAGAATGAGGGATGTCGCCAACACACATAAAGATGTGGAAATGTGCGAAAAGCTTGGTATCAGCTATGGAACTCTCGACAACTGGAAGGCGCGGGACAGTATTCCTTTAAAGAGGTTGAAGCAGATCGCAAAAGAGAATAATGTCTCCTATGCCTGGCTTGAATCAGGAGAAGGGGAAAAGAATGCTGAAGCAGAAAGTAAAATGATGGTCAATGATATTGCTGTTGAATACGGATCTTCTTCTGCATCGATCCCGGTACTTGATGTAAAAGTGAGCGCCGGTTCCGGCAACAATGTGGACAGCATCGATGATTTCAGTGTAAGCAGAAGGCTGTCCGTAGATGCTTCTCTCTTCCACGGAGGAGTTGAGGGGATCCGCGCCGTACAGGTTGACGGCCACAGCATGGTGCCTGTTCTGCTTCCTGACAGCTTCGTGTTCTTCAGGGAGACGGACAGCTGGAGCGGTGACGGGCTGTATGTGCTCGTATTCAGGGGTGTGCTGATGGTGAAGCTGGTCGAAGCAGACCCGAAGACGGGGAACCTGTGGGTAAAGAGTGCCAACAAAGACTACGAGAGCTGGGAGTATGACCCCACAGAAGACCAGAGCACCATGCAGATCGTCGGTCGTGTCGTCAGGGTGCTGCTGTAGGTTTTTTACGGCGTACACGGTTCGTTGGTGTCTGACCACTGGTATGTCGTACCTTCGAACTGTATTTTTTTAACCCAGCCTATGCTCTGGTCGAGCGGGCTTTTTACCAGGTAATCATCTTCTGTCTCATCGAGGATCTTTGCATGTGATCCCGGCATCATCTTCCCGGTAACATGCCCTTTTCCTCTTACCGATGGTTTTGACCAGAGGTTTATTTTGTACGATGCAAGCACGGAAGAGGCTGGCCTTCCGAGTTCTTTGGCCCACCACTCTGCAGAAAGAACGATGGCCGTCCTCTCACATACCGGCGACACTTTTTTTACCTGGACAGGCACTTCTGTTTTTTCAGGTGCTGATTTTACGGTTTTTGTTTTGTCGTTCATTCCTGTTACCTGGCCTACGAAAGAGAGAATGAGCAGGCCACCTATCAGCCAGATCCACAGAGATATTTTTCTTTTTTCTTTGTTCATTTTGATCACCATTTAAGATTTTTTTTCGATGCCTCGAGCTCTTTCCTGTACATCATCTCTATTGTCATGTAATCACACATATCTATTTCACAGTATGTTTTTATGACACGATCAAGAATTTTTCTGTTTTTTGCTTTTGTTAGCAGCTTAAATGCCTCAAGATTTTTCTTTTCCATCATTCTTAAAGTGATTGGATCATCCATGTTGATCTCTGTATATCTTTTTTTTACATCCTCTTTTATGTATGCAATGACATTGTTTTTTTCCTGGTCTGTACCCTTAAAATCAAGCGGATGAACAAATGACGCAGGGAATAACGAAACAGTAAACAGTGCAAACAAAAGAACGATTCTTCTCATTTCAGATTCCTTTTTCTTGAAAATACTTGACAATACTATCATATTGATGGTATCATTCAAATCCAGCTTTACATTCATTCGAGTGTAATGCAAGTTCTTTAGAGTTGAGTGCCTTGTTAAGTT
>JAOZOO010000039.1 GCA_029933225.1 Bacteroidales bacterium | reverse complement strand
CTCGCCCAAAGTCAACCTGACTGATTTTATAAGGGAATTTTGAGTCTGGAGTTTGGAGTCTGGAGTTTAGAGTTTGGAGTTTGAAGTTTGAAGTACTGATTTTTAGTATTGAGTTTGGCCAAAAGCATTTTCCGAAAGAATCCTTTTGGGGCCTTCAGGAGAGTTTTGAAATTTGGATTTTGTATTAATTTGTCATTGGGTATTTGAATTTTGGAATTTGTTTGTTATTTGAGTTTTGTGCTTTGAGATTTGTCATTTATTTCTCATTTGTCGGTTGGCAATGATCTGCTGTAAGATTATTCCCGCTACAATAAAAATTAATCCGGTAACAGTTGTGAGATGAATCTTTTCACCAACGGCGAGGCGGATAATAAAAAGTGCGATAAAAGGGGAGAGGTAGATCAGGTTGCTGACACGGGCAGTGTTTTCAGACAACTGAAGCGCCTTCAGCCAGATAACAAAAGTGATGCTCATTTCAAACAATCCGATATAAACTGTTCCGGTAAGGGCTTCCGGGGAAGGTAGCCGGATACCACTGGTCAGCAAAAGATAGATGGAAATATAAATTACGCCAAACACCAAGTTGAGTAATATCTTTCCGGTATCTTCCCGCGAATCTTTCATGTTCATGATCCAGTAAATGGCCCAGAAAAATGCGCTCGCTACCGCAAGAAAAATACCGAGAGGATTTATGATCTTCAACTCCTGGTAATTTCCCTGAAGGCTGATGATGGCCAGTCCCGTAAAACTGATCAGGATGGCTATCACACTCATTGCACTGATCTTCTGCTTTAACAACGGGATGGACAACAAAACAAGGACTACCGGCCAGACATAATTCAGTGTCCCCGCAACCTGGGCTTCCAGCAGATCATAAGCTTTGAACAAAATAAGATAATACAGAAAAGGGTTGAACAAACCCATGATGGCAGAGGAAATCCAGTTTGACAAAGTAAGTTCCCGTATCCTCACCCTTTTTGAACCGGCCTGGTTAATGATCAGCAAGGCGATCACACCTGCCAGCGAAGCCCAGAAAAGCATCTGGTCAAAGGCAATATACCTGAGCGTGATCTTGAATGCCGAACTCATGGTTGACCAGAAAAGGACGGCAAGCAAGGCAAACAAATAAGCCTTTTTTTGGTTTTTAACGGATTTCATCTGCACAGCATTCCGGGTTTTGAAAACAAAGATAAAAATAAACCATGCCGGCGACTTTTGTCGCAGGAAATCAAATCCCAGCAAAAGCTGTCCGTTGTTTTACCGTTTTGGAATTTATTTGATATTTGTTTTTCCCACCCCTATTTCGTTAGTGCCCAGTCCGGTATAACTTCAGGACTGAAATGAAAAACGGTGGTTCCCCAGTAATAAGTGAGCAGCGTGATGATGATCGCCCCGAAAATATTAATGATAAATCCTGTTTTGGCCATCGTGCTGATTTGAATCCTTTTGGACCCGAAAATGATCGCATTGGGCGGGGTGGCCACAGGAAGCATGAAAGCCATAGAAGCGCTGATAGTGGCAGGCAGCATAAGCAACAGGGGGTTCACATGCAGCGAAACGGACAACCCGGCAAGGATAGGCAATATCAGCTGAGTGGTGGCCGTATTGGAAGTCACCTCTGTCAGGAAAGTCATCCCCAGAGCCACAATGATGATCATCAAAAGATGTGGTTGACCGGCAAAAGCACTCATCTGCTCGCCAAACCATTCCGACAATCCCGACTCTTTAAAACCGCTTGCCAGGGCAAAGCCACCGCCAAACAGCAATAAAATTCCCCAGGGAAGCTTGGTAATGACCTTTCCGTCAAGAATCATTTGTTTCCCCTTTTTCTTTTTGGAAGGGATCAGGAAAAGGATTAATGACATGGCAATGGCCACCGTTCCATCATTGATGTACGACGGGTTGCTGAACAGGCTTCCCCAGCCCGGGATGGCCGTATCGCCTAATTTAATGCCACTTCGTGTCAGCCATAAAACAGCGAGAATGACAAAATCAACAAATACCACTTTTTCTTCAAAACCGGCTTTTCCAAGTGCCTCATATTGCTTTCTGAAACTTACTTCCTTTAAAGTTTTCCATGATGTTGACGGCCTGAAACTGAAATAAAGAAAAAGCCAGACAAACAAAAACATGATCACACTGATGGGGAAAGCATAAAGGAACCACTCTGAAAAGTTGATAACCGGCGCTTTTGGAAACATGATGTCCAGAACCTGAACAAAGATCGGGTTGGGAGGTGTGCCGACAAGCGTTGAAATGCCGCCGATGGATGCCCCATAAGCTACACCTAGTAATATACCTACCGAAAAACGGGAGATATCTTTTTTATCCGCATGTTCTTCAAGGTTGCTGATGATGGATAAAACAATGGGAAGCATCATCATTACAGTAGCTGTGTTGGAAATCCACATGGACAGAAAAGCCGTGGCAAACATAAAGCCGAAAAGCAACCGCAGGGGGCCTGTGCCGGTTATCAGCAGAATACGAAGCGCTATCCGTTTGTGGAGGTTCCATTTTTCCATTGCCAGCGCCACGAGGAAACCACCGATAAAAAGAAAGATCACCCAGTTGAAATAGGTTGCCGATACGGCTTTTCCGTTCATAATCCCGAAGAGCGGGAACAAAGCTACAGGAAGCAAAGCGGTTATGGATAAAGGAATGACATCGGTAAGCCACCAGACAGCCATCAGCAGTGTGATGGCCAGCATATAGTTTAGCTGGGGTTTATCGGGTTCAAGTTGAATAAAAAAAGCCACAAAAATAAACAGCACCGGAGTGATAATAAAGCCGGTTATATTTTTAGCAGTGAACCGAAACAATGTTTTCTTTCCCGGCATGGTCTGTTTTTTTGATGCCTGCAAGTTAATAAAATCATCAAATTCATTTTACATTGTTATCCGCCGGTAGTTTCCCGGATACGGAACATTGAAAAAATTATCTTACTTTTGGCTTCTTTTAAAAATCTGAAAGTTTAACACACCTGAATATGAGTAAATTAGCAGTTGTAGCATTTGGAGGGAATGCCCTGTTAAGGGCCGGTCAAAAAGGAACTATTGCAGAGCAGGAACGCAATGCGTATGAAGCAAGCAAGAATCTGATCAACCTGATTAACAGGGATTATAACCTGGTGGTGACGCACGGAAACGGCCCCCAGGTGGGCAATATACTGCTGGCCAATTCGGCAGGACACGAAAAATACGGGATACCTGATATGCCATTGGATGTCAGCGTAGCCTATTCGCAGGGTTTTATCGGTTACATCCTTGAGCAGCAGTTGCGGAATGTGTTGATGGCCGAAGACCTCGACCGGGATATCATATCCATCATTACACAGGTATTGGTAAACAAAGATGATGATGCTTTCAAGAACCCCACCAAACCCATCGGCCCTTATTTCACTAAAGAGGAAGCCGAAAGAATGGCTGCTGAGAGAAATTCGGTTTTCAAGGAAGATGCCGCCGGCAGGGGATGGCGCAAAGTAGTGGCTTCACCCACTCCGCTGGTTATTTTCAACCGCCGCTCGATTGAGAAGATCGCCCGTGAGGGTCACATCGTCATTGCCGTGGGCGGGGGAGGGATTCCCTGCTATTATGTGGCGGAAAACAAGCTCCAGGGCATTGACGCAGTGATCGACAAAGACCTGGCTTCCGCTTTGCTGGCCTCACAGATCAGGGCCGATAAGCTCTTCATCCTTACCGATGTACCGAAAGTCTGCCTCAACTTCAACACCCCGCAGGAAAAGACCATTGACAGGATGAGCATTTCCGAAGCCAAAAAATATCTTGAGGAAGGGCAGTTTGCCGAAGGCAGCATGGCGCCCAAGATAAGGGCAGCTATCCATTTTATCGAACGCAGCGGTAAAGACACCATCATCACCGATACCAAGCTCCTCGGCGTGGACAACGGCGGGACGAGGATCACGATCGTTTAGCGGGTGAGGGTTTGGGATTAGTGAGTAGAAGTGCATACCAAATATGGCGTTTCGGCTTTTTAGTCCGGTCTATCTCGCTCCCCCGAACTGGCAGAGCGGGAAGACTTGAACCAGGAGGGAGTTATTTTGTGCCGGATTTTCTTTCTTTCCTTTTTTTCTTAATATTGTTAAGAAGGTAAATCCGGTAGGCGAAACCACCTGAGAAGTGTTTGATATCCTGAACCATAGCATATACAAAGAGATGTTTAAAGAATAAAATATTCCCCCCAAAATTAAAAGCTGTTCCATCATATTCTACTATCAGATTCAATTGTCGCAGGAATGATGGACTGAATGAAATCCCACCAAAAAAACCGATAAACTGATTGCTATTGAAAAAATCAAAACCATAACCGAGTGTAAAACCAAATTCAGAACGTTTTACCGGAATATGTTTTGTTGCTACAATATAAATTGAGTTAAAGTATTGATTAACATCTGCCCCTGATTGTATTGTAGTATATACATCATGAGCTCCAATAACAATGGCAGGGACATACTTACGTTCTTTTAATGCCCTGAGTCGGAATGAAAACCTCCGGTCAACTGTATAATGATCACCCGGATAATTAAGTAATCTTGTATTTCCAAAGTTAATTTCCAGGAACGGAAGAAAAGTCACATCAAAATAGTAAGTAAGACAATTATACTGCCCTGTGCCATAATTATCAATATAATGACTGTCAATGAAACTTCCACCAAGATAAAACGTCCCGTCTTCCTGCATATCTGCCGTAGGGATGTTCAACCATCCTGTTGTACCCAATAAGGTTTGCCCAACCGATGTGTTGATCGACATAACAAAAATAAGTGTGGTAATAATAAGCTTCATTTAATTACCAATTTTTAAAAGTTCTTCTTTAAAATATACCGGGTTAAAATAATGCTCTGAACGGTTTTCGTTTGGTCTTGTTTCAAAGTATCTTCCATATCTGAATTCTGTCCCTGCATTGTATTCCCAATCAAAATATCTTGGTGGAATAGCCCTGAAACGGCGATGTTTCCATCTTTTCCGGGGAGGGAATGGTATTGAAAAATGAAATCCTCCATTAACTCTCCCCCCCATCAATTGGGTAAATGCTGAGTAAATTGCATAAAAACCAATGGTTGTTTCACCAAACATCCTTGTAAGATCGAACCTCACGCCGTAATCCCCTTTCAGAAACCGGCCGGCATTTAAATCAAAACGAAGAGAATAAAATGGAAGAAAATAACCGGCACCCAATGACCACGTTAGCGTGTTTGGTGTTCCAAATGTCCATCCTGATTTATTAAATTGCGATGTGCCTGTCAAACCGGTAGTCAGGCCAATGTACCATCTTTCATTCTTGAAATGATGATATACTTGAAAGTTTAAACCATAGCGTTGATAATTAAAGTTACCTGCACTAACATTGACAAAAGTTGAATTGGCAAATTTGAAATTTTGTGACAAAACCAGGAATCCGGGACGTATCAAATCTCCTGTTTCCCCGTAATCATTAACGATCGGAAAAATGACTTGAGCCGTAAACAACATTCCCCTCCAAAAAGAAACTTCGAGCGCTGGCGCAAGATTTAACTGAATCTCATATATTTTATTAAATGTTACATTACTCAAAAAAAACTGGGGATAAAAAACAAAATCGAACTTTGCAAATGCCCTGTTTATGGGTTTTGTTCTTTTTATTTCCTTCCATGCTTCATCTGTTCTGTAGCTGATCGTCAATGAGCTATCAATCTGTTTTTTATTAACCTGTTCATGGATAAAATTTTGCCATAATCCTGATTGAACACGGGCGTTTATTTGTGGAATGTCAAATCTGAGCTGAATAATGTTCAGGGTGTCCTCCGGGTTAATGATTTGCGAGATAGTATCAAGTACATACTTCATCGCTTTTATGTTCCAGCGGTATATATTATTTTCAAAACTTAAATAACAGACATTGTTTAGATAGGTTACTCTGATATTTTCCAATCCAGATTCAACCAGCGTTTTTTCAATCTTATCGGAAAAATCCTGGCTCCTTCCACAGTTGAATCCTATGATCAGGATGAAAAATATAAGTAGTTTTTTCAATTTCCCATTTTTGATTATTTAAGGATGACCAATTCTGCACTTAATTCCCTTAAAATCTTATTTCCAGCCATTCATAATTCTCGAATCCGACAACTTTGCTGCAAGGATAAATATCACCGTTTGTTTTAAAACGCAGGTTTATAACAAAACAAATATAAAAAAATAACTGTTTATCAGATAATTTGCTTATGAAAGTTATAATGTAATGAAAATCAATAAAATCCCCGGATAAATATTTAAAATAGATGCAATATTATTTACTTATTGACTCGGTTATATTGACTCAAAGTATATAAGATCCAAAAAAATGTTTATATTTGAAAATTAATTTGTATGATTTCTCACATAAAACAAACATTATGAAAAAGAAAAAATTTGTTTTTATGTTAATCGCTGCCGCTTTTCTTTTAGCTGCGTGTCAAAAAGGAGTAGAAAAGCATCCGTCGAACGGACTTTTCTACAAAGATGCTTCGACCGAGACGACAAAGATGATCGCGGGCGGAGGACAATATGACGACAACTGCACGGGGATCGAAGTCGGCACGATCACAATCATTGACGACGGCACAACGATCACCGTGAAATACGAGATCACCGAGACGGGCTGGCTGATTGACGAAACCCATCTCTACGTCGGTCCGGAGGAAGATATTCCCGCTAACAACGGTGGGAACCCTAAAATCGGGCAGTTTCCTTACGGAGGCGAGTACGACCCGGGGCTTACGAGCGTCACGATCGTGATAAGCGGTGACGATTATCCCGAATGCGGTTTCGTGGTGGCAGCTCATGCCGCAGTGTCTACTGACACCGAGGACGAGACAGCTTGGGGGTACGGTCGGCACGAGGGGTACTGCGACCAGGATGGAGCGGACGGTATCTCGTTTACGGACTCACCCTACTACGGCGGAAGCAGGTGGGGATGGTACATCTACGGCACTCCATGCCCCAATACCCACAATGGTGGAGGCGGTGGTTAAACCGTTTCAGTTTGGTTTGAATCTTTTAGTTTTTCCAATTCAATAGTGTTTTTATCAAGACACTAACGAATATCCAAATAGGGGTGTTGTACATCCCGAATATTTGGGAGTAAATGCCGTTACTAAATCAAAGCGCCTTTGGGATTGAAATGAACCAAAGGCGCTTTGATTTGTAATCGGTATTACACGTCTCAATACCTTACGTTTCAGATTCTCAAGTCTAACATCTTGGCTCTTGGTTCTTGACTTTTGAATCTCAATCTATTCTCCTTCCATCTCTGCCATTTTCACATAAAAAGCAACTTTTTCCAGGGTTGTAACCATATCGTATTCTTCGAGGTAAACATTGTCAGGGACCTCAATGGGCTTGGGTGCGTAATTGACAATACCTTTGATTCCTGAATCTACAAGTCGCTTTGAGGATTCAATGGCGTTCACTGCCGGAACGGTTAAAATCCCGATCTTTATGTTCTTTTCCTTAACGATTTTGGCCATATCTTCCGGCCCGTAACATTCAATTCCGTTGATTGTCTTCCCGATCTTTTTCGGATTAGTATCAAAACCGGCAACGATGTAAAGTTTATGTCTTTTTCCGTTGAAATATTTGATCAGAGCACCACCCAGGTTTCCCATACCGACGATGGCTACATTTGTTACCTCCTGTGAATCAATGATCTCCCCGATCAGGTCGATCAGTTCCCTGATGTTATATCCTTTTCTCAATGTCCCGGAGTAACCGATCAGCATCAGGTCACGTCGCACCTGTACCGGAGTTATGTGTTGTATTTTTGCAATCTCATGCGAAAAAATATGCGTCCTGCCGTTGTCAATGCATATTAATAAAGCCCTTCTGTACTGACTTAAACGTTCAATCGTTTTGTGTGGCAGATTCAATAAGTCCTGACGTTCTTTCATAATTCCAATATCTGTTAAGTAAATAACATTGCAAAAATAAACCCGATCGGTTGTTTATCCAAATATTTGTTATAAAAATAACAATGCAACCTGTTATTTTTTAGCATTTATAAATAAGGATATAATCGATTGACCGCCAGTATATTTTGAGATGTATTGATATTACGGATGCTTTAAAGATTTTTGTAAATGAATTAAGGGATTATTTTTTATGTCGTTTTAACGATCATAACAGGCATACTGATCCGCAAACTTTTATTCATGATTTTCGTTTAATAAAACCGTTAATAAACTTTTTGAACTCAGGATAAACTGATGCGGAAACATCATAGATTTGCCGATTCAGAAAACAGTAAGGTAACCGATGAAGTTTTCTATCTCTATTTTGTTGTTTGTTTTTCTTGTACGGTTTTCAACTGCCCAGATACCCGACGGCTATTATAGCGATGCCGAAGGATTAACGGGAGATACATTAAAAACGGTACTGCACAATATTATTTCGGGGCATACCGAATTGTCGTATGATGCCGTTAAAGAAGCGCTGAAAGACACAGATGAGGATACGACAGATTCTGCAAATGTGATCTGTTTGTATTCCGGCTGGAGCTATGCAAAGACAGAATTCGGCAATGGCTCGGAACAATGGAACCGCGAACATGTGTGGTCGAAATCACACGGCGATTTTGGCGATGATCCGCCTGCCGGAACCGATCTGCATCATTTGCGACCGGCGGATGCTTCGGTCAATTCCGCAAAAAGCAACAGGGACTTTGATTACGGAACAACCCAATACATTGATGGTTCTGGGGTTACAGACTGTTACTACAGCATTGACATCTGGGAACCGCGCGATGAAGTGAAAGGGGATGTGGCACGAATGATCTTTTACATGGCCACACGTTACGAAGGTGACGGATCGGAACCCGACCTTGAGATTGTGGATTATGTGAATACGGCGCCATCCAACGAGCCGCTTTACGGAAAACTGACAACGCTGTTGGCCTGGAATACACTTGACCCTGTGGACGACTGGGAAAGAAACCGGAATGATATCATTTATTACAACTATCAAAACAACAGAAATCCTTTTATTGATCACCCCGAATATGTGAATGCCATTTGGGGCGGGGTTGAAGATGAGCCCTCAAACCATGTGGCCTCTTTCGGGGTATCCGATTCTTCAACAACCACTGTCACTTTAACATGGGATGATAACGACGGAAGTGTCCCGGCAGAGAACTATCTGCTGAAAATAAATACGTCCGGGAATTTTACGGCTCCTGCGGATGGTGTTCCTGAATATACAGATACGGATCTCACAGACGGCGAAGGACAGGTAAACGTTTCCCACGGTACCGAAACTTACACTTGGACTGATCTTACACCTGACAACACCTATTATTTTATCATTTATCCATATACAAATCTTGGCGATAATACAGATTACAAAACATCTGCTCCTGTCCCGGCAGATTCAGCAAACACGGCTTTACCGGGCGACAGTTTGTTGATCTCCGAAATTGCCGACCCGTCGGATGTTGCTAATGCGAAGTTTATCGAGCTTTACAATCACGGAAGTACAGCCATTGATTTTGATACGGAGACATGGTACATTTCCCGCCAGGCAAACGGCAGTAGCTGGGCTGATGTCAGACTGACCGGTACAATCGGAGCAGGAGAAACCTATGTGATCAGCTACAGGGTATCAGATTTTTCCAGCGCTTATGGTTTTGATGCAGAACTGAACAGCGGCGTGATCAGCGGAAACGGGAACGACAGCTATTATTTGTTTAAAGGTGGCAATCATACCACGGGCACTCTGATAGATGCTTTCGGCGAAATAGATGTTGACGGTTCGGGGCAAACGTGGGAATATTCAAATTCAAAAGCTGTCAGGGTCTTTTCAGTCGGTAAACCAAATCCGGTCTGGACTGCTGACGAGTGGCACATCAACACTTCGGCCACTACTGCCGAGATGACACCGGACTGGTATCACAAAACGCTGACCTGGACCGGCTCAACCTCTTCAGACTGGTCCAACTCCTCAAACTGGAATGACGGAGGAAGTGGCTCTTTGTTTGCTCCCGATGCGGGATGCCAGATCATTATTGAAAACACTTCAAACAACCCCGAGATCACATCAGAATCTTCATGTAACAGCATCCTGATCAAATGCAATGCAGAGATCACCGTACGCAACGGCAGCCGGTTTTTTGTGTCGGGGACCGGCCAGTAATCACGTGATATTATTAAAAAATGCTCTTTCAGAGTATTTCGGAGACCATTTTCCCGGAAAACTCAAAGTCATCCGATAACTTCCTTATCTTTCTTTTGTTCAGGTTCTTAAAATGTAATCACTTTTGCTTTGACAGAAGATAAATTAGAAGACAGTATAAATTTTATGATATGTTAATAAATTATCGGGAATTAATTTTTTTTTTTTACTATATTTACATGCTTTGTAGTCAAACATAATTTTGTTCAACCGGATTATGTTTAACCGATAACAATTAATACCTAACTAAAAACGAATTATTATGAGACAATCTGCATTTACAAAAGTCTTGTCAGTAATCCTGATGATTACTGTGGTTTTTTTAACAACCAATTGCAAATCCAAGAAAAAGGCTCCAAAACCGAAGTACGAGGATGAACAGGAAGTTGTCATTCGCTGTTCGGGTCCCGAGTATCAGTCCACCGACGGATTTATCCGGGCAAGTTCAATGGGTGAAAGCAACGACATGGTCATGTCAAAAAAAGTGGCCCGCTCGAATACCCTTGAAGAGCTTGCGTCGAAGATTGAGATTACTGTGAAAGCCGTTATCGACAATTATTACAACCGGCGGCAGAAGAACATGGATGAAAGCGTGGAAAAGAGATATGAAGAGCTGACACGGTCGGTTGTGAACCAGAAAATTAACGGGTATAAAACCATCTGCGAGAAGGTGACCAAAACGGCAGACAACAAGTACAGGACTTATCTTGCATTTGAGCTGCCGGTGGATAATGTAATGAACCCGGTTTACAATCAGATATCGAAAGACACCGAGTTGAAGATTGATTACGATTATCAGAAATTCAAGAAAGATTTCGAAGAAGAGATGCAGAAAATGGAGAATAAATAATATTCGTCCATATCTTGCTCTTCCTTTCAACCGCCATGGTAATTAGCCGTGGTGGTTGAAAGGAGTATCTTGAGTACAAACTGTATGTCAACCTGAAATATTTATCAGGAGATGAAAAAAACTGCCAATGCTATATTGTCTCATCTGTTCTTCTTTGTGTTCTTATTTGCAATCGGGGTTGTTGTAAATGCACAAAGTCAGTCAAAAACGGATAGCCGTCTGGATTACGATTATACCCGGTTCAAAACCGAATTTGACAAGGAATTTGGCATTGACGATATTGCAATTACAGACCATTCGGCTTCAAACATCAACAGGGTTTTTTTTAAAACAAAGCTACCAGATTGGGTTTTTGAATTTCCCTCATCCAACAATTCGGTCGTTTATGCCATCGGGATTTCAGAACCTGGGATGAGCAAAGACTCGGCCTATTTATTAGCCACCTTGCGGGCAAAAGCAGTATTATCGGTTATCATCGACTCAAAAATTCAATGGCTGACCGATTATTATACCAGTGAGAAAGATGCCGGGAGCGGTGAGGCTACCCTGAGTTCTGTGTACAAGGAGTTTAATAAAATAACCAGCACACTCTCTTTTAATCCCGATGATTTTAAGATCGTCAGCGATACTTTTACCGCAAACAACGAAGCCATTGTCCTGGCTTCTTTGCGCACAGGCAACAGATTGTCGGGAAAAACCGAATCCATCAATTGTTTGTCGGAAGTTTCCAGTTCGTACCCGAACAAGAACGACAAATATTTTTCAACTTCAAGAACCGAGATGAGGGCAGGAGAAAAGTACGCTTCCGGTGAGGCAAGGAATTATTTTTATTATGTGGTAAAAAAACACAACAAACAGCTTAAAATATCATCTGTTTTTTCCGGGGCTCCCATTCCGGGCAATGCAAACCGGATGACTTACCAGTCGGATGAGCATTTTACCGGAACAGAAGAACTTTCCAGCCCTTCGTGCGCGCTCAAAAATGGATTATGGTATGCATTCTCTTCAGTTTTATTACAGGCGCTTGTTCTTGACCCCGGGTCGGAGGTCAATCAGTCCAGCATGGATGATCATTACAGCGAGTTATCCCAAACGATCATTCGCGTCAGCGGACGGAAAGAGGTGTCTTTAAAACTCGGAGGTCTGCATGTGAAAAACAACACGCTGTACCTTAAAACCGGTTTAAACTCTCAACATTAAGACTCAATGAAAACGTTTATCAAATATTCCCTGCTTTGTTTTTTTGTGACAGGTATGCTGAATAGCGCCTTTTCTCAAACTTTTGAGGAATTTAAAAAGCAGGAACGCGACGAATTAAGACAATTCAGGATTCAACAGGATAAAGCCATCAGGAAACTGCAAAGCGAATACAATGCGTATGTGCAGCAGGCCGATAGAGAATTTGCAGGTTTCCTGAAAAACCAGTGGGGTGATTACAACGCATGGCGCGGGATTGAAGTACCCGAAAAGCCAAAACCGGTGGAGATACCCAAATACGAACCGGGCAGCATAAATCAACTGTTCGCAAGGAAGATCAGCGTGGAAGTTACCGGTAAGGAAGGTAAGATTCCTGCGATCAAACCGGTGCTTCCGGTCATTCAGAAAACGGAACCCGAAGGTTACCTGAAATCCGATATCAGAGTGGATTATTACGGCACACCTCTGACTTTTCGGTTTGACGAAAGCCTGTTGTTTAAAAAAATACAGCGCATCAGCGAACAGGCGGTGGGCGACTGGTGGGCCGCTTGCAGCAAAACCAATTATAATTCGCTGGTCAACGAACTGCTGAACACCAAAAACACATTGAGTCTGAACGACTGGGCTTATTTTATGCTGGTGAAAAAAACTGCCGCAGCCATTAGCGGAAATGATAACAATAATGCCGGTTTACTGACGTGGTTCCTCATGATCAGATCAGGATACAATGTAAAAATCGCATTTCACAACAACAACATTTACCTGCTGATCCCTTCATTAAACCAGTTGTACGGCAAAAACTATCTGCTGATCAACAACCAGCGGTTTTATTTTGTTGATGATGTTTCGTTTGATTCTTTCCAGACTTATGATTTTAATTTTCCCGGCGCCACAAGGGTTATCGATTTCAACATTTATCAACCGATGAATATCGGTAATGATGTCTCGCAAAAACAGGTACGTTTTAATTACGGCGGAAAAGATTATTCGTTTCCCGTGACGCTGAATGTCAACTCCCTGTATTTTCTAAGAGATTATCCCGTTACCGAGCTGAATGTTTTTTTCAATGCGGCCATGTCGAGGGTCACAAAAGAATCATTGGCTGACGGGATTATACCCCTGATCCAAAATATGTCCACCAATGATGCGGTAAACTTTTTACTGGCTTTCGTGCAAAAATCATTCGTTTACAAAACCGATCAGGAGCAGTTTGGAAAAGAAAAGTTTTTCTTTCCTGAAGAGTTGTTTTATTATGCGGCTTCCGACTGTGAAGACCGTGCCGCGTTGTTTACTTACCTTGTCAGGCAGTTGCTTCACCTGGAGGTTATCGGACTTGAATACCAGGGGCATGTGGCCACGGCGATAAGCCCCATCCGGAATGCGCAGGGCGATTTCCTTTATTTTAACAATACCAAATACGCCATTGCCGATCCCACCTATATCAATGCCCCGCTGGGACTGATCATGCCGCAGTACAAAAACAAAAAACCCAAAGTGATTGAAGTGAGCAACACAAGCTACCTTGCCAACCGCACAAGACAATACTGGGATTTAACAAACCAGTGGGGCGGCTACCGGGGAAGCAACCTCGCCGATGCCTGTTTTGACAGTCACGGTAATTGTTACCTCGCCGGGTACTATGCTCAAAAAGTGCAATTTGGCAACACGAACTGGATGCCGCCCAAAGGTAAGCGACAAGCCTTCATTGCCAAGTACAACAATAACAAGCAACTGGAATGGGCGAAAAACATCACCTGCGATCATGCCGCCACGGCCTTTTCAATTACTCTTGATGACGCTGAAAACCCCGTTATCGCCGGTTCTTTTCGTGGTGAAGCCCGTGCAGAAGGTCGCCAGCTAACTACAAAAGATAACCGCGAGGATATCTTTATTGCAGCATATAACAAAGGAGGCAGCCTGCTTTGGTTGAGAAAATCGGGCCTGGATACCGTTACCCATAACCAGTTTTTAAATTATGTTATCCACCTGAACAATTCCGGCAAACAGATAAATACCCGGCTTTATTTTGAAAACGAAGCTTCCACCTCAAACGGTATTTATTATGAAGGCCATTCTATCACGGTGATCGGCAGCATCAACAACACCATCGGATTTAATGTTGAACAGCTTTCGTTTAACGAAGAATACGACTTCAACATCGTGGATTACCTGAAAAAGGAAAACGATGCACTCATCAAAAAACAGGTAAACAAAAACATAGCCGGTTTGTTTGCAGCCATGAACCTGATCAAGACCAATGGCATCGTCATCGCCGGTAAGGATGTACAGGATGCCCTTAACAAATACAACCCGCGCTTCCGGTCTTCGTCCCCCGAGCTTTATGATAATATCGGTAAACTTTCTTTTATGAAAAACAACGATGGCATCATCATCATAAAGACAAAGCATAATTCGCTTTCTTTCGATAAAGTGAAGATCAGTGACGGGGCGAGAATAAAAATCACAAGCTTCCAGAACGGCAACAAACAGATCGACATTCTCTCTGGAATAGAAGTAGGGAAACTGTTTATCTGGTACAACCTGAATTTTGTCAGGCTGATGCGCTCTACGGGTGACATGCTGTTTGATTATGACAGCGACCATACGCAAAAAACATTGAATATTAAAGAAGATATACTCGATTAAAATGAATACGATGAAAACACATTTTATACTGATTGCGGTTTTTCTTTTCGGCATTGTGCTGACGGCGACGGCACAGATCGACAAAATGCGTAAAGAACTGGATGATGCTATGGTTGAATCCGAAGAGGGGCTGCTTACACTCCGTTTTTCGGATGCGGAAACGGGGAATCCTGTAAGCCAGGCTGCGGTTGACATTGCGGGCATCGGAAAATACACATCTGACGGCCTCGGCATTGTCAGGTTTCCCGTCCCCGAAAAAGACGGCACATATGCTGTTCATGTGGAGCGCGAGGGATACATCACTGTGGACTTTCCCGTTGAGATCGTGGCACAGACCATTTTTTACAACCGCTTTTCGCTTTCAAAAAAGATGCCCGTCGGGCAGTTGCGCATCGTGCTGGAATGGGATAAGAAACCTGCCGACCTCGACGCTCATTTTGAGAAGGAGGGGGGCTATCATATCTCGTACCGCGACATGACCACGAGCGCCGACGGTGTGGCCCGGCTCGACCGTGATGACCGCGACGGCTACGGACCCGAAACCATTACCGTGAAACATATTGACGACCGTGGAAAGTACCGGTTCCTGGTTCACGATTACAGCGACAAAAATCACCCGAATGCCACAAAATTGTCTGATTCAAAGGCCAATGTGAAAGTTTACGGCGACAACAAGCTGTTGAACACATTTCAAATAACTCCCGGTACGGAAGGCATTTTCTGGCAGGTGTTCACCATTGAAGACGGACAGGTTAACCCGGTAAACATGATCGGCAAAACAGTTGAACCGTAAAACGAAATATGTTGCAAATGGCGTCTGTTAAAATTGAAAAAACAATAAAAAAATAATAATATGAAGAAGCTCATTATTTTGTTCGTTGTTCTTTTGCTGGGAGAGTTCGCATTTCCCCAGAACAAGATAGCGCTGGTGATCGGCAATTCCGATTACAATCAGATGTCGTTGAAGAACCCTAAAAACGACGCCTTTGACCTGTCTTACACGCTCATGTCGCTGGGTTTTGATGTGATCCTGAAAACCAATCTCAACCACCGCGAAATGGAAGAGTCCATCCGCGAATTCAAAGGAAAGATCATGCCCGGTGATATTGCCCTTTTCTATTACAGCGGTCACGGCATCCAGGTGGACGGACTGAATTACCTGATCCCTGTCAACGAATCCATCGACAACGAAATTGACGTGAAGTACAACTGTCTGGAAACCGGCTATGTGCTGGATGTCATGGAACAGGCCCGTTCTGCCGTAAACATCGTTATCCTGGACGCATGCCGTAACAATCCTTATCAGGGTTACCGTTCGGCAAGTCGCGGTTTTGCTTTTATGTCGGCGCCTACCGGCTCCATTATTGTCTATTCTACCGCACCGGGCAGTGTGGCGCAGGACGGCAGCGGCAGGAACAGCCCGTTTACGAAAAGCCTGATCGAAAAAATGAAGCTCCCCGGCCTGAAAATCGAAGATGTGATCAAAGAGGTGCGCAAAGAGGTGGCACAGGAAACCGGCGGCAATCAAATTCCCTGGGAATCATCCTCGTTGATGGGCGATTTCTATTTTACAACGTCTGCCAGACCGGCTGCCACTACGAGTACTACTACCTATAATTATAATGCACCCAAAAAGGAAGAAACCAGGCCCCCTCCGAAGAAACAGGAATACGTTCCGCCAAAAAAGGAAGAATATGTTCCGCCCAAACCGGCCACGACACCTCATGAGAGTTTTACCGGAAACTCGGGCACCTTCACCGATACGCGGGACGGCCACCGCTATAAATGGGTACGTATTGCCGGCCAGATATGGATGGCCGAGAACCTGAATGTGGGAAAAATGATCAGCGGGGCGATGCAGCAAACCGATAACGGAGTAATCGAAAAGTACTGTTATGACGACGATAAAAGAAATTGTGAAAAGTATGGCGGGCTGTATCAGTGGGACGAAGCCATGAATTACAAAGGCTTTGTCCATGAACAGGGCATTTGCCCTCCGGGATGGATGCTGCCTTCACGGGAGGACTTCATCAACCTGATGAAAAGTACGGGAGAAAAGCTGGCAGGCATCAGCCTGAAAGAAGCCGGACATATTTATAAAAAAAGAGGACTGAATGTTTACCAGCAGAATTCATCTGGATTTTCCGCTTTGATGTCCGGTATTCGCCATCACAGCGGATCTTTTCGCGAAATGGGTATAACGGCCCTGTTCTGGTCGTCATTAGGAGAAAAACAGGGAAGATCGAGAAGTGCCGGAAACGGTGCCTATCGCATGAAGCTGCATGTTGAAAGTCCGGGAGTCAGTACTTATTCCAGCGATAAAAAATACGGACTGTCCGTACGGTGTATCCGGAAATAATGAAATCAGAAATTAGAAACCTGAAATCAAAAATCTGAAATAGAATCTTGAAGTATAAAAACTTGAAATTATGGTTAGAAAAATCATCTCCGTCATTGTGATTGTATTTCTGGCGTATGGGCTGAGCGGCCAGGCTCCTGAATGGACAGAGTTCGATCAACGGCAGAAACTGTACCCCGCTGAAGAATATTTTACCGGCTTTGCGATGAACAAAAAAGAAAAAAACGAATCGGAGCTAGCCATGTTTGATAAACTGAAACTTTCAGCCACCGACGAGCTGGTGAGTACTGTTCAGGTAACCATCGAAAGTATGAACACACAACAGGTTACCGAAGCCAATAACAAACTTTCGAAAACCTACAAGTCGGCAACGACTTCTTTCTCGAAGATTGACCTCACTGGATTGAAAACGGAAACCTATTACGATAAAAAGAAAAAAACAGGGTATGTGCTGGTTTATGTGAAAAAGAAGGATTTGATCGATTATTACTTACAACGGATGAAGGTGCTGGAATCGAACATCTCGGGAAAAATAGAAGCCGCCAAACGATACGTTAGCATGAATGACGAAAAGAATGCCCTGAAATCCTACTACCAGTGTATGCCGCTGTTCAGAGAAGCCGAATCGGCGTATTCCATCGTGATGTTGCTGCGGGCATCCATGGAACACATCGACAAGATCATGAAGTATGAAAATGAAGTTTCCAATGGTATTGCCAAAATATCGCACAGCGATCAGTTAAACCTGACAGAAGTATGCAATTTCATGGCTTACGGTTTGCAGATGCAGACCGGCGACTTTTTCAAAGAGCCTATCCGCCTTGGCACATTCACCTTTGAAGACACCAAAATGGCAAGCCCTTTCTCGCGCCGTTTTATCAGTACTTTCCAGAAAGAACTGATCGAGGAAAACGGGTACAACATCAGGACTGAGGCCCCACAGCCAGGAAGTACCCCACCCAAATACATGCTGAACGGCACTTACTGGAAAGATGGCAACAACCTGAAGATCGTAGCTATTTTGAGGAATACCCAAACGGGGAAGCCCATTGCCTCCACACAGGGTTCTCTGCCGCTTAAATGGCTTGAAGCGAGAAATATCTCCTACAAGCCCGAAAATTTCGGAGAAGCAGCCGAAAACATGAAGCTGTTCAAAAAAAATGAGATCACCAATGGCGGCATGCAACTCGACCTGTGGACCAACAAGGGAAACAGCAGCCCCATTTTTGTGGAAGGGGATATCCTAAAGCTGTATGTCCGCACCAACCACGAATGTTACCTGCGCATCATCGATTACATGGCCGACGGTTCGAAAGTGCTGCTTGTGAACAATATGTATATCGGGAGCGACAAAGTGAACAAGGTCGTCGAACTGCCTTTCACTTTCAGGTGTGCACCGCCTTTCGGTGTGGAAGTGTTGCAGGCCAACACCCAGACCAAAGAGTTTTCCCCTTTGCGGACCAGAACCGAACAGGGGTATAATTTCATTGTTGATGACGTTAACGGAATATTGAGCAATACCCGCGGATTTGTCCGTGTGACCAACGAAGACCTGAAAGCGGAAAAAAGAGTTGTTGTAACAACTATGGCTAAATAAAAAAACCTGTAACTCAATGGTATTATGAAAAAAGGACTCATTTACGCATTGCTACTGTCGGTTTGCATCCTGCCGGGAACGTTTGTCTTGGCACAGGAAGACCAGAGCTTTGAAGAATACAAAAAACAGGAAAAGAAAAGATACCAGCAATATCTCGAAGACGAAGCCAAAGCTTATGAACAATACATGAAAGAAGAACAGGAGGGTATCGAGAAGCTGCGAAAAGAAATCGAAGAATTCTGGGGCACAGGCGAATTTATCAGTTCAACAAAAAAAGACTGGGTAGAATACAGCAAGGATAAAAAATCACGTTCCGATGTGGATTTTGAAAATGGTGTAGCGACGGTGGAAGTGCTGGTCACTCCCGAAGAAGCAAAAGACCCGGAAATTGCCAAAAAGAAAGTGGAAGAAGCCGTGAAAAAGCTGGTTACCACAAAAGGAACCACAAAAGATTATGAAACGTCGATGGAAAAGCCGGAACCGCTGGAAAAGACTGCCGTGCTCAAGGGGCAACTGAAAACCAGTAAGGGAAAAACGGTTACCGCCGAAAATGCAGATGATTTCGCAAGAGAAGTGATCAGCAAGAGAAACATCAAAAAGGAGATCGTAAAAGGAACAGACGGCAAAGAACGTGCAAAGCTGACCATCAGCCTGTCGCTGGCGCCCGATTACATCAAGGTGCGGGCCTCCAAATATGAAAAGGAGATCAACAGATATGCAGATCATTACAAACTGCCGCCCGAGCTTGTGTATGCAGTCATCCATACCGAATCTTATTTTAACCCGAAAGCCAAATCACCGGCGCCGGCTTATGGCCTCATGCAACTTGTGCCTACCTCCGGTGCCCGCGACGCCTATCGTTATGTTTACAAAAAAGACAAGATCGTGACGGCAAACTACCTTTACAGGGCGGAGAAAAACATCGAATTGGGTTCCGCCTACCTGCAATTGCTGATGTCGCGTGATTTTAAAAAGGTTTCCGATATCAACTCACGGATGCTTTGCGCCATTGCAGCTTACAACACAGGGGCAGGCAATGTGGCGAGGGCATTTACGGGAAGTACAAGCATTTCAAAAGCCGTCCCCAAGATCAACCGCATGAGCTATGAAGAACTGTATCGCTACCTCCGCGAACACCTTCCGCACGGCGAAACCAGGGATTACATCCGTAAAGTCAGCAGCCGCATCGGGATGTACCATGAGTGGAAAAACGGGAGTGAGGAGTAAGGTTCTACGAATGACGATTGACGATGTACGAATACGATTTACGAAATATGGGGCGGGCTTCCTGTCAGGTCTCCGGTGGCCTGAAGGGTAGCGACCTGACAGGTTTTTATAGTTGGGGAATTTTGATTGACGAAAACGATTGACTACTTTATTAAATATTTTCTCCAGAGAACTGCCGGAGGCAGGACATGTTATTGCCAGACATGTCAGTGTCTGGATAATCAAAGATTAAAAACAGACTTCCGGAGGAACGAAATCTCAGGTAAGATTAATCTCGTCTTGAGTTTTTTAGTTATGCCGTTCCTACGGAACTCATTTTCTCTGTCTTGTATTCCAGGGACGTAAGTCCCTGGTTAGAGCATTCCATCCCTATGGGATAGGCTTTTTCTGAAAAAAGGGTTATGCTACGGACTTTGAGCCGATGATTAATACCGATTACAAATCAAAATGCGCCTTTGGTTCATTTCAATCCCAAAGGCGCTTTGATTTAGTAACGGCATTTACTCCCGAATATTCGGGATAAATTTTAAAATGCACTTCTGGCGCATTTTAAAATACAATTGGTATAAAAGTAACCAGTAAACCGACTTTAAAAGATGATTTATCCGTTAACTAATGTCATATCATTTCCCCTCTCCAAAGAATATCTATCCTTTGAAAAAAACATGTCGTTTGTAGAGTTATTATTTGAATGAAAAAATCCGGAAAAGTGGAAGGGGCGGGTTATTTTATTCTGTTTTCCGGATTCAGTTTCCCGAGCATACTTTCAGCGGCATCGGTGGTTACTTTCCTGAAAAAGGGCGGTTTGTTTTTTCTGTCATAACACAAATAGATATGTGTCTGGAAAAGGACTGGTTTGATTTCGTTGCTGTATTCAGGTCCTTTTGAAGATTTCAGTTTTACCCGGATCGTTTTCACATTTCCGGGAAGGGTGATTGCATACCAGCTTTCCGGATACAGCTTACATACAAACTCATCATTGAAAAATAAGGCAAGGTACTGACCGGGTTTGTTTTTGCCTGAAGAAAAGAAAATAACTCTGGATTCTACTTTGTTGAATTCTTTTTCCTTAAAAAACGAATACGTTCCGATGACCGGATCCAGTTTAAAAACCATTTTTGTTACCGATGCAGCTTTACCTGCCGGGATGGCGATGGCGGCTGCTATAGCTCCGCCGATGGCCCCGCCCAATATTCCGCCCATGACGATCGGAAAAGATACGTTAGAGACGTTATTCATTGTTTCCAGCCTGATGTAATAACCCGAATCCGTAATTTGAATCGGAAAATAATATTTGCCTGTTTTGGAGAAAATGTTTTTCCCGTCGGCAAATCCCCAGGCTGACAGTATTTTTTTGTTATCCTTCATTAAATAAATACGTGCATTCTTAATCAAAACACTACTGTCGTTACTACTCTTTTTATTCCTGTAATTGACAAAAAACTTTGTGGTGGTATCGGGCAGGTTGAAAAAGAAGTCATCGTAGGTCCAGAATATCCCTTTCTTTTTTCTGTCGGTTTTCACGAATGCTTCTTCAGAAAAACTCTTAAAAGGGTTCTGAACCAGCTCTTCTTTCGATAGGTTAATGGAAATGAGACGGTTGCTTTTCCGGTTTTGTTCAAACTTATTGAATGCCTCCTGAAATGCAGCGGCAATATTTTTCCTTATGTGATTGGCTTTTCCGAAAGAAGTGCTTTTTTCTGATACCAGTGCTGCCCGGTATATTTCAGTATAATGGCCGGATTCCGCTTTGATGAAACTGATATTTAATTCCACATTGGAAATACGGGATTCCTCAAAAAGAATTTCATAAATAAACAGCCGGTTTATCCTGATGATCAGCGCCTCACCCCAGATTGATCCATCCATCTGATTTTTTAAAAACGTTGCGATGTCTTTTTCAATGCCATGTTCAAGATAAACCGGTATCCGGTGGTAATCAGCGCTGCTTAAAACATACCCGATGCAATGGTCATCTTCGGTGGTGTTGATTACTTTGGCAATGATATAATGCCGGTTTGGGATGTCAATCTCCTGTTTATCCAGGTTGATCAACAGATCCTTTGCCGGGAGTTGCCACGGTAAAACCAAAAATATAATTATTGTCAATATGCCGGTGTGTTTACTGATCATCCCGTTAGCAAATATAAAAAATGAATCTCTAAAGCCTTAAAAAAGTCATTCAATCAGACATACTTACAATAATGGCCCGGATTAACCAGTTCCCGGTATTTGAGAATCACTTTTTTGAAGTCTTCCCAGACGTCTTTTTTCAGGTTGGGGTTGCGGAGCAGGGCGGACGGGTGGTAGGTGGGCATGACCAGCCGGTTGTAATACAGCTTCCAATGGCCCCTTTCACGGGTGATTTTCAGGTTTTCACCAAGTAAAGCCTTCAATGCGGTGGCGCCCAGCGTGATGATGATGGCAGGATTGATGATCTCTATCTGTTGTTCGAGGTAAGGGAGGCAGGCGGCCATTTCCTCTGTTGCAGGCGTGCGGTTGCCGGGCGGGCGGCATTTCAGAATGTTGCTGATGTAGATGTGCTCTTCACGGGTGAAATTGCAGGCGGCAAAGATTTTGTCGAGCAGTTGGCCTGATTTGCCCACAAACACTCTCCCGCTTTGATCCTCATCGTATCCGGGTGCTTCGCCGATGAGAAAGATCCGGGCAGCGGGATTTCCTCCGTCAAAAACCACATTTGTCCGGGTTTTGTGTAATGGACATTTTGTACAATGTATAGCTTCTTCCCGTAATTCATTCAGCCCGGAAAAAGGGGCGGGGGCAAAAAGGTCACCATCCATAGTTTCCCGTTTGTTGTTTAAGGAGGCGAAGTTAGTAAATCTGGAGGGATTAGACTATGCTGTCATACAATTATCATTTGGCCTTCGGTCGTTGGTGTTGTTATCATTTCGAACCCCAGCGGGTTGGTTTGTGGGTTGGCGGTGAGGCCCGCCTGACCTCACCAGTCGGGCAGGAATCTCCCGGGACAGAGGGTGCGGTACTTTCCGGGGAGATTTCTCCTCGCTCCTTCGTCGCTCGTCGAAATGACAGGGGTGTTGTACCCCCTCTGTCCTGTGGACATCTCCCCCAATGGGGGAGACAGACCCCCTCGGCCTTCGGCCACTCCCCCAAGGGGGAGACATTCGTGTTTCATAGCAGAGGTTTTAGGTTTATTGGTTTTGCATTCATTTGTTTTTTTATTTTTCTATATCCCACGCCTAAAGTCGTGGGCTACTGATTTGTTTCATAGCGTCATTGTAATGTTCGCCATCAGTTTCCCCACCTTTCAAGGTGGGGTGAGTACGGGCATCGCTCATTCAATAACCACTTTCTTCGTTACGTTTCCTTTCTCCGTAATTATCCGGCAGAAATAAATCCCGCTTTTCATCCTGGTTACATCCACTGTTATTTCATTGCTTCCTGTCGGGATGGCTTTTTCGAGCAACTTCCTGCCATTCAAATCATAAAGTGCTATCGTAGCGCCCCCAATTCCTAATTCCGGACTTGAAACTCTAAACTCATCAGCAGCCGGATTGGGAAACAGTGTCACATTGAGATGTTTATTTTCAAATTCCTCTTTCCCTGTGGTTTCCGTGTATCTTAAGACCAGGATACCTGATTCGGCAGGGTTGGCGGGATTGGTCAGATAGCAAGTGAGGTAGATATTGCCGTATTTGTCCACTTCGAGACCGCGCACCAGTTCACGGGTGGCACTGTCGAGGTTGTAAGAAGTTTTCCAAAGCCGGTTGCCGGCGGTATCGAGTTTTATCAAAGCGGCATTGGCATTTTCAGTCCACGGATCCCCGTAAGATCTTCCTCCGAGATAAATGTTGTTCGTGCTGTCGATGAACATCCCGTGACCAGGGGGGCAGATTGCCGACCAATAAAAATCGTCATATATATTGCGCCACATTTCTTCGCCGTCGGGATTGAATTTGAGGGTTACGGTTTTGCCCATGCTTACCGCAGTGCCTATCCATCCGGTGACAATCACATTGTTGTTGTAATCTGTTTTAATTTCCAGTGGTATCTGAATTGGGTATTCTTCCCGGTCGAAAAGGTCTTCAAGTACCCATTGCAGTTGTCCGGAACTATTGTATTTCAGTATGTAATAACCTATTCCTTTTGTCTCATCGGAATTGAGGGTTCCGGTCTGTTTAGCCAGTACCAGTACGTTATCCAGGCTGTCGGTGGTTACATCCACGGCTTCCTGATATTTATGCCGTTCTCCCCATACAGCCGACCAGTTTCCTCCTTTGGTGGATCTTACCATCACATTGGGAGCAACCTGAAACGGATTGATGCCCGGCACATAGTTGCATGCGCCGGCAATGATGGCATTGTTTTTCGAATCCAGTGTCATGGCATAACCCACTTCGAGATAAGGAGGAAGCGAGTCGCAAACGAAGTCGGGATTGTCAATCCACAGCGTATCTCCCGGTATGCCGTAACAAATGGTGATCATGTCGTTGTTTACTTCAGGACCTCTGTAATCTTCCGCCGGCCGCTGGGATTTTCCGGTAACATAAACATGTCCGAAATCGTCAATGCATACGGCATAAGGTGTGTCAGTGTATTTATCATTGTAAGGGTCCAGATTAAATTTTCTGACCCAATTCAAATCACCATCGGTGTCGTATTTCAGGGCCATATATTCATCCGCAATATTCATACCCGGATTGTTATTGCTTGCAATGGCTACCGTGCCGTTTTTTCCAACGGCCATATCTATACTGGGCATATACCAGCCCAATTTGTAGTTCACCGTATAATGCTGTTCCCATGCCAGATTGCCGGCCGGGTCAAATTTCAGAGTGGTAATGGTATTGGGCTCTTTCGTCAGGTCGTCGGTGGACTCAAAAGTTACATAAAGATTTCCCAGCGAATCCATGCCGGTTTTGAGGATACCGAATTCACCGAAATAATAATCCTCGGAATGATAGATTGTTTTCCATTCCAGTTTTGTTTGTGCGAAAAGGGTTCCTGAAAAGATCAGGAAGATGCTGAAAAAAAGTTTAAGTGTTTTCATGGTTTTTGTTTTTTGGTT
>JAOZOO010000254.1 GCA_029933225.1 Bacteroidales bacterium | reverse complement strand
TAAATCACGTACATGGCCAACTGGTGGCAGCGCGTACCCTGACTCATGGGTTTGTCCCACACCGGGCGGAAATTCTTTTTGGTGGCATTGATCATGGCGCCGGGGGTGTAATCCATCGGGCCGGCCACCATCCGGATAAACGGCAGGGTGACGTCGTGTTCGGGATTTGCTTTTTCTCCCCACTTGTCCTGTTCAAGCCCGGCTACGCCTTCACGGGTGATCACATTGGGATATGCTCGTCGCAGACCGGTCGGTTTGTAAGCGCCATGATAGTCCACCAGCAGATGATGCTCGGCAGCTTTGCGGGCAATCCGCCAGTAATAATCCACCATCCACTGGTCATCGCGCTGCATGAAGTCCACCTTGATACCTTTCACGCCCCATTGCTCAAACTGCTCCAGCGCCTTGTCAAGCTGGTCGTCTAACGCTTTCCAGGTTACCCATAAAATGACGCCCACATTTTTTTCTTTTGCATGACGAAGGATTTCCGGCAAATCCACATTTTTCCTGATTTTCAGTACATCATCCAGCTCATACCAGCCCTCATCCAGGATGATGTACTCCAGGCCATAGTCATGGGCAAAATCAATGAAATACTTGTAAGTGTCTGTGTTCACCCCCGATTTGAAGTCCACGCCATACACATTCAGCGCATTCCACCAGTCCCAGGCCACCTTGCCGGGTTTTATCCAGGAAACATCTTTCAATTCCAGCGGTCGGGCCAGTTTCCAGATCATTTCCGTTTGCACCAGGTCTTTGTCCTCACGGGTGATGATCACGACGCGCCAGGGAAAAGTCCGGTTGCCGGAGGTTTTGGCCAGGTAGGGTGCATATTTGGTAACGATGACATTTCGGTCGTTTGTTTGCTCGGTTTCCAGCGGGTAGGCGGCAAATTTCCCTTTCAAACCGTATGGGTTTTCCTTGATGCCCATAAGGAACATTCCGGGATAGTCGTGCAGGTCGGCTTCGGAGATGTAAACTTTTTTGCCTTTCCCCAAATCCACCAATGTGCCGGTAGAACAAAAGCGCGAAGGTGTAATGGCCGACAGGTGAATGTACTTGTATTCCCGCTCCTGATGCGAGTGCATGCTCTCCTCCTCTGGAAACCAGATGTAATGGTCTTCGGGAAAGTTGAAGACGGCTTGTTCGTTGGCTACAATCACAGTCCCTTTCAGGCCGGTGGCCCAACGCCATGCCACACCGTCGTCGTATGCCCTGAAAGTGAGAGAGTATCTCCCTTTGAATTGCAATATCATTTCGTTGTACCGGTCGCGGACATGTTTATATTTTCTCGCCACGATGGGAGTAAGCATTTCATCGACATTTTTCCGGCGCACTTTCCTGACCTTCGCCTGTTCGCCAATTTTCAAGCCGTTATCAAGTTCCATGGAAATGGCCGAGGGTGAGATTACTGTTTCGCCATCCATGGTTACGGCATAGGTCACCAAAGTACCGGTCTCTACTTTTACCTCAATTTTACCGTCAGGGGAGGTGAGGGTGTAGGTTTTGGCGTTGGCATAGATGCTGAGGAAAAGAATTAAAATGACTGTGATAGCTTTTTTCATGATTTGGTAAAATATTTTTTGTTGTTAATGGTTTGTAAAATTCCGGAATATTCTGCAAAGGAGGATATAAGTCAGACAATTTTTTTGAATAATTATCCACATAAAAAAACGGGTCGGGCAATTAATTAAAAATCCTTCAAAGAAATCATTGCCAAAACCAAATAAATATTATTTTTGCAGCCGCTTTTGAGCCCAGGTGGCGGAAATGGTAGACGCGCATGGTTGAGGGCCATGTTCACGCAAGTGAGTGCAAGTTCGATTCTTGTCCTGGGCACCGCTCTTACGAATGATGAATAACGAACGATGAATGTTGAATTTTACCTCATCATTCAACATTCATCACTCAACACTCAAAGGGGCCCAAGTGGCGGAATTGGTAGACGCGCTACATTCAGGGTGTAGTGGCCGAATGGCCGTGTAGGTTCGAGTCCTATCTTGGGCACT
>JAOZOO010000253.1 GCA_029933225.1 Bacteroidales bacterium | reverse complement strand
TTGTTCCTGTTGCGGTTGGCAACGCGGCAGTTGTTTGCGTTGTTGTTCCAGGACCCGCCGCGCAGAACACCATCTGTTTGAGGTTTATTCCCTGTTTTAACAATTCCTCGTTTATGCTTTTTCTCAATCTGTAAGTTCGCGAATAACGGGCATGCGCACCCCAGCTTTGTATGCTGGCATAAAATTCTTCCATGCTGATTTTTTCCTGTTTTAACAATCCGGTTTTTACTTTCAGCTTTTTCCTGAAACGTTTTACATTATCACTTTTCAGTAAGCTGTAGTATGGAAACATTTTATGCCCCAGGAAGGTTATTCCCGTTTTTACCTGGAAAACCTTTGATTTGTTTTCGTGCAGTTGCAAGCGTAAACCGGTCAGAAAGTCAATGATTTTTTTTCTGACGGCATGCAGGTATTTTTTCGAATTACTGAAAACCACAAAATCATCCACATACCTTACGTAATACTTGCATCTCAATTCTTCTTTGACAAAATGATCAAGCGGGTTCAGGTAGATGTTGGCAAAGAACTGGCTGGTCAGGTTGCCAATGGGAAGTCCTTTCCTGCGCTCAACGGCTGTAAATAAGTCGTCTCCCGGAAAGCTGACGATGGAAGGTTTTTGCGGGTTGCTGTTGTCTATTATATTATCAATCAACCAAAGGGTATCACGACAACCTATTTTTCTGCGGATAGTTCGTTTCAATATTTCATGGTCAATGGATGGGAAATAGTTTTTGACATCCATTTTCAACACATACCGGTTGAGTTGTGCAAACTTTTTGTACCTATCTAATGCTTTGTGCGTGCCCTTTTTTTTCCGGTTAGCATAGCTGTCGAAAATAAAAGTGTTTTCGAAAACGGGTTCGATGATATTGCACAAAGCATGATGCACCACCCTGTCGCTGTAAGGCGCCGCGCTAATCATTCTTTGCTTGGGCTCGTATATGGTAAAGGTTTTATAACTGCCCGGTAGGTAGGATTTATTTTTTAATTGTTCTTTCAACGACAGAAGTTTCTTCTCAAGATTGAAATTAAACGATGCTACATTTTGCTGTTTCCTTTTCCCTTTTTGCGCTTTGCGGGCGGCAAGCAACAGGTTAGAGAATGCATAAACCTGCGGGTAAATATTTTTAATGGTTTTCATTTGATACTGTTAATCCATGCTCCGGTTTTTTTACCCAGTTCAAGCAGCAGCCCCATGATGTATTCATACCGCTTGTGGTTGATGTAATGCCAGTCGAAACTCAAACGTATCAGATATCGTAATTGTTCCAACATAAGGTTTATTTTAACCAGCACACCCTTTTTGACTTCTTTTGATGAATAATACGCTTCTATGTACATTTCATGGATGTCCAGTACCTTATTACTTATCCTGTCGCCTAAAATAAACTTTTGTGAGCGTGGAAACTTATCCACTATGGGCAACAGGTATTTGATAAACCCATAAAATTCCTCTATGATACTTTCTTTAACAACGGTCATTTTAAAATTTTTAGCGCGGCCGCCGTTGGCGGCCTTATTGAAAACCAAAGTGTAAAAGTATAAAAGAACAAAGTGATACTATTGTACTAACGGACTATACGAAAGCCGACTCTGTAGTTGCCCGCCCAGTCGGGGTAGAGCCCGCCGCGGACGGCAACGCGGCAGTCGTACGCGTAGAAGTCCCAGGAGCCGCCGCGCAGAACACGGGAAGTGCCGCTTGCCGGGCCCTGTGGGTTGTTTTCGGGGCTGCTGCTGTAATAGTTAGCATCGTACCAGTCGTGGCACCACTCCCACACATTGCCGCTCATATCGTAAATACCCAGCTCGTTGGATGCTTTGGTGCCCACCTCGTGCGTATGACCGCCACTATTGTCATAGTACCAGGCCACCTCGTCAATGTTGTTGCTGCCACTGTAAGTGTAACCATTGCTTTGGTTACCACCCCGGGCGGCAAATTCCCACTCGGCTTCGGTAGGCAAACGCCCACCTGCCCACAGGGCAAAAGCATTGGCACCGTACCAGCTTACCT
>JAOZOO010000139.1:7726-7935 GCA_029933225.1 Bacteroidales bacterium | reverse complement strand
CTTGAAATTTGATAAGGCTGATCTGATGCGGGTACGAAAATGTCATTATTTTCCAAAAAGGCTTGTGAAAAAGCATTAGTGTTGTTTGTTATACCATCTCCTTTTGCTCCGTAGTCCTCAACAACATTGGCAATGAAAGAAGAATTCATATTACTCAATACAGATTCAAACTTATCATAAATGGCATTTTTTGTGGCGGCTTCCAGACT
>JAOZOO010000139.1:0-7716 GCA_029933225.1 Bacteroidales bacterium | reverse complement strand
GTATCGTAAGCCGAGTCGGAAATGGCGGCCTGCTGTGCCCAACGTGTCGTGTCGGCTGCAGTAACCATCGCGCTGATACCGGGTAAATCCGTATCGTTACCCGTCCAGCTTGTAAATGCAATGCTGCTTTTCCAGGTTCCGGCAACTGTTGAACTGCTGGTCAGTATCTGGTAATCACCTGCAACTATACCTGTATTATTTCCGGTAATTGTCCCTGTTACATCCAATTTGGCTCCGCGTTCAAACCACAAACGTTTACCTGCTGGTATGGTCAGGTTGGAGATCAAATAATTATTGTCAGATGCCGGAATGAAAACATCGTTGTTTTCGGATAAGGCATTGGCAAATGCAACGGCATCATCTGTAGTTCCATCGCCTGTTGCCCCGAAATCCTCAACAACATTGGCAATGAAAGAAGAATTCATATTACTTACAATATCCTGTATCTTGTCATAAATGGCATTCTTGGTGGCTGCTTCCTGGCTGCCGTCCCATGATGTGCCAAATATCGAGTCGGAAATGGTGGCCTGCTGTGCCCAGCGTGTGGTGTCGGCTGCTGTGACCATGGCACTGATACCGGGCAAATCGGTATCGTTACCGGTCCAGCTTGTAAATGCAATGCTGCTTTTCCAGGTGCCTGCCACCGTGGAACTGCCGGTCAGTATCTGGTAATCGCCCGCAACTATACCCGTATTATTTCCGGTAATTGTCCCGGTTATATCTAATTTGGCTCCGCGTTCAAACCACAAACGCTTCCCTGCCGGTATGGTCAGGTTAGAGATTAAATAATTGTTGTCGGATGCCGGTATGAAAACATCATTGTTTTCTGATAGCGCATTGGAGAATGCAACGGCATCGTCTGTCGTACCATCACCTGTTGCTCCGTAGTCTTCCACCACATTGGTGATGAAAGAGGAATTCATATTGCTTACAATATCCTGTATTTTGTCATAAATAGCATTCTTGGTAGCTGCTTCCTGGCTGCCGTCCCATGCAGCATCGTAAGCCGAATCGGAAATGGCTGCCTGCTGTCCCCAGCGTGTGGTGTCGGCTGCCGTGACCATGGCGCTCATCCCGGGCAACTGACCGGCGGGTGAAACCCAGTTATCAAAAGCAATACCACTTTTCCATGTTCCTGACAGCGTAGAACTACCAGTAAATATCTGATAGTCACCTGCAACAATTTCCGTATTGTTACCGGTCAGGGTTCCCGTTACATTCAATACAGCGCCTTTCTCAAACCAAATCCGTTTTCCTGAAGGTATGGTTAAAGAAGAAATCAAATAATTATTTGCAGAGGCAGGAACAAATACATCATTATTCTCGGAGAAGGCATTCGAGAAAGCCGTAGCATCATCGCTTGTTCCATCACCTTTTGCGCCGTAATCATCAACAACATTTGTGATAAACCCTGAACTGCTCCCGGTTGTATTCATCAATACCAGACTCTGAATTTTATTATAGACAGCATTTTTCGTGGGTGCATTCATGTTGTTGTACCACGTTGAATCATACGCCGTGTCCGAGACGATCACCTGCTGTCCCCAGCGGGTAGTGTCGGCCGGTGAAACCATAGCGCTCATTCCGGGCAACTGACCGGGAGGTGAAAGCCAGTTATCGAAAGCAATACCGCTTTTCCAGGTTCCCGAGAGCGTTGATCCGCTTGTAAATATCTGATAATCACCTGCAATTATTTCCGTATTATCACCGGTAAGTGTTCCCGTCACATCCAGCATGGCTCCTTTTTCAAACCAAATCCGCTTTCCCGGGGGAATGGTTAAACTGGTTATTAAGTAACTGTTCTCTGAGGCAGGTACGAAAACATCATTATTTTCCGAAAAGGCATTGCTGAAAGCAACCACATCACTCGTTACACCGTCACCAACAGCGCCATAATCTTTCACAACATTTGCAATAAAACTCCCGCCGGACGACATATTTGTTGTGTCCGTTACATATAATGTATCTACACTGTGTTCTGCAGTTTTTGCATGCAATGCATACAAAGCATAAGGCACGCTCATCATCTGGCTGGTACCATATAACTGATAATCATTTCCTCCGGTGATATCCATCGATATCTCAATGTAATATGGGCCCGCACCCCAGTCAATTGATGCAAAATAAGTCGTATCGGTACTTCCGATATCAAGATTTAATATTCCGAAATTATTGGTTGTGGCAATATATGTTTCTTCATAAACGGCATCGCCATCTGTATCTTGTTTCAAAATCCTAATCCGAAGACCAACGTCCTGTCCCGGCAAAATATCTCCGCTGGCATCCCTGACAACAGCCTGATACTTGAATGTTGCCGGAACTTGTCCGAAAACATTAACGAATGGAAAAATTAATAAAAAAATAATTACTGATAAAGCAATTATTCCCGATCCAATTCTCTCTCTTTTTCCTTTTTCAATCTTTTTCATTCTTCCTGCTTTTACTTTTTTCATTCTACCTGGATTTTATTGTTTTATCACTTTGAATATTTTTAGAGCATTATTATTGTCAAATACCCTGATAATAAATGCGGCAAGCGGATAATCAACAAAAGAAAATACCGTTTCAACACTTTCGATCTTACCTTCTTTAATAACTTCTCCCCGGTAAGTACACAGTTGATACCTGCACCCTTCGTAGTCGGGGATTCTTAATTTGGCATAGTCGTTAGTCGGGTTTGGATAAACGATCATTCGTTTTCCTTTTGGTTCTTCTACAGGATTTTCATCTATCCCGGCAAAAATACTTAACGTACTCTGTTGGAAACCCTGTGTCAAACAATTTTCACCGTTTTCAATGGTTTCGATCACGACCTCTCCTATGGTAAAAGAAATGGAGCCATTCGCGGTTTCAAAATAATCTCCTCCTGATGCAATAACCTCCTGTGCCCCCAGAAAAGATGTACTCATTAAAAACAATCCTGCCAAAAAACTTTTTAGTCTATCCATCGCACAACCTTCTAAACAATCTTATGGCGTTGTACGTCAAAATTGCTAGAAAGTTGCTGATTTGAAATAAAACTCTATTATTATGGTGTCATAAAAACTTGAGTAAAATATTGTATCTAAAGCACTTATATGCTGTTCTTAATTTTCCTGTGCCTGGATTGCCGTAATTACAACTGTATTCACAATGTCTTTTACGAGGCATCCCCTGCTCAGATCGTTGACCGGTTTATTTAATCCCTGTAAAACAGGACCAATGGCCACAACATTGGCAGAGCGTTGTACCGCTTTATATGTATTGTTTCCCGTATTCAAATCAGGAAAGATGAATACGGTTGCTTTTCCGGCCACCTCGCTATCCGGCATTTTTTGCCGGGCCACTGTCGGGTCTATAGCGGCATCATATTGAATAGGACCTTCCGTTTTGAGATCAGGACGACGCTGTTTTACAATTTGTGTCGCCTGTCGAACCTTCTCCACGTCCGTGCCTTTTCCCGATTCACCGGTAGAATAAGAAAGCATGGCAATACGGGGTTCGATGTCGAATTTTATGGCCGTTTCGGCAGAACTAATGGCAATATCAGCGAGTTGCTCGGCATTTGGGTTGGGATTGACGGCACAGTCGGCATAAACAAGTACCCTGTCGGGCATACACATCAGGAATGAGCTGGAGACGATAGAAACACCGGGCTTGGTTTTGATAAATTCAAAAGCCGGACGAATGGTATGCTGGGTTGTGTGCGTTGCTCCCGATACCATCCCGTCGGCATGGCCTTTATAAACCATCATTGTGCCGAAATAGCTCACATCATACATCAGGTCTTCAGCAGTCTGGCGGGTTATACCTTTGTGTTTACGAAGATGGTAATACTCCGAGGCATATTCCTTTATTAAATCATTATCATAAGGATCAATAATACTCACACTACGCAGATTTATCCGCATAGCTTCCGCCTTTTTACGTATTTCATCTTCATTTCCAAGCAAAGTGATATCCACTACATTTCTTCGCATCAGAATATCCGTAGCTTTCAAAATCCGGTCATCTGTTCCCTCGGGCAAAACAATGTGTTTTCTGTCTGTCCGGGCACGTTCAAAAAGTTTGTATTCAAACATCAAAGGTGTGATGATCTCCGAACGGTTAATGGTAACCTTCTCAGTGAGTAATTTTATATTAACGTGCTCCTCAAAATGCCCGAGTGCAGTGGCAATTCTTTGTTCATTTTCAGGTTTCAAAACAGCTTTTATATTATGCACTTTCATGGCTGTTGTATAGGTGTCGTCGTTAACCTTTAAAATTGATATCGGCATCCCGTGCAATCCGTACAGCACATGCATAAATGCCTCACCCGGTTCGCATTTTCCTGTCAGAAGAATCCCTGATATTTTTGGAAAATTACCGGATATCAAAGTCAGTGACAAAGCAGCAATCACATCCAGTCTGTCGGATGGTGTAATGATCATGGTTCCCGAACTGACATATTTCAGCACATTATCAATTCCCATGGCCGCAATCTTAATATCATTCACAACATAGTTCAGGTATTCTTCCTGACCGTACAGATGTTTTGCCTTTAAAATATCCATAATCTGACGGACGGTAATCTTCTGAAGAATAGGTAATTCAGGAATTACAAAATCGAGACTGCCTTTTTTTCGGTTTTTTTCGAGCAGCAACTGAATGGCTTTGGCATCCTTCGGGTTGGCCCTGTTGATAATGGTTCCGATTTGGGTGACATTTTCCTGCGCCAGCTCTTCTTTCATGATGTAGATCGCATTGATCACCTCCTCCCTCGTTTTGTTTTGCCCGCTAATGACGGAAATAACAGGACTTCCCAGGTTATTGGCAACCCTGACATTAAACTCAAATTCATAACTGCTCAAATGAGTCCGGAAATCACTCCCTTCAATCAGAACAAAATCACATTTTTCTTCAAGCTTTTTATATTTATCAAGAATTGTGGTCTGGATGCTATCAATATCATTGCGCCTGATGTATTGATTCATTTCATCGGCAGTCAGTCCATACATCTCATCATACTGATAGGTAAGCTTATAACGATTGTAAATCAAACGGATATGATTGTCCATTTTTTCAGCAGAACCGACAATAGGTCTGAAAAAACCGATCCGGGTAAGATTTCTCGATAAAAAATCCATAATGCCCAACACGATAAGCGATTTCCCGGCTTCAGCTTCAGAGGCGGCAATATACAGGTTTTTCGACATGGCAATACAATTGAGTTATTTTTAATACATTAGGTAACAGTTGCTTACACAGAACACAACACCCTGTTTCCCCATTTAAGAATTATCAGCGAAAGTATTAATTTCATTCCCATATCTGATAATAAATTCAACAAAATTTATTTACAGTTGAAAAGTCTTATTTTTGATAACCCTAAATCTTATCAAAAGATAAAAGTTGAAACAAAGATCAGTACTCATTACCGGTGCGGGAAGCGGACTTGGAAAGGCTATTGCAGAAGTTTACCGCCATCATGATTTTCAGGTAATCATAACCGATATTCAAAGCGGCTTAATTGAAAAGTATGCTTCCCGGGAAGGATTCTTTGCTGTCCCAATGGATGTGTCCTCGCAAAAAGACGTGGAGGCTTGTGCCCGACAGGTTAGTAAGCAAATCGGGCATCTCGATGTGCTGATCAGCAATGCGGGTTTCATCGATTTTTATCCGGTGAGTGAAGCCGGAGCTGATAAATTGAAAAAAATATTCGATGTAAATGTATTCGGACTGGCCAACCTGACAAAATATTTTCTGCCCTTATTGATAAAATCCGAAGGCAGGCTGATCGTTATCAGCAGCGAAAGCCATAAAGTCCCCTCCCCTTTTCAGCCTTATGCGGTTTCAAAACAGGCGCTGGAGAAGTTATACGAAAGTATCCGTATTGAGCTTCTGACAAAAGGTATAAAAAGCGTATTGATCAGGCCCGGAGCCATTCAAACACAGATCATGGAAAAGGCTTTTCAAATGGAGAATCCGCAAAAAGAATCCGTTTTTAAAAACGAGTTTGAAAATTTTAAACGATCAGTCTCAAAATACATCGGGAAAATCTCAACACCGGCACAAGTGGCTGAAGTTGTTTTAAAAGCAGGCACAGTCAGCAAGCCAAAACGTGTCTATAACATCAATCACAACCCGCTCGTAACTCTTTTATCTTTACTGCCGTCCCGCCTGAAAGAGATATCAATCATAAAAACCCTGAAAAATCCCGATTCATAAAATTGTAAATAAAACTATATTTGAGCGACGAAAACCAAAATCTCAAATATGAAATCAAAAGCCAACACAAGAAAATCGCCATCCATGACGGATGCGCTGATTCCAATGTTTTTTCTTATCGGTCTGCTAACCCTTGCCGTTTATTTATTCGGCGATGATGCTTCCTGGGGACCTAACCAGATCGCACTGACATTCAGTAGTCTGGTTGTAGCGGTCATCGGTCTGAAAAACGGCCATTCATGGGAAGACATGGGGCAGGGAGTTGTAAAAAGTATCAGTCAGGCACTGCCCGCAATTTTTATCCTGCTGGCAGTGGGCGCACTGATTGGAACCTGGGTGATGAGCGGAACCGTGACCACTATGATCTATTACGGCCTCAAGTTGCTTTCCCCAAAAATATTTTATCCCACTGTAGTTATTGTTTCGGCAATTGTTGCCGGAAGCATCGGAAGCTCGTGGACAACTGTGGGAACCATTGGCGTCGGGCTCATCGGCATTGCCCACGGCATGGATATGTCGCTCAGTATTACCGCAGGTGCCATCATCAGCGGTTCCTATTTTGGCGATAAGCTTTCCCCGCTTTCCGATACGACCAACCTGGCTCCTGCTGTTGCCGGATCCAATTTGTATGATCACATCAAACACATGTTGTGGACTACTATCCCCAGCATGACCATTGCCCTTGTTATTTTCACGATCATCGGTTTGTCTTCATCAGCGGAAGGCAACCTCGCCGTTAGAGAAGAAACACTTGCTGCAATCAATGCCAATTTTGTTACCAGTTGGTGGCTGCTCATTCCTGTTTTGGTGGTCCTGGTACTTGCCATTCTGAAACTCAGGCCATTCCCGACCATTTTACTCGGTGCGCTTGCCGGAGGTATATTTGCCGTTGTCTTTCAGAGTGACCAGATCATTCAGTTTGTCAACCGGCCCGATCTGTCGAAACCCATGATCATGATTGCAGGCGTCTGGAAAGCCATGTACACCGGGTTTACCACCTCCACCGGTACTGCCTCCATCGATGAACTTGTAAACCGGGGCGGGATGAACTCCATGCTGGAAGTCATCTGGCTGATACTCTCCGCGCTGATGTTCGGTGGCGTGATGGAAGAAACCGGAATGCTGAAAAAGCTTGTGCAGGGGCTTCTCAAATTCGTACATGGTACGGGATCACTGATTACAACCACCGTTTTAACGAGTATTGGTATCAACATCATTGCTTCCGATCAGTATATGGCCATTGTATTGCCCGGAAGAATGTTTAAGCTGGAATATGAACGCAGGGGGCTTGCCCCGGAGAATTTATCCCGTACACTGGAAGATGCGGGAACGCTGACTTCCCCGCTCATTCCGTGGAATACATGTGGTGCTTACATGGCCGGAACACTCGGCGTGGCCACCTTTGCTTACCTGCCTTTTGCCTTCTTTAACCTGATCAACCCGCTGGTTGCCATTTTCCTCGGATTTACAGGTATTTCCATCAAAAAAATTGATAAAACCAAAACAGAAAAAAATGAAAAGACTGAGTAA
>JAOZOO010000252.1 GCA_029933225.1 Bacteroidales bacterium | reverse complement strand
TCAAAATTTTTATTCCCGGTTTCAGCCATTGCCCTTCTGCCGGAGCCTTTTGGATTTTGCGAACCACATCCATCCCTTTGACAACCTTGCCGAAAGCGGCAAAGCCCTGACCATCTGGATTGCGCATACCGCCGTAATCCAGTGAGGGCTGGTCGCCGATGCAGATAAAAAACTCGCCGGTGGCTGTGCCCGGCTCATTGCGGGCCATGGATATCACGCCGTCCTTGTGCAGGATGCCCGTTTCTTTTGTGGTTTCATGCGTAATGGGCGGCAGCATGTCCGGGTGATTGTCATCATACAAACCGCCCTGAATGACTTCAATTTTGATGTCGTTATCCGGCTGGTCGTCCATGGTTACGGTGCGGTAAAACGTGGCATCCTTAAAACGGTTTTCTTTTACATACCTTAAAAAATTGGCGACCGTAATAGGCGCTTTATCAGGATATAGCTCTACTGTGATGTCCCCCATCTCCGTCCGGATAAGCACACGGGGATTTTGCGTGGAGCACGACAATAGAAAGAAAATGATGATTAAAGGAAAGAGTATTTTTTTCATGTATAACTTATTTATTCTCTGTTATTAATCGACGGGTTAACCCATCTGTTAATATTTTTGTATTTCTCTTTATTTTTACACTGCGTCCACTGCACATACCTCTGCGCCCATTGCGGTTAAAATGCAATCAACGTTTTCACAATCATAAACACCGCCAACCCCGTTAAAATAAAGGCCATTGCCGTTTTCACTTTTTTCTCGGGCAACCCGATGGAAATTCTTGAGCCGATCTTGGCACCGATGAAAACCACAACCCCCAATATCAATGCAAGCTTCCAGTCAAGCGATTCATTCATCAAATGTCCGCCCAGTCCCAATAATCCGGTGAAGCTAACCATTAGCGAAGAAGTGGCTACTGCTATTTTTGCCGGAATGCCGAACCACAGGATCATAATGGGTACCTTGAACACACCGCCCGCAATCCCCAGCACTCCTGCCACATAACCAATCAGGAATGTGACGGGAATGATTTGTAAAATATTAATACTGTATTCATTACCTCCAAAGCTGCGGCGCCAGCGAAAGCGTCCAATTTTTAACGGATTTTTTCGTTCCTGCTCTTTTTGCGAGCGATACATAAAATAAGCAGCCACCATCAAAGCCACGCCGAAGGCGATTTTCAGGTGTACACCGTTGAAATGTACCGACGTCAGTCCGCCTGTGAAAGCACCAAGCCCCGTGAAGGCCTCCATCACCAGCGCCAGTTGCCAGTCCACCAGTTTTGCCTTGCGAAAACGTCCGAAAGCCGACAATCCGGTAACTGTGATCAGAAAAAGCGACAACATGGAAGCATGCTGAAAGTCATATCCCATGAACAAAAGCAGCGGGACATACAGGATACCCCCACCCATGCCCACCATGCTCATGAGGATGCTGAAAATCAGGAAAACAATTATCTCAAATGTCATTTTATTATTCTAAAACCGCAAACCACACAAACCCATGAGGTTCGAAAAGCATCTTCTGATTATGTTCGTCCATCAAAAAGCCCTCGTTGTGCAACACGATCAGATGACTGTCGGGAAACGGATGTGTAAATGTCTGTTTTTCGGAAGCGAGATTGTTCACCACCAGCACTTTTTCGCCGGGCATTTCCCTGACATAAGCAAGAATATATTCCGGTGAGTTCAAAAACACCGTTTCTCCCCTGCCGAACACTTTCATGGACTGACGGGCGGCAAGCATGTTTTTGATAGTCGTGTAAACCGTTGCATGAAACCCTTCTTTGTCTTTCAAGTCTTGCTCCAGTTGCCTCCAGTCTATGCGGCCGCGAACCAGAAAACGGGTGTCGTCCTTGCCAGTCAATTTGATTTGTTCCTTATAATACTCTTCGTCATTCAGTTTTCCGAACTCATCGCCGTAATAAACCACCGGCGTTCCCGTCAGTGTGAGCATAAGCGAATAGGCCAGGGCTATCTTTTGCGGGTCGCGCTGCATCAGCTCCGACAGCCGGGCCGAGATGCCTTCCCCGACACG
>JAOZOO010000138.1:1210-7991 GCA_029933225.1 Bacteroidales bacterium | reverse complement strand
GGAAAGAACAGAGGGGTTAACCCCTCTGTTCACCGGGGATTCATTCCTCATTCGTTCATTTCAATATTCACACCGCTCCCTCACTTCGACCCGCCAGGTGCAAGGCCCCGTCTGTTCAGCCGGGCAGGCACCTGGCGGGTCAGTCTCCCTTCACAATAAATCACCCTTTGCTCCGTTCATATTTTGGGCACTACCAATTCTTTACAAACAAATCCTGACACTATTTACAATTTTTCCCTTACTGACGGCAGTGTTCATCATGCTTTGCAGAACAGGACAGAGATCATTATATTAACCAATAATCCACCGCGATTCAGTACATTTACCCTGAATTAATTCATTTGATTTATTAACCATTCAAACATCAATGCTATGTCCGCACGTCAGATTCTTTTCGGGTCAAAACCCGCGTTCCTTTTTTCGCTCGTCCTGCTGTTTGTCGTTTCGTGCAAGCAATCTCCGGAAAAGCAACAAAAAGTACAACCCAACAAATTTGTCAGCGCCTACACGAACGGAAACATTTCATCACAAAGCACTGTCAGGGTGGTGCTGAACCTTCCTGAAGAACGGCTCGGCGTCTCAAAAAAAGAGCCCCCCCAGAATGTATTTTTGCTGAAACCATCCGTAGAGGGGAAAACCTACTGGGCAGACCAGTACACCCTGGTTTTCGAACCGGCAAAACCGTTACGGAACGGACAAAAATATGAAGCCATTGTTGATCTTAACAAATTGCTGGGCGTCAATGATAAGAACAACGGTACGTTTCGCTTTCACTTCAGGGTGGTTCCTTTGACTTTTGGGATAATCATGTCCGGTCTGGAACCTTATACCGAAACGAAATCCCACTGGAACATACTGGAAGGACGGCTCATGGCTTCAGATCATGTCCCCAATAAGGAAATAGCCGGGTTGATTTCTGCAAAGCAGGGAGGCAGATCGCTTTCTGTGCACTTTGTGCAGGAACCCGGAAGAAATACATGGGACTTTACGATCGACAGTGTGGAACGCATGACGCACGAAAGCACGGTGGAACTGGAATGGCACGGAAAAATGCCTTGTTCACGTTTCGATGAAAGCGGCAAACTCAGATACCCGGTCCCTTCAAAGAATAACTTTCGTTTGAAAAATGTCAGGGTGATTAACACCCCGGATCAATACATCAAACTGGAATTTACCGATCCGCCTGACCCTGAGCAAAATCTTGACGGGCTGATCTATTTCACAGACAACACATCATTCCGTCTGCAAATGGAAGGTAACTCTGTGCTTGTTTATCCGTCGTCGCACCAGGAAGGCGAAAAAACGATCATGATCAAAAAACAGGTGACCAGCAACAAAGGGATTCAACTGAAAGAGGATTTTTTACGCACGGTCAACTTTGGAATGATCAAACCGCAGGTCAGGTTTGTAAACTCCGGGAGCATCATGCCCGGTAAAGACGGCTGGACAATCCCATTTGAAGCAGTTAACCTCAGTGCGGTGGATGTGTTTGTGATTAAAATCTATTCTGAAAACATCCTGCAATTCCTCCAGGTCAACCGGCTGACGGGCTCGGGTCAGCTTCGGCGTGTGGGTAAACTTATCCACAAAGAAAAAATCGAATTAAACACAACCGATGAAAAAAAGTCTTCGGAATGGAATACCTATGCGCTGGATCTGAGCAAGATGATCAAAAGCGAACCCGGTGCCATTTACCGTGTTGAACTGCGTTTCAGAAAAAGCTATTCGCTCTGTAATTGTGGAGAGGACACGGATAACGAGGCATCAGTTGATGATACCCGGTTCGGTTACTATTCAGCATACGAAAGTTACTATTACCCGAGGAATTACCGTTGGAGCGACAGGGACGACCCCTGCACGGTTTCTTATTATACCTATCGCCGTTTTGCCGGTAAAAATGTGATGGCTTCCAACATCGGCCTTACGGTGAAAGAAGACGGCAACCGGCTGATGGTTTTTACCAATAATCTGGAAACCACCAAGCCGATGTCCGGCGTAAAAATCACATTGTATGACTATCAGCAGCAGGAACTGGTAACAGCGAGGACAGCACAGGACGGAAAAGCGATAATTGACTACAAAGGCGTGCCGTACCTGCTTGTGGCAGAAAAAGACAGGCAATACGGTTACCAGCGGCTTGACGGAGGATCGGCTTTGTCTTATTCCAAATTCGACACCAAAGGGGTCAGCATGAACAAAGGGATCAAAGGTTATATTTACGGCGAAAGGGGCGTATGGCGACCCGGCGACACGTTGTTCCTTACCGTGATCGTTGACGACAGCGAAAACCCTTTACCCGAAGGACATCCTGTAATATTGAAGCTGACCAATCCCAGAGGCAGGGAAGTCGTGAAAAAGACAAAAGTGAGCGGAATGAACGGTTTTTATGCTTTTCATATACCGACGGATGAGAATGCGTTAACGGGATTCTGGAATGCGACTGCCGAAGTGGGCGGTGCCACCTTTAATAAAAAAATACGTATCGAAACCATCAAGCCCAACAGGTTAAAGATCAAATTGGATCCGGGTAAAAAGCTCCTGGAATCCGGGAAAAATAAAGCCACCCTGGAAGCAAGCTGGCTGCACGGAGGAATTGCCGCCAATCTGAAAGCAGACGTAAACATCACCATCCGTCCCGGGAAAACCGTATTTGAAAAATATGAAGGATACAACTTTGATGATCCGGCAAGAATATTTCCACCGGAAGATAAAACAGTGTTTGATGGCAAGCTGAACAGCAAGGGTATTGCCGTATTTGAGTTTGATCTGCCGGATTCAAAGTTTGCCCCGGGCATGCTGAAGGTCAACTTTGTGACAAAAGTCTTTGAACAGAGCGGTGATTTCAGCACAGATCAGACTTCTGCCCGTTTTGCTCCTTTCAACACTTTTGTGGGGATAAAAGGCCCGGAACCCGGGCCGGGTGCACACTACCTTGAGACAGACAAACCGCTTGAATTCGAAGTGGCTACTGTTTCAAAAGAGGGACTGCCGAAGTCGGTCAGAAACATGGAATATGAAGTGTACAAGCTGGGGTGGAGCTGGTGGTACGGCAGCAACAACAGCAACCTGGCGTCATACATCAGCAATCATTACGACCAAAAGGTGGTTTCCGGTACATTCGATACAAAAAACGGAAAAGGCAAATTCAGTTTTCAGCTTCATTATCCCGACTGGGGCAGGTATTATGTGCTGGTGAAACAACCCGGCGGAGGCCATCAGACCGGCATGAAAATATATGTGGACTGGCCTTCGATGTATTCGCGGGAAAACCGCAAAGTGCCAGGCGGCATGACCTTGCTGAGTTTAAGCACGGACAAGGAAAAATACAATGTGGGCGATGAGGTGAAAGTCAGCGTGCCCACACCTGCTAACGGACGACTGCTGGTGGCACTGGAAAAGGGCAACCGCCAGATCAGATCGTGGGAAATGAAAGCAACAGGCGCCGAAACCCTGATCACTTTCAAAGCGGAAAAAGAAATGACCCCGAATGTATATTTATATGTTTCGGTTCTTCAGCCGCATGATCAGACGGTAAACGACCTGCCCATCAGGATGTACGGCCTGGTACCCGTGATGATCGAAGACAGGGAAACCGTTTTGGAGCCGGTTGTGAATGTTCCCGAAACCGTCAGGCCCGAAAGTACCTATTCCGTCAGCGTTTCGGAAAAGAACAACAGGGAGATGACCTATACCATTGCCATCGTGGATGATGGGCTGCTTGACCTGACCCATTTCAAAACACCTGCACCGCATAAATATTTTTATGCCAAAGAAGCGCTTGCGGTAAAAACATGGGACATTTACGATGACGTGATGGGCGCTTTCGGCAAACGGTTAGAAAAGGTGTTTGCCATCGGCGGCGACATGGAAGAAAAAGAGCTGACGTCGGGCAAAAAGAAAGCCAACCGTTTTAAACCGGTGGTCACTTTCCTCGGGCCGTTCCGGCTGGAGAAAGGAAAAACAGCCCGGCATGAGATCAAAATGCCCAATTACATCGGTTCGGTCAGATGTATGGTCGTAGCCGGAGAAAACGGTGCTTACGGTCACACGCAAAAAAACATTACCGTAAAACAACCGTTGATGGTGCTGGGAACGCTTCCGCGTGTGCTGGCACCCGGAGAAACGGTAAAACTGCCTGCTTCCGTGTTTGTCATGGACAGCAACATCAGCGAAGTAAGCGTGGCTGTGGAAACCAACGGACTTTTTGATATCAAAAAAGCAAACCGGAAAATACTCGTCAAAGGTGAAGGGGAATACATGGCATGGTTCGACCTCCAGGTGACGGACAAAGCCGGAACAGGAAAGGTGAAGATAGCGGTGAAAAGCGGCAGCGAGACGGCATCATACGAAATTGAAATTCCGGTCAGAAATCCGAATAAAAGGGTTTATAATGTGGAATATCACATGTTGAAACCGGGTGAAACACAGGCGTACTCTCCGGTTCCGGTAGGTATGGATGGTACCAATGAGTTTAACCTGACTGTTTCCGGTATTCCACCTTTAAATCTTGACAAAAGATTGGATTTCCTTGTAAGGTATCCCTACGGATGTATCGAACAAACAGTTTCCAGTGTGTTCCCGCAGCTTTTCCTCGGACAATTGATGAAACTGGATGAGGAGACACGATGGAGGACTGAAAGAAACATCAAAAGCGGGATTCAGCGGCTTTCACGGTTTCAGCTTGCTGATGGTGGATTTTCCTATTGGCCGGGTAATTATTTTGTAACTGACTGGGGAACAAGTTATGCCGGACATTTCCTGATCCTTGCCAGAGAAAAGGGTTACAACGTGCCGTATGGAATGTACAGTGCGTGGATTGATTACCAGCGACAGACAGCCCGAAACTGGAGATTTGATAAATATAAGGCGCTGAACCAGACCTATCGTCTTTATACGCTTGCACTGGCAGGTGAAGCCGAGATGGGCGCCATGAACCGGCTGCGGGCAAACAAAGACCTGCCTGTTGCAGCCCGGTACCGGCTGGCGGCAGCTTATGCCCTTGCAGGACAGAAACAGGTAGCGCTGGAATTGTTGCGCAATATCAAATACAGTCCTGACAATCAGAAACCTTACTGGCGATATTCATACGGTTCGGAAATACGTGACCTGGCGATGGTATTGGAGACATACGAACTAACGGATAACGCGGAAAAAGCGATTCCCGTGTTCAATCAGATTGCGGACAAACTAAAAAGCAGCCGGTGGATGAGCACGCAAACCACTGCCTATGCTCTCTATGCCATTTCACAGTTTGTAGAAAATGACAGTGGGAAAATGGATTACGAGTTTCAATATACATGGAACGGAAAATCTTCTGGGAAAATGAACAGCGACCTGCCCGTTTCTACCACAAACCTGGTGCTGAAAAAGAAGAATAAGCTGGAAGTTAAAAACCTGTCAGATAAAAACCTGTTCGTCACTTTAACAGGATCGGGCATTCCGTTGCCGGGTGATACGGTCAATATCAATCATCGGCTGAAAATGAAAATCAGATATTTCACCATGGACGGTAAACCATTGGATGTAAGAAATGTAACTCATGGCACTGATTTTTATGCGGAGGTGACGGTGCATAACCTGCCCGGTAACGGAAATCTGGAAAACGTGGCTTTGTCGCAGGTGTTCCCGTCGGGATGGGAGATCATCAATACCCGTATGCTTGATCTCGGAAGCAGTTTGAAATCAGATAAAAGCGATTTTGTTGATTTCAGGGATGATCGTGTGGATGTCTTTTTCAGTTTGTACAATGGTGAGACAAAACGTTTTGTGGTGCTGCTGAATGCGGCTTACCAGGGGAAATATTACCTTCCGGTAACCCGCTGCGCACCGATGTATGACAACTCGATCAGTGCGGCCTCCGGCGGTGGCTGGGTGATTGTGGGGAAATAATTAAACTTCACCGCTCATTCGGATTTGTACCGGAGGTACTCCTTTGGAGCAATCCGTATGCTGAAAAACGTTAAGATGCAAACCTAAAAAGCTATTACACAGAGGTTCACAGAGAATACACAGAGTGCCACAAAGGTCTTGTTAAATAGAAATATGATTATTTAAACGTTGCGTCGCCGCGTCGCTGCGTGAAACAACAAAACATTGAAAAGAAAAGCCAAAATAGTAACGCTTTTGCTCCTGCTGACGGCAATCGCCGTTTTCAGCAGTCGTTTTTTTGTGCCCGCTCCGTTGTTCGATGATCCGTATTCCACAATCATTTACGACCGGGACGGACAACTGCTGGGCGGGCAGGTTGCAGCAGACGGGCAATGGCGGTTTCCGCAGCCCGACAGCATCCCCGGTAAGTTCAGAACAGCCATCATCCTGCGCGAAGACCGGTATTTTTACAAGCATCCCGGATTTAACCCCGTTTCCATTTTCAATGCACTTGTTGAAAATATCAAAGCGGGTAGAATCATTCGCGGAGGCAGCACCATCACCATGCAGACTATCCGTCTGGCAAGGAAAGGAAAGCCGCGAACATTCCGGGAGAAACTCATCGAGCTTTACCTTGCCATCGGGCTGGAACTGAAATACACCAAGGCGGAGATACTGAACTATTACAGCGCCCATGCCCCTTTTGGTGGCAATGTGGTCGGGCTGGATGCCGCCGCATGGCGATATTTCGGTCACGATGCTTCGCAGTTAAGCTGGGGCGAGGCCGCCACACTCGCTGTATTGCCCAATGCACCGGCACTGATCCATCCCGGAAGGAACAGGGATTTGCTGAAAGCGAAACGCGACCGCCTGTTGGAAGAGCTTTTTCGTGAAAACATCATTGACAGCCTGA
>JAOZOO010000138.1:0-1110 GCA_029933225.1 Bacteroidales bacterium | reverse complement strand
AAACGCGACCGCCTGTTGGAAGAGCTTTTTCGTGAAAACATCATTGACAGCCTGACACTGGTCGTTTCCCGAATGGAAACATTACCTGTGAAACCGCTACCCATGCCCCGGCTGGCACCACACCTTGTCGCCCGTTACCGTGGCAGCGACCGGATAATCAAAACCACGCTGGATGCCGGACTGCAAAAAAGGGTTACGGACATTGTGGAAATGCATCATGTCATGCTGGAGTCCAACCAAATACACAATGCCGCCGTGCTGGTGATCAGACCCGAAACTTACGAAGTACTTGCTTATGTGGCAAATACCAGGAATACGGACGGCAAACCACACGGCAATGCGGTGGATATGATCAGGGCCGGACGCAGCACCGGCAGCATCCTGAAACCGTTGCTTTATGCGGCCATGATCGAAAAAGGATTGCTCATGCCCGACGCGCTGGTACCCGATATTCCCAGTTATTATGAAAATTATCATCCCGAGAATTATGACCTGACCTTTGAAGGATCCGTTCCTGCGTCACGTGCCCTCTCGCGTTCCAGAAATGTCCCCGCCGTTTATATGCTGCGTGATTACGGCATCGCTCCTTTCATGCAACTGATGCGCAAGACCGGGCTGACCACTTTCAACAAACCGGCGGATTATTACGGTTTGACCCTCATTCTCGGCGGAGGCGAAGCCAGTCTGTGGGAACTGACGAACATGTATGCCGGCATGGCGCGGACGGTGATACATTTCGATAAATTTTACGGAAAATACACCGGACATGAATACGACCCGCCCGTCATCGAGTTGGAAAAGGTCAGAAAAGTTGAAGAACCCTTCCGCTCGGCAGATGTCCCTTTGCATGCCGGGGCAATATGGATGACCTACAAGGCGCTGAACAAAGTAAAACGGCCGGAAAGCGAGGCGGGCTGGGAAAACTTCAACTCATCTGTGGACATCGCCTGGAAGACCGGCACAAGCTATGGTTTTAAGGACGGCTGGGCCATCGGCACCACCCCCGGTTACATTGTCGGTGTGTGGGTGGGTAATGCCGACGGTGAAGGACGCGACGGACTGACCGGAACACGGTCTGCGGCACCCATTATGTTTGAGGTTTTTGATCTG
>JAOZOO010000038.1:22109-25746 GCA_029933225.1 Bacteroidales bacterium | reverse complement strand
TCAGGCAAGCCCTCCACAACAGGAGATTTCAACCGGACGTCAAGCGGCGCTTTAATGGAAGAAACTGCCGTGGCGCCGAAATCATACACATCATTCTTTTTCACACCCTCAAGTTTCGAAATTCTGTTGCGTAACGTATCTTCCAGTTCCCAAATAGACTGCTTACGGCTGAACCTGTCAACACAGTTGATGGTAACGGTGGCTTCTGACGGCAGGTTTCCGCTGCCCAGACTCAACACGCCGGCTTCGCTTCCGAATGCCACCGAGCTTCTGACAGCCCACGGTTGTTCGCTAACCCATTTCAAAAACGGCCGGAGTTTGGCTTCGGCACTGTTTACCGTTTCGTTTGAACTGAAAGCAATCTGTGCTTTGATAATACCCGTGTCCATCGGCGGCATAGCGTCTCTGCCAATTGTCGGCATGATGGATTTCAGCGTTATCAGTAGCAAGATCAGGACGCCGAAAGTAAGAACCAGTCGTCTGATAACCCGGTGCCGGCCGTTGGAGTATTTGATAACGTTCACATAAGGCCCCACCAGACGGCCTATCGAGTTGTTATACAGTTTATCGAACCAGCGCTCCACTTTAGTCTTTCCTGTGCCTTTTTTGAAAAACACTTCGAGCAGCTTGGGAATGAAAGTGACGGAAAGGAAAAATGACACCAGCAAGGCGATGATCAGGGTAAAAATCAACGGCTTGAAGATTTTCTCCGGGAAGCCCCCCACAAACATCAGGGGAAAGACAACGAAAATAGTGGCGATTGTTCCTGCCCACACAGGCCCGACGACTTCTTTTGTCCCCTGCATAATGGCTGTTTGCAAATCTTCTTTGAGTTCATTCAGATGCCGCTCTATATTTTCGAGCACCACCACCGCATTATCGGTCAGCATACCTAGCGCAAGGATGATGGCCGTATAAATGACAATGTTAAGTTCTCCGCCCGTCAGCCAGATAATGGCCAGGGTTGAGAAAAACACCATGGGTATGGTGATGGCTGCAGCGCCGATAGCCCTGAAATTTCCTAAAAAGATCAGAATTACAATGAGGGTGTAAAAAATAGCATCCCTGAGGGCGATAAGCATGTTGTCGTTAGCCAGTTCTATCAAGTCGCGCTGCGTGTCGGAAATCTCAAAATCAATATCGGGATACCGTGCAGCGAGGTTTTTCATCTCTTTCCGTGCTGCTTTGCTCACATCCAGCACACTCCCTTTGGGTGCCCGCTGAATGGCAAGCGCAATGGCCGGTTTCCCGTTTCCGAGGTATCCGCTCGTTCTTTTGGCATAACTCCATTTCACGTCGGCGATGTCACCTATTCTGACATTGGGCATCACCGGTATTTGCTTAATCTTTTCCACCTCATCCTTCTCGCCGTAAAAGGTGATAGTATAAAAGCTATTATCGCCTTTGACAAAACCAATCGGTATATCTTTGTTAAGGGTTTTCAATGCCATGGCGATTTTATCGAATTCAATGCCGTAGCGTTTGGCTTTGAAAGGATCAACATCAATGTTAATGGAGCTTTGATATCCGCCGAATATTTCCACATTTCCGATATCCGGATTACTCAGCAAATAAGGTTTAATGAAACTTTCGGCTATTTTTCTGATATCTCCCAGGTCCATATCATTGTTTTTCGGCGATAGCGAGATCACATCCACAGGCAGTGTGAAATCTCCGGCTGTGTAGATGGCCGGATTGACGTTTGCCGGCAGTTTACCACGGGCGATGGAAAGCGCATTAGCCACATCCACTGCCGCGGCGTTCAGACTTTTTTTATAGTCAAACTCCACTTTGACGATGGAGAAATTGGCTACATTGACAGAGCTGATATCGGTTACCATTCCCAACCGTGACACTTCCTGTTCGATGGGCTTTGAAACCGTGTTGGCTGCCACTTGTGCCGTGGCCCCCGGCACTTTGGTAATCACGATGACCTGCGGAGGGTTTGAGTCGGGAAAAAGGTTTTTGGGCAGCACGATGAGTGCCACTATTCCCATGATGAAGAACCCGCCTATTAACGAATACAGCAGGTAAGGACGTTTGTAAAAATATTCAAACATGGCTTATCCCTCCTTTACTTTAAGTAAAACACCACTGCTTAATTTGAGCAATATATCCTGTTTGGCTACAACGATTTCTTCTCCGGCCAGGTCATTGTTGCTGACGGCAATTCCGTTTTCTCCGGACTGGATAATGTTGATTTCGCGTGGTGTGGCCCGGTCACCGTCAACCACCAGCACATAATTCTTGCCATTGCGGTTCAGCACTGCGTCAAAGGGAAGTTTCACAGCTTCTCCGTCAAAAACAATCACATCCACTTCCACACGGTTGCCGGTTGTCATGTTTCGGGCACCGGTGTAAACTTTATATTCCGACAATCCGTTGAATGTGCTGTTCAGCGGAATGGCGTCATATTTTTTCCCGTCCATCAACACCCCGCTGATCTTCAGATTGTCGGGAACCCTGACCATCAGATAAAAACCATTTTCGGCACTGATGCCTGCCACCGGACGGCCCGGCAAGGCCATATCGCCTTTGTTGACCATGGTTTTTGAGATCACACCGTTTACAGGTGAACGGATGATGGCATAGGTCAGCGTATTTTTCAGATCGTTGAGTTTCAGTTTAAGTGATTCTATTTTGGATTTCAAGCCGGCAATTTTACTTTCTTCCATCTGCGACTGCTCAATGGAAGCGCCTTCCACTTTTAACAGGTCCAGCGTGCGTTGATGAGTGGCTTCCAGGTTTTTCAGAGTTGTTTCCTGGGCTTCTATCTGGGCTTCCACACTTTTGATACCGGCCTGAATACTGGTGTTGTCAATGCGGGCAATGATTTCATTTTTCAATACTTTACTGCCACTCACTTTTATCCATTCCACCCGGCCCGATACCCTCGATGCCAGTTTTACGTCTTTGTCGTTTTGGGTTAACGCCAGACTGGGGAGGGTCAGCTGAATATTTTGTATTTCCGGTTTGATAACGGAAACAACAATGGCATAACTTTTGGCAGGCGGTAGTTCCGCTTCACGTTTTTTCGCGCTTTTCACAAGCAACATTCCGCCGATGATAATGAGAACCACTACGATGGTCCAAATCAAAGTCTTTTTATACTTTTTCATTGTTTTAATTTTTTTGCTGTTTATTTCACTATTTGTTCAATATCGTTTCCGTAAATTACCGCAAGCTGCATCAGTGTTTGCCACTTTTTTGCCTGGGTTTTATAAAGTTTTGATTCTTCAAGTACCAGATCGTCTTCATATTTTAAATAATCCTCCACAGTCATTCTTTGCGACAGATAAGCGGTTTTGGCAATTTTCAGGAGCTCTTTTTTATCCTCTATACTTTGTTTGTATAGCTTAATGGAATTGTTCAGTAAAGGCAAATTGTTTTCCAACTCTTTAGCTTGCGAATTGAGTTCCAAACGCATTTTGTTCAGGTCGTTTTCCGAACTCTGGTAATCCAGCTTGGCTTTTTTGATCCGGGCATACTGTGATTTGGTGAATATGGGGATGTTCAGTGTGAGTGCCAACGTACCGAAATCTTCGTTCAGATAAAGATCGTTATTGTAAGACCTGGCATAACTGTGGTTATAGTTCCCATTTAAAAACAAGGCCGGGATCAACTTGTTTTTTTCCGA
>JAOZOO010000038.1:0-22009 GCA_029933225.1 Bacteroidales bacterium | reverse complement strand
TTGGGGTAGAGGCATATTCATACCTGCCGAACGCATTAATTTTAGGATAAAGCATCCCGCTCACGATACGTTTGCCTATGAGGGCTTTTTCCATGTTCAGTTCATCAGCCCGGGTTTGCGGATGTGTTTTCAGCGAATCGAAAAGCGTTTGCATCGTTAAAACACCTGTTGTTTGCAAAGTGTCCTGGGCCTGCAGCAATAGCGGGATAAAAAACAGGAGAAGTATCATCTTTTTCTTTGTCATGACTTGTTTCTTTTAATGTAAGTAAATATTTACTTGCAAAAATAAACCATTTTTTTCTTTTGTCAAGTTTTTTTTAATTTTTTTTAAATTTCTGTCAGAGTTCGGCCCAATCGTAAATAATATCGCAGGAGCATGGGAAATATTACCGACTTCTTCCCGCACCAATATGCTTTCGACTCAATTCATGATTTTGGTTAAAGAATGTCCACTGCTAAATCACCAAATTAAAAATAAACCCAACTGTCATAATTCCAGTGGCAACGATGGCTACAAATGCCAGGATTAACTGCCATTTGAGCACTTTCTTTAAGATAATTATCTCGGGCAGCGAAAGGGCAATTACCGACATCATAAATGCCAGTGCGGTGCCCAGCGATACGCCCTTTTCGATGAGTACACTGACGATGGGGATAATGCCTGCTGCATTAGAATACATGGGTACACCCATGATAATGGCCAACGGAACACCATACCAGTTTTGTTTCCCGAGAAAACCGGCCATGAAATCTTCAGGCACATAACCATGCGCTCCTGCCCCGACGGCAATACCTATAATAATATATATCCAGATTTTCCCGACGATGTCTTTTACGGCAGTGTAACCGCTGTCAATTCTTTCCGCAAATGTCATTTTTCTTTTGATTGCTTCACCTGTCTGTCCAGATTTAACTTCCCAGGCCCAGTCTGCCACATATTTTTCCAGTTTCAGCTTGCCGATGATCCATCCCGAGGCAATGGCGATACACAATCCGGTGAAAATATAAATCAGCGTTACTTTCCAGCCGAACATGCCCAGCAGCAGCACTACCGCCACTTCATTGATCATGGGTGCTGCGATCAGGAATGAAAAGGTGACGCCCAGCGGTACGCCCGCTTCAATAAACCCCAAAAACAAAGGAATGGCCGAGCAGGAACAAAACGGAGTGAATATCCCCAAAACACTTGCCATCACATTACCTGTGAAAAGTGATTTCCCTTCCAGCACTTTTCGCGTTTTTTCCGGTGTAAAATAAGTTCTGACAATGCCCACGGCAAAAATGATGAGCACCAGCAGCAGCATGACTTTCGGCACTTCAAAAATGAAAAAGCTGACGGCTTCAGTGAGGTGTGTCCCTGCCGTCAGCCCCAACAGGTTGAACACAATAAAATCGGCAGCTCGTTGTAGATTCACGTAAATAAAAATCCAGAGGATAAGCAATACAACGGGTTGCAGCATACGGCCGACCCGGGATTTGTGCAGTGTCAGGATTTTTTCAGTCATGATTTTGTTTTAGGATTTTCTTCACTTTATCAAAGGGGAAATATCCTTCATGCCGGTAATATTCTTTTCCATCCTTGTCCAGAAAAACCTGCGTTGGGATCAGATGTATTTTGTATTGCTCTCCGTAGGGTTTACCTTCTCTTGTCCACACATCATAAAACAGCACTTTAACCTGCCCACCGTAATTTTTTTCAATGCTGTCCATCACACTTTGCATTTTTCGGCAGGGGATACACCGTACTGACCCCAGTTCGATAAATGTTACTTTGGGTTCTTCGCCCGTTGTTTTTCCTGTCATTGAATGGCAGGAACAGGTTGTAAACAATGTTAAAACCGTAGCAGCAATACCTATCACTTTATTCATTTTCATCATTAAAGGTTTTTAAGTTCTTTATTGATCTCGGCTTTTAAATCCCTGGTAAATTTTTCCTTGTTCGAACTGTTCAGGAATGCAAAATCGGTAAGGTTTATTTTTTTCGACGTTCCGTTGCGGATCACATTCAGAAAAAGAGCGCTTCCGAATGCTTCGTATTCTTCCGATTTTGCATAATTCTCTTTTTTATCCACATTAAAGGTCCGGAAGGTGATCTCTCCCTCTTTCAGTTGTTCCGGAAAATAGGTTTCCAACGTATATTTTGTATTCTTTTCAATATCAAGACAAGTCTGGCAACGATGTTCCGCATGAAAGTAGATCACTTCGATTTTGTTTTTCGACAAATCCGGTATATCCGTCTTTTGCTTTTTTGCGGAAGACTCCCCGCAGGAATAAAAAATTATTGAAAATGACAACACCATTAAGTAAATAAGCTTTTTCATTGTTTTTGAGTTTAAATAAAGAATATGGATACATAATACAACCCCACACCGATAAACACAACGGCAACCACACGCCTGAACCATAGTTCAAAAATTTTCACTTTATTGTATAATGTGCCTACGCTACCGACCATGTAAGCCACCACCCAGGCAAAAACGATAACAGGCAGCCCCGTGCCAATGGCAAAAACGACCGGCAAATACAAACCCGTAGCACTTGAAATGGTCAGAGGGATGAGCATCCCGAAATAAAGTGCTCCGCTATACGGACAAAATGCCAGTGCAAACACAATCCCCATCAGCAAAATGCCCCAGAATCCGGAATTGTTCTTTTTCTCCATTTTAGCGGTTAATTTTCCAAGTCCGGGAAAATGGATCCTAATAACATCCAACATTAACAGTCCGATAATGATCAGCAAAGGACCGAGGATTTTTTCCCCCCAGTTTTGAAAGAACCAGGAAATCCTGAATTTGTTGGCACCGAAATAAAATAACAGCCCTAAACCCGTGTACGAAACAGCCCTGCCCAGTGTGTAGATCAACCCATTGACGAAAACTTTCCGCCTGTTTTCGATTTCTTTACTGATAAAAGCAATGGCTGTGATGTTGGTAGCCAGCGGACAAGGGCTCACTGCAGTCATCAGACCCAAAACAAAGGCCGTGATAAATGGAAACTGTGCATTTTCGAGTATGGATTGCAAAAACTCCATTTTTCTCTTTTTTAGATTTGAGCTGAAAGCCCGTTCATTCCAATCCGTTTATTTCATCAAAAGTTTTTTCAATTCTTTTAATGAAGGCACCCGGCCTTTCAAAACCACTTGTTCATTTACCACCAGTGCCGGTGTGGTCATCACACCGTAATTCATGATTTCAACGATATCTTCCACTTTGGTGATGCTGGCATCCAACCCTTCTTCGCTTACTAAAAGTTTTGTGAGTTTTTCCAGTCTTCGGCAATTGACACATCCCGTTCCTAAAATTTTAATTTCCATAATCGATTTTTTAATGTTAATTCGTATTTCGCAAAATAACGAACAATAATTTTAAAATTTTTTAAATGTTAAACAGCTCATTAAATAAACTTTTTGCTTCTTCCCAGTTTTCTTTGTTCAGGCAATATTTGATTTTCGGGGCTTCAATCTCCCCCTGGATCAGGCCTGCATTTTTCAGTTCCTTCAGGTGTTGTGAAAGGGTGGACTTAGCCACCGGCAAATCTTCCGTGATGTCGCCGCTGTAGCAACATGATTGGCTGGCAAGCAATTGCAGAACATACATCCTGACCGGATGTCCCATGGCTTTGGCATAGCGCGCCGCCCGTATCTGCTTGTCCTTAATTGAATCTATCTTTTTGTTGGTGAAAACCATTGTTCGTATTATACCGAACAAAAATACAAACTCCTTTTATTTCTGCAAGCACTTTTTAACTTTTTTTTCACAAAAATACTTGACATGCATAGCATTTTTTTCGTACATTTGCAATGCATGCATAGTAAATCTACCTTATGAAAATCCAGGAAACCATTGATTATCACATTACATCCACTTTTTTTGCCATGCGCCGGATGTACAATTTACTGGCCACGCGAAACGGAATAACACATGGTATCGGTTATGCGTTGACTTATATCGGAAAGGAAGGCACTCCGGCAACCAAGATTGCCCCGATGATGGGCATGACCAGTTCCAGTCTGAGCCGTTTGCTAAAAACCATGGAAGAAGAAGATATTATTTACAGGGAGCCGGACCGGGACGACAAACGGGTTGTCAGGATTTTTTTAACACCAAAAGGGTTTGAACTAAAGGAAAAGGTCAAAAAGGCAGTGTTCCGGTTCAATAACATGCTTTTTGAAAATATCAGCAAAGAAGACCTTGATGCATTTGTCAGGGTGAACCATATAATAAAGGAGCAGGTAAAGGAAGAAATTACTGCTTTTCAGGAAAAAAATAAGTTATCCATCTCAAAATAAAACGTTTTATGATTAGAAGAATTAAAAAAGTGGCTGTTCTTGGTTCCGGGGTGATGGGCTCCGGGATAGCTTGTCATTTTGCCAATATCGGTGCAGAAGTGTTGTTGATCGACATTGTGCCACGCGAGTTAAATGATAAGGAAAAAACAGCCGGGCTTACGCTCGATGACAAAGCTGTACGAAACAGAATTGTGAATGATTCTCTCAAAGCCGCTTTAAAGTCAAAACCGTCTCCCATTTACAAACAATCTTTCGCCAAACGTATTACGACCGGAAACTTTGACGATGACCTCGCGAAGATCAAAGATTACGACTGGGTGATCGAGGTCGTTGTGGAACGCCTGGATATCAAACAATCTGTCTTTGAAAAGGTGGATAAATACCGCAAACCCGGTACGCTGGTCACCACCAACACTTCCGGGATTTCGGTGGAAGCCATGATCGAAGGACGGAGTGAAGATTTTCAGAAACATTTTTGCGGAACGCACTTTTTCAACCCTCCGCGTTATTTGCAGTTGTTTGAGATCATCCCAACCAGCAAAACCGATCCTGAAATACTGGAATTTCTGTCGGATTATGCGGCGAAGTTCCTCGGCAAGACACCTGTGCTGGCCAAAAACACTCCGGCATTTATTGCCAACAGGGTAGGAACATTTTCCATTATGGATTTGCTGAACAACGTAAAAAATCTTGATTTTACGATCCCCGAGATTGACAAGCTGACCGGCCCGATAATCGGGCGAGCCAAATCGGCCACTTTCCGTACTGCCGATCTGGTGGGAATTGATACGCTGGTTCATGTGGCAGATAACATCAGGGAAACGACCAAAGATGAGGCCAATGAAGCCTTCGCAATCCCCGATTACATTCAGAAAATGCTGGAGAACAAATGGCTCGGTTCCAAAACCAAACAGGGCTTTTACAAAAAGGTTGAAGAAGACGGCAAAAAGAAATTCCTGTCGCTTGACTTTGAAACCCTGGAGTACAAAGAAGACCCGAAACCAAGATTTGGGGTTTTTGAAAAAACAAAGGGAGTGGATGATGTCCGCCAGCGGATGCCGATCTTATTTGCCGACAAAACCAAAGTGGGGGAATTCTACAGGAATTCATTTTATAAACTGTTTTGGTTTGTTTCCAACCGCATTCCGGAGATCGCCGATGAGATTTATAAAGTGGATGATGCCCTGAATGCCGGATTCGGTTGGAAACTCGGTCCTTTCCAGACATGGGATGCCGTGGGTGTTCCCGAAACGGTGAAAGCCATGGAAGAGGCGGAACTGAAACCTGCCCAATGGGTTTACGATATGCTGGATGCCGGCATCACTTCTTTTTATAAGGTGGAAAACGGAAGGAAGTATTTTTACGATATCCCGTCGAAGTCCTACAAAGTCATTCCCGGACAGGAGGACCGCCTCTCGCTGGAAGTCATGCGCGAAACCAACGTGGTTTGGGAAAATACGGATGTGACCATTTTTGACCTCGGCGACGGCGTGCTGAATGTGGAATTTCACACCAAAATGAACACCATCGGACAGGGTGTGCTCGAAGGTTTGAATAAAGCCGTTGACATGGCGGAAAGCGATTACAAAGCTTTGATCATTTCTAACGAAGGAGAACACTTTTCGGCAGGCGCCAATGTAGGCATGATCTATATGCTGGCCATCGAGCAGGAGTGGGAAGAGCTAAATATGGCCGTACAATGGTTCCAGAAAACAACCATGCGGATGAGATATTCTTCCATCCCGGTGATCACCGCGCCACATGGTATGGTGCTGGGTGGCGGGTGCGAACTGTGTATGCACAGTGATAAAGTCATTGCCCACGCCGAGACTTACATGGGACTGGTTGAGTTTGGCGTCGGTTTGATTCCCGGCGGCGGCGGTACCAAAGAGTTTGCCCTCCGGCTCGGTGATGAATTGAAAAACGGTGATATCCGCACCAATGCTTTTTTGAACCGTTATCTGAGTATCGGACAAGCCAAAGTTTCCACATCGGCTTATGAAGCATTTGATCTCGGTTATATGCGTCCGGGACAGGATGAAGTCATTGTCAGCCGGGCACATCAACTGGCTTATGCCAAAAAAGTAGCGCTTGATATGGCCGAAAAAGGTTATACACAACCGGCACCGAGGAATGACGTCAAGGTGCTGGGCAAAGAAGCTCTCGGCATGGTTTACGTAGGCGCCGATGGTTTCACCATAGGCCACTATATGTCGGAACATGACAAGCTGATCGCTGAAAAGCTGGGTTGGGTGATGGCCGGCGGAGAAATCTCACAGGCGCTTACCGAAGTATCGGAGCAGTATCTGCTTGACCTGGAAAGGAAAGCGTTTATGGAACTGTGTATGCAGCGCAAGACGCTGGAACGTATCAACAGCTTAATCACAAAAGGTAAAATACTTAGAAATTAAATTTTAATAATCGAAACCCGTTGACCTTTCACAAGATGGAAGGAAAGAGCGGGAAAAAATATTATCATTATGGATGCATATATAGTAGGTGGATATCGTTCGGCAATCGGGAAAGCCCCGAGAGGTACTTTGCGTTTTACACGACCCGATGACATTGCCGTTGCCGTGATCAGGCATTTGTTAAACGATTTTCCACAAATCGAAAAAAAGGATATTGATGACGTTATCGTCGGAAATGCTTTCCCCGAAGCGGAATCCGGAATGAATATGGGCCGTTTTCTTTCTTTGATGTCCATGGACACGGTAGATGTCCCCGGCTCAACCATTAACCGTTTTTGCTCATCGGGGATTGAGTCCATTGCCATTGCTTCGGCAAAGATTTCTGCCGGCATAGCAGACGTTATGGTCGCCGGTGGTGCCGAAACCATGTCCATGATCGCCATGGGCGGCTGGCGGCTGGTTCCCAATCTGGAAATAGCCAAAAACAATCCCGACTGGTATTTGAGCATGGGTCTTACCTCTGAAATGGTTGCCCGTGAGTACAAACTCAAACGGGAGGAACTGGATGAGTTTGCAGCCAACTCGGTACACAAAGCCATCAATGCCATTGACAAGGGGTATTTCAAAGATCAGATCGTTCCCATTACCGTAACGGAAAATTATTTTGAAGACGGTGTGATGAAAACCCGCGAGAAGATCTTTGAAGTTGATGAAGGTCCGAGAAGAGGGACAACCGTTGAGGGATTGTCAAAACTCAAACCTGCCTTTGCACAGGATGGGGTTTCCACGGCGGGCAATTCGTCACAGATGTCGGATGGCGCTGCTTTTGTGCTGGTGGTATCAGAAAAAGCGCTGAAGCGTTACAACCTGACGCCCATCGCCCGTCTTGTTGATTATCAGGTGGCCGGTGTGGAACCTTACAAAATGGGTATCGGCCCCATGAAAGCCATCCCCAAAGTGTTGAAACATTCGGGAATGAAACTCGAAGACATGGATCTCATCGAACTGAACGAAGCTTTTGCAACCCAGTCGCTGGTCGTTATCCGTGAGGTGGGCCTGAATACCGAAATCCTCAATGTGAACGGTGGAGCCATTGCCCTTGGACACCCGCTGGGAGCTACCGGCGCCAAACTGACGGTACAGATACTTAATGAACTGAAACGACGCAATAAAAAGTACGGCATGGTGACCATGTGCATCGGTACAGGACAGGGTGCTGCCGGAATTTTTGAAATGTTGTAATTGTACACCGGTAAAATCTTTCCGGAAAGAATTGCCAAAAACATAAAGAAAGTTTAACAATATAAAAATGAATAAAATGAGTGAGAAAAAAGCATTAAAAGGCGGTGAATTCCTGATCAGGGAAACCGAAGCATCAGATATTTTCATTCCCGAAGAATTTAACGAAGAGCAACGGATGATTGCGCAGACCTGCCGGGATTTTACCGAAACACAGGTGATGCCCAACCTGGAAAAATTTGAGCATCATGACAATGAATTGCTCAGCAAGGTTTTAAAAAGTGCCGGAGAGTTGGGTTTGCTCGGCATTTCCCTGCCGGAGGAATACGACGGTTTCGGTCAGGATTTCGTAACCTCCATGTTGTCGGTTGAAGAAATGGGGAAAGGGTTCAGCTTTGCCGTAACCTTTGCCGCGCACACCGGAATTGGTACGTTGCCAATCTATTATTTCGGCACGGAAGAACAAAAGAAAAAATACCTGCCCAAGCTGGCCACAGGCGAATACATCGGGGCTTATGCCCTGACGGAACCGGAAGCCGGATCGGACCCCAACTCGGGTAAAACCAAAGCCGTATTGAGCGAAGACGGGAAACATTACATCATGAACGGTGGCAAAATGTGGATCACCAACGGAAGCATTGCTGACATTTTTATTGTTTATGCAAAAATTGAAGATGATAAAAACCTCAGCGCGTTCATCGTTGAAAAAGATACTCCCGGTTTCACGCTCGGTGCCGAAGAAGATAAGATGGGTATTCGCGGCTCGTCCACGATTCAGATATACTTCGACAACGCCAAAATACCGGTAGAAAACCTGCTGGGAAAAAGAAACGACGGGTTCAAGATTGCATTGTACATCCTCAACCTGGGACGTATCAAGCTTGCCGGCGCCACGACGGGCGCTTCCAAACTGGCCATTGATGTTTCGGTACAGTACGCCAACGAAAGAAAGCAATTCGGTACGACCATTGCCAATTTCGGAGCCATCAAGCACAAGCTGGCCCAGATGGCTATCCTGACATTTGCCGTCGAGTCACTGACTTATCGTGCCAGCCAGAACATTGACGATGCCATCAATTCATACATCGCCGAAGGCATGGACAAAGGGCGTGCCATGGTCGAAGGAATCCGGCAGTATGCCATCGAAGCGGCCATCGCCAAGGTTTATGGCTCCGAGTCGCTGGATTATGTCGTGGATGAAGCGGTTCAGATACACGGCGGCATGGGTTATTCTTCCGAAACACTGGTGGAACGCGGCTATCGTGATTCGCGTATCAACAGGATTTTTGAAGGAACCAATGAGATTAACCGCATGGTGGCTGTGGGTGAAATACTTAAACGCGGGATGAAAGGCGAACTGGACCTGCTGACGCCTGCAAAGGAAGTGGCAAAAGAGCTGATGCAGATACCTGATTTCGGAAGCACAAGCGTTGACTATTTTGCTGAAAAACACAAGATGATTGTCAACTTCAAGAAAGCCATCCTGATGGTGGCAGGTGCCGCTTTGCAGAAATACGCCGATAAAATCCAGAATGAACAGGAAATCCTGATGAATACGGCGGATATGCTGATGTACACTTATGCCGCCGAATCCTTTTTACTGCGTGTGGAAAAATTAAGTGGTATGTGGGATGAAAATAAACTGGCTATCTACAAGGATATGCTTGATGTTTACATGTATGACGTGGCCTACCTGATGAATAAATCGGGTGTGGATATGGTCAATTCCTTTGCCGAGGGCGATGAGAAAGCCGGCATGCTGATGGGAATGAAGCGCTTCACAAAAGCGGCTTCCGTCAATGTGATCCAGGCCCGCAGAAGAATTGCCGATCGTTTGATCGAAGCAAACAAGTATTGTTTTTAATTTTAGAGTTCTGGGTTAGGCTACAGGCGGGAGTTGCTCCCGCTTTGTAGCCTTTTTAATGTTTATTGCAAATAAAAATGTCTTCGAAAAACAAAATACGTGAACTGGCTGTCAGGCCCGGGAAAATGAAGCTGTATTTTCTGAAATCGCTTCCCATGGCTTTTTTGGCCGGACTGAAAATATTGGAAATCAATAAGGAAACGGCTGCTGTTTCGGTACCTTATAAATACCTGAACAAAAACCCTTTCCGGTCAGTATATTTTGCCGTGCTGAGCATGGCTGCCGAACTGTCTTCCGGAATTCTTGCCCTGGCCGCCATAAATGATTTTTCACGTCCGGTCTCCATGCTGGTCCTTGACATGAAAGCCCTTTTTCTGAAAAAAGCAAGGACAAAGATCATTTTCAGATGTGAGGATGGCAAAAAGATTTCAGAGGCCATTTCCAAAAGCATTGAAACCGGTGAAGGACAAACTGTTGAGGTATTTACCTCGGGTACCGATGAGGCAGGGGAAATTGTAGCGGAATTTTCTTTTACCTGGACCTTTAAGCCCAAAGATTAAAAATTTTATCTATTTTTACCCGAAGACACAAACTGTCAACAACAGGATAAAGATGAATAGTAACCTTTGATTTATTAAAAAATGGAAATAACAAGAACATTTGATATTCTTGACCGGCTGGTAAAAGAATTCCAGAGAGAGGATGCTCTTGCCGTCAAACGGAACGGTAAGTGGGAGAAGTTCAGTACCCTTGAATACAAGGAGTATGTTGATAATTTCAGTTACGGATTGCTCGCCGGAGGATTCAAAAAAGGAGATAAGATCATAACCATTTCAAACAACCGGCCCGAGTGGAACTTTGTGGATAACGGCATGGCACAGGTTGGTGTGGTGCATGTGCCTGTTTATTCAAATCTTGGACATGAGGAATACGAACATATTTTCAATCATTCGGATGCGCGGGTCATCATTGTCTCTTCCAAAGAGCTTTATGATAAGATTAAGGGCCGGCTGAAAAAGGCGCCGAATGTTGAAAAGGTTTATACTTTCGACAAAATTAACGGGATACCTCACTGGGCCGAGATTGTTAACCTGGGAAAAGCCAATGCCGGGAAATACAAAAAAGAACTGCAGAAGATCAAGGACAGTATAAAACCTGATGACCTGATGTCGATCATTTATACATCGGGAACGACCGGATTGTCGAAAGGGGTTATGCTCAGCCACCGGAATTTTGTTTCCAATGTTCAGGGGTCGATTTCCATACTTCCTGTTGCCCCCGAGGGGATTATGTTAAGCTTTCTGCCTTTGTGCCATGTTTTTGAGCGCATGGTCAATTATTTGTATCAATACAAAGGTTGTGGCGTTTATTATGCCGAAAGTGTGGACACTATCGGGGACAATCTGCGTGAAGTTCATCCCAACGGTTTTGCTTCTGTGCCGCGGGTTATTGAACGCCTTTATGATAAATTACTGTTGAAAGGGAAGGAGTTGAAAGGCATTAAAAAGAATCTTTTTTTCTGGGCGGTTGATCTGGGACTGAAATATGAACTGAATCGTGCCAATGGTGCCTGGTATGAGCTTCAGCGTTCCATCGCCGACAAGCTGATCTATTCAAAATGGCGGGAAGCGCTGGGCGGTAATATTCAGGTGATCGTTTCGGGTGGCGCCGCATTACAGGAACGACTCGCCAGGGTGTTTAACTGCGCAAAGATTCCGATACTGGAAGGATATGGGCTTACGGAAACTTCTCCTGTGATTGCAGTGAATAAAAATCATTATCCTTATCTGAGGTTCGGCACGGTGGGGCCGGTTCTCGATAATGTGGAAGTGAAAATTGCAGAAGACGGGGAAATACTGATGAAAGGGCCCAGCCTGATGATGGGGTATTATAAAGATCCCGAAAAAACCAAAGAGGTGATTGATGAGGAGGGATGGTTCCATACGGGTGACATCGGAGAATTGCAGGACCTCAACATTCTGAAGATCACCGACCGGAAAAAGGAAATCTTCAAGCTTTCCACCGGAAAGTATGTGGCACCGCAGGTGGTGGAAAACAAATTCAAGGAGTCCCAGTTCATTGACCAGATCATGGTAGTGGGTGAGGGCGAGAAATATGCCGCAGCGCTTATCTGCCCGGCATTTCATTTTCTGCATGGCTGGTGTTTCAAGCATAATGTCAAATACCGGGATAACCAGGATCTGATCCATCATCCGAAAGTGATCGAAAGATACCAGCGCGAAGTTGACCGCGTCAATCAGACGCTGGGCCGTCACGAGCAGCTTAAAAAGTTTGAGCTGGTATGCCAGGAATGGACACCGGAGACGGGCGAACTCTCACCTACCTTAAAAGTTAAAAGGCGTTTACTGAAAGAAAAATACAAAGTCAAGTTAGACAGAATGTACGGCTATACCGACGAGACGGGGGATGTGGTAGATACGCCTGAAAAGTAAACTTTATAGGAGGAATTGGCTTTGTTTTTTACCGCAAAACACGCTACGGTAACGCGAAGTGTGCCATGTTATGTTACGAAAGTACTGGTGTCAAATAACTGAAACAGAAAACTAACAATAATCGTTTAACTCCGAGCCATTGTGTGGGCTGGCCTGAAAGGGTGTGATGGCGTGAGAGCCCCCCTAACCTTGTCCTCGTTTGTAACGAGGACAGATTTATGCCTTGCATTTGAAATGCCGTGAATGCACGAATATCAGAATCATCCGCGAAAAAAAAAATACACTTATGGATTTTAAGTTTAACAGACAGGTTTATCCCTTGCGTTTGAAATACTTCTACGAGCTAAAGTACCTATACAAAACGCTTAGAAACAGAGTTTTGCCCTTCCATTTATGGCAGGGATTTTTAGATATTTGATACAATTTGGCTTTAGCCATTGACATAAACAGTTGGATAATGCCACATTGCGAACCTTGCGCAGACATTGCGATTTCCCCTCATCCCTGCTTATTCAGCAGTTTCTCCAATTGCTTCTCGTGATAGAACGGATCGCTGATTTTACGTTTCTTTTCCCTGTAATATTTCTCCATAACCAACCGGGAAAGCAGATACGATACCGTGCTTTCCGCTCCCTGGTTCAGGTTAACGCCGTCTTTTTCGAGCCCGTCGTAACACCCTCCTGTTGCAGGGTTGTAAACGATCTGGTTGAGACGGTTCAAGCCCATAAACCAGTCGAATGCAATGTTCAGTTTGGTATGATATTGCGGCTCGCCCAACTCTGAATAAAACAAGTCAAGTGCGAGGATCGTACAAGCCACATCAATTGGCTGCTCTCCGTAACCGTCGTTGATCTCTTCTCCTTTTTTCAGCCAGCCGCTGTTGGGGATCACCCTGATCTGTCCTTCCCTGAATATTTTGGACAATAGAAAATCAAACGTGGCTTTGGCAATGATATGATAGCTGATGTTTCCGGTTGCTTTCCAGGCATACAACAGGGCGGCGGGGATGACTGCATTGGCATAAGTCATGTATTCTTCAAACCAGTACCATTGTTTATCAGCCACTTTATTGAAATTTTCAAGCAATCGTTCCGTAAAAGTTTTTATTAACTCTATGTTATTTTCGTCCTCCTTTTTCTTGTTATAAAAATAAAGGCCTTTGATGATGTATGACATTGCCCGCGGTGAATGGATATCTTTAATAACTTTTAAAGCCTTTTGTAAGCTGACTTCTGCTTTCACAACCAACGGGTCTTGAAAAATATCTTTGGAAAGGAAATACCCCAGTGCCCAGATTGCCCTGCCGTGGGCATCATCCAGGTTTTCGACATTGTTCCGCATAGGGATAGAACCGTCATAATCCACATAATTGATGAAACTACCGTCCGACTGCTGGCAATAGATTATAAAATCAAGATAAGTATTGATCAACCGTAAATCGGAAACTTCATGTTTAAGTTCATAGTGACGTGTAAGTGCGATTAGTGCCCTGGCATTGTCGTCAAGGGTATAACCTGAGCTTGTATCGGCAACGTCAATGTCGGCAAATTGTATTATCCCCCTTTCAGTAGTCATGTGTTCAATATGTTGCAGATTAATTGGCGGAATACGAAATCTGAAATTAGAATATTCGATAAACGGTCTGAACAGTGACATGACTTTTGTGGCAACATTTTCCCAAAGTGTGTAACGGGTTTTATGAAAAGCATTTCTGCCCAAACGTTCCCGGAGTTTATCATCTTTCAGTAAACGGATAGCTGCTTCTGCCAGTTGTTGAGGTTGCTCAAAATCAATAAGTATCCCCGTATCTTGGGTCAGCAGCTCTTTGGCATGGGGTATGGGTGTGGCAATGATCGGGCAGGCGCTGCTCATGGCATACGAAAATGTTCCGCTGACCGCCTGGTTAGGGTCTTTCGAAGTAAACAGGTAAATATCCGTAATGCTTAAATAGTCGAGTAATTCGTCCAGTTCAAGAAAGCGGTTAACGAATTGTACATTATCTTCAAGTCCAAGTTGTTTTACACGATTTTCGAGAAATTCTCTGTATTTTTCCCCTTCATGTTTTACAAGGCCCGGGTGAGTTTTGCCCAGGACAAAATACTTTACATCAGGAAAATGTTTCTTGATCTTCGGCAATGCCTCAATGGCGGTTTCGATACTTTTATTTCTTCCCAGAAGACCGAATGTAGCCAGGATCGGTCCATGGCTGATGCCAAACCGTGCCTTGGCCATGTCTTTTCTTTTCCACAAAACCATGTGTGTTCCGTGAGGAACGATATGAATTTTTTCCTCCGGAAGGAAATAATCGTCAATCAATATTCTTTTCGAATTTTCGGTCATTACAAGAATGCCCCTTGAATGATCGGCAATGGACCTGACAATTTGTAATCGTTTTTCACCGGGTTTTGGCAGAATGGTGTGAAAGGTAGTAAATATGGGTTTCTCAAGGATGAATATCATTTCCAGTATATAGTTCCCGTATTCTCCCCCGAACAGTCCGAATTCATGTTCGATCATCACCGCTCTCACCTGGTTGTCATTGTTGAGTTCTTCGGCAATTTCAATGTACTTGTCAGGATTGGTTGTATCCAGGACATAGTTCACTTCCTTCGGATAATCAAATCCCTGATCACCGTCTTCCAGAGCACAAATGTCAATTTTGATACTGTCGTCCATCTGATTTTTTATAGCCCGGACGAGGTCTCTGGTAAATGTAGCAATCCCACATTCACGCGGTGGGTACGTAGTGATAAAAACCAATTTCGATTTCATTTTTCCTCGTTTTTATTTTACCAAAAGTTCCCAAAATCAGCCCATCAAATTTTGTTCCTTTTGATTATTAATGATTGTCTTTTAATTCTTCCAGCAATTCTTGAACAGGGATAGTGACAAAAGAAGACGCATAATCTGACATTCCGTAAGGGATGATCAGTTCGTTGTTGTGAATAATCGATCCGCATGAATAAATGACATTGGGCACATAACCTTCACGCTCTTTTTTATTGGGAACCATCAGCGTATGCTTCAGGTGGCCGATGACTTTTGCAGGATCGTCAAGGTCAAGTAAAATAGCTCCCAGACTGTATCTGCGCATGGGGCCGACGCCATGGGTGATCAACAACCATCCTTCTTTTGTTTCGATGGGTGAACCGCTGTTGCCAATCTGAATGAATTCCCAGGGAAATTTCGGCTTTTGCAGCAGGCGGGCTTCTTTCCATAGGTTGATGTTGTCGGAAAACATGATGTAATTATTCATCCCGTCGTAACGCCCGACCATGGCGTATTTGCCTTTGATCTTTCTCGGGAACAGCGCCAAATCTTTATTTTGTGCATACTTTCCGTTGAGCGGACAAACCTTAAAATGATAAAAATCTTTTGTGGATATCAGCTTGGGCAGAATGGTATATCCGTTATAAGCTGTATAAGTGGCAAAGTAATTTACTTCACCGTTTTCGTCTGTAAACCGCACAAAACGAGCGTCTTCTATACCGTTGCTTTCGCTGTATGATATCGGGAATATTACCCTTTCGGAAAGTGCCGTATCCAGCGAAAAAGTAATCTCATAATGTGAATCGGCCACCCAGTTGATCTCCTGGATGACTTTTCGTTTGGTTGGCGTTAAGGTTACATCTTTTAATGTTTCGGCAATGGCGGCCTGCAAATCCCCGTAGATAAATTCGTTTTTCAACTTGGAAAGGACAATGTCAACAATGTTTTTGCGGATGTTCATTTCATCCAGCTTGCGGGCAAAAGCTTTTTTGTTGTAAACGGTCCGTTTGACTTCCTCCGGCATTTCATCCAGTTCGCCAGGATCTGTAAAACTCAGATTGTTATCAGCGTCGATGATGCCTTCTCTGAAGACAAGTGATGAAATGTGGCCTTCACCGGTTGCCCTGAAACTGACGATGATCCTTTTTTGTCCTTCTGTCAGCCCGTATTGGTCGGGATGCTCAACAATGGAAGGGTTGAAATATGCGGCAGCTTCTACAGAATATTCATGTGTGAAATAAGAACCGATGAGTAACCGGGTGTCAACCGGAAGCTTTTCAGGATCCTCGTCCAGTTTGTCAAACAGGTGGCGAATATTTTTGAAATTGGCTTCAAATACCTGGGTGATCCGGCGGTGCCGTGTGGAGTGATCCCTTAATACCTGTTGCAGTTCAAAGTAAACTTCCTGGGGTGAGAGCAACAGAACATTTCTGATGACCTGGATTGCATTTTCATCGCCTTTGTAATAAAAACGGGCGATGGTTCGCCTTGGGTCAGGGTAAAATACAATGGATTTTCTGTTGATTGTTACCGGCATTGCTGTAGTTTTTATGAACGATTTTTGCCATAAAATTAATACACAACGGAAAGATATCATAGAATCTTTCTGTCTTTTTATGTATTTATTTAATGATCAATCTACATAAGTAAGTATTTATTTACAAAGTAACAATGTTTTCCTGATTTTTCGGGTATTTTTAACACTTTTTAATCATTCGGAAATCAGTGAAAAATCAATGGATAAGGTTTTTATCTGTCTGCTAATGATGCGCCGGAATCAGTGGATGTAATAAGTCAGTTTTACTTTCGGTTTAGAAATAAACCTTTGTTTTGATTCCTTCTGCTTCAACTTTTTCGGCTATGGACTTCAGTTCCGCTTCGGGAATTTTTTCCAGTCCCTCGGCTGGTGTTCCCCTTTCGATGGGATAAATCATCACGTATTGCGGGTTGATCTTTTTAACCAACGGCAGCCAGGCGGCGATTTCTTCTGGCGTGGTATTGTCGATGGTTTGCCCGTTGTATTTACCGCGAACAAATAATGTCTGAACAATGAGTTTGCCATTGAACAACAATAAGTTTTCAACAACTTTACTGATCGTTAAATTTCCCAGCGGTTGGTTTAACAGATGAAATGTGGATTCGATACCGGTGTCTAATTTCTGAATGTTCATTTCCACTTTTTGCAAAGCTTTCCTGACAGCCGGCTTGTGGTTCATGCTGGCGTTGCTCAACACACTGATGATGGAACGGGGTGAATATTTATCACGTATTTCAATGGTATCATCAATGATGGCAGCAAATTCCGGATGTATGGTCGGTTCTCCGTTACCGGCAAATGTGATGGCATCCGGTTCTTCGGGAGTGCCTTTCAGTTTCTGAAGCCGCTTTGAAAGCTTTTCTTTCAGGATTTCCCTCTTGGGCAAAACCAGTTTGGACCGGTTGTTTTTTGTCCAGCCACATTCGCAGTAAATACAATTGAAGTTGCAATATTTACTGTCGTCGGGCAGCAGGTTGATCCCCAGCGAGACGCCCATCCTCCGGCTGTAAACCGGGCCAAAAACCATCTTGTCAAATAAAATCACAGGCAGTAAAATATTTTTACAAAAATAGGTTTAAATTTGGTTTTTCATTTGATATGGTTAGTCTCAAAGAAATCAAAGCACCGATAGCAGAGGACTTCAAAGCGTTCCGGAAGATTTTCCGTGAAACGGTCAGGTCGAAGGTTCCCCTTCTGGACCTGATCATGCGCTACATCCTGAAAACAAAGGGCAAACAGATGCGCCCCATGTTTGTGATGTACAGTGCGGGGATTCTGGGAAACATCAATGAGGCTACTTACCGGGCAGCAACCATGATCGAATTGATGCACACGGCCACACTTGTGCATGATGACGTAGTGGACGATTCATTCCAGCGTCGAGGCCGTTTTTCAATAAATTACCTTTGGAAAAACAAGATCGCAGTGCTGGCCGGTGATTTTCTGCTTTCAAGAGGGATGTTACTTGCGTTGGAAAACAAGGATTACCACCTGCTTGAGATCATTTCAAAAGCTGTGAAAGACATGAGTGAAGGGGAACTGTTGCAGCTTGAGAAAGCCCGTAAGTTAGACATCAGCGAAGAGGTTTATTATGAGATCATCCGCAAAAAAACCGCATCCCTGCTGGCTTCAAGCATGGCCACAGGCGCAGCCTCAGTGACAGATGACGAAGAACAGGTGAAAAAAATGCACAGTATTGGCGAAAATGCCGGGATGGCTTTCCAGATCAAAGATGACCTGTTCGACCTTCAGGCCGGAAACGATTCGGGGAAGCCCACGGGTGTTGACATCAAAGAAAAAAAGATGACCCTGCCGTTGATCTATCTCCTGCAGCAATCTTCACGCTCCGAAAAAAGGAAGATCATCAACATTGTGAAAAACGACAACGAGAATCCGGAAAAAGTGAACTGGCTCATTCAACAGATCAAACAATCCGGCGGTTTTGATTACAGTATCAAAAAAATGCAGGAATTTAACAACAGAGCTATTGAAATACTGGACAGCCTGCCCGATAACATTTACAGGCAAAATATGAAAAAGCTGATCAACTACAATATAGAGCGGAAGAAATAAGGGTTAATAAATAAGATAAAAGTAGAAAGATAAAAGATAAAAGTGATTTTCATCGGTGCATTGAAATTTTGCAGATGAATGATTGCTGAGGTTTTTGGCTCGAAACTCCAGACTCTCCCGAAGGGATGCCTTTGGCACAGACTCCAGACTCTACACTCCTTCACGCTTTCTCCAGCGTAAACGAAAAAGTACTTCCTCCCTCGGGGTTATTTCTTACAGATATTTTCTGATGATGGGCTTCGATAATATGTTTGACGATGGCCAGCCCGAGGCCGGTGCCGCCTGCTTCACGCGAACGGGCTTTGTCGGTACGGAAAAACCGCTCAAAAACCCTGAACAGATACTCTTCGGGAATGCCGATACCATTGTCAGATATTTCGGTCAGGTAATAGTCGTGAAAATCGAAAATTGAAATTTTCACCATTCCTCTTTTTTTATCGCCATATTTTATCGCATTGTCAATCAGGTTGACCAATACCTGCCTGACGCGTTTTTTATCCGCATTGGCGTAAAAAACCTGACTGGAAGGAGTTTCAGTTGTAAGCACCGCATTGTACTCGCCGGCTTTCATTTCCATGTATTCTACGACTTCGCGCACCAGTTCATTCAGGTCAAATTTTTCCTTTTTCAGCTTCATTTCACCTGCTTCAAACTTTGTTATTTCTTCGAGGTCTTCCACAATGGCAATCATACGGTCAACACTTTTCTTGGCTCTTTTCAGGTATTTTATATTGACCTTTTCATCGTTGATCCCGCCGTCGAGAAGCGTAAGAATATATCCCTGAATGTTAAAAATAGGAGTCTTCAGTTCGTGGGATACATTGCCGACAAATTCCCTCCGGTAATCCGCCATTTTCTTCAGTTCGGCAATTTTTTGTTTTTGTTCCTCGCTCCATTCCAGCACAGCCTGGTTGACGATCTCCAATACATCTTCACCCGATTTCTTTTTCTTCAGCTCCTCCTGGGGTTTTGTTTTGAGCTGGCCAATCGTCCGGTAAATAATCGTGATCTTTTCGTAAATAAACTTGTTTATGGAATACCTGATGATAAAGTAAGACGTGAGAAATACGGGCAGAACAAAAACCGGCAGCAGGTAAAGCCACGAAGGGAAGAAAAGCCAGGAAAAAAGCAGGTACGCCAAAGCAGCTACCAGCGTAATGATCAGGGAATCAATTAATGCTATGGTTTTTGGACTGCTTGTTGCCATGAATATATTATTTGTAAACAGATCGTTTTTTTCAGTCTGTCAATCGTTAAACCGGTAACCCACACCCTTTAATGTGGAGATGTAGTCCATTCCGATCTTTTCCCTGATTTTTCGCACATGCACATCAATGGTACGGTCGCCCACTACCACCTTTTCGCCCCACACTTTTGAAAGAATTTCCTCGCGGCTGAAAACCTTGTTGGGCGACCCAGCCAGCAGATTAAGTAAGAGGAACTCTTTTTTCGGCAGGGTTATTTCTTTGCCGTTTTTCTTAACCGAATATTTTTCGTTATCAATGGCCAGCCCTTTGATTTTAATGAGAGATTTTTCCTCTGTTTTTTTGGAAGTACGGCGCAACAGGGCATGGATGCGACTCATCAGGACTTTAATTTTTACCGGTTTTGAGACATAATCGTCAGCACCGGCTTCAAAGCCTGCTATTTGTGAATGATCATCCGAACGGGCGGTAAGGAAAACGACGAGAATTTCCTCAAGTTTCGGTATTTTCCTGATTTCCTGCACAGCCGTTATCCCATCCATTTCAGGCATCATCACATCCATCAGGATCAAATCGGGATGTTTGGCTTTGGCTTTCTCAACCGCTTCGAGGCCATTCACCGCTTTGTAAACTTTATATCCCTCTTTTTTCAGATTGTACCCCAGAAACTCCAGAATATCTTCTTCATCATCAACCAGAAGAATCCGGTATTTATCTTTTTTCATATCCCCAAAAAGTTGAAGACCGTAAAAGTATAAATTAAATTAACCGGAAAATGAGAAGAGATTTATGGTTAGTGATTAGTTGTCAAATAGTGATTGGTGATTTGTGAAGTTGGCAGCAAGACTCAACCTTTATAGCCTGTTCCCTGAATATCAAATATTGAAATGTTACAATTTGAAGGTTGAATGTTTTTTATAATTGTCTATCTTTCGCAAAACTTTTACCCAACGAAATTCAGGGAGAATGGAACAGAAGTTGAAAGTATTCTTTTTTATTTTGCTGCCGTTATTATTTTCTTTACAACTGACAGCCCAGCAGTTTCACGGCGGAGTGACGGCCGGACTTGTCGGTTCGCAGGTGGCCGGCGACACCTATTCGGGATTCAACAAAGCAGGACTGTTTGCCGGGGGGTATGTGGGCTGGGAATTCACAAAGCATTCGGGGTTGCAGCTTGAACTTGAATATTTCCAGAAAGGCAGCCGGAAAAATCCCGATTATGATAATAATGATTACGACCAGTATCTTTTCAGGGTAAATTATGTGGAACTGCCCGTGCTGTATCAGTATAAGATTAACTGGTTCATCATCGAAGCCGGGCCCTCTGCCGGGTTTCTGATGGGTTATTACGAGGAAAAGGATTACCAGGAAATAAGTGGCCTGCAGGGGTATAACAGGCCGGCAAGAATTACCTTGCAATTCAATGTTGGCATCCGGTCCATCATCAAAAAGAGGTTCGGCTTCGATTTCAGATATAATTTTTCGTTGCTGAACATCCGGTCAAAAAATACCACCGGCGATGTCTGGCGTTTCTGGGGTTACGGCCAGTTTAACGATACGCTGGTGCTGTCGTTTTTCTATCAGTTTAAATAAAAAGCTAATTTTGTGCAAACATTCATTGGTTGAAAAAAGTCCTCCTCATACGTTTCAGCTCCATTGGTGACATTGTATTAACTACTCCTGTAATCAGGGTGCTGAAAAAACAGTTGGGATGCGAGCTTCATGTTCTGACCAAACCGCAATATGCTTCCATCACGGAGAACAACCCCAATGTTGACCTGGTTTATACACTGAACGGCGACCTGAAAGACATTATCTCGCAATTGCGTTCGGAGGAATATGATTTTGTGGTGGACCTTCAGAAAAACATCCGTTCGTCACGTGTACGCAAAGGGCTTGGCAAACCGTCGGGCACCTTCCCGAAATATAACAAAGAAAAATGGTTGCTTGTTAATTTCAAAATCAACCGGCTGCCGGATGTTCACATCGTTGACCGTTATTTTGAAGCGGTGAAACCGCTGGGAGTAACAAATGACGGGAAAGGCCTTGAATATTACATTCCCGGGAAAGACAAAGTCAATCCGGTCGATATCCATCCCGAGCTGAAACGGAAATATGCAGCGTTTTCCATCGGTGGCAGGCACAACACCAAAAAGATGCCTCCGGAAAA